>JANOCL010000138.1:0-24722 GCA_031412135.1 Variovorax sp. | reverse complement strand
CCGATGCCAGCGCGGCGCATCAGTCAGTCATCACCGTCATGGAAGCGGCACGGCGCATCGGCCTCATGCAGATCACGTTCGCCACGCAATCCGCCGCGCAGGCGGGCCGCCAGCCTTGAGCCTGCAGACGGCCTGGCTGCGTCGAGGCGCGCTCGCTCGACTGCTGTGGCCGCTGTCGCTGCCCTTCGGTGCGGTGGCCGGCGTTCGCCGCGCGCTCTACCGCTTCGGAATCCTGTCCGCCCAACGGGTCGGCGTGCCGGTCATCGTGGTCGGCAATGTGATCGCCGGCGGCTCCGGCAAGACGCCGGTGGTGATGGCTATCGTGCGGCATCTTCAGGCTCGCGGACTGAAGGTCGGCGTGGTGTCGCGCGGCCACGGACGAACCACAAGCGATTGCCGTGCAGTGCAGGACGACAGCGACCCGAGCGACGTCGGCGACGAGCCTGTGCTGATCCGCCGGTCGACCGGCGCGCCGGTGTTCGTCGCACGGCAGCGCGCCGAAGCGGCGCATGCCTTGCTCGCGCGTCATGCCGACACGCAGATCCTCGTGAGCGACGATGGCTTGCAGCATCTCGCCTTGGCACGCGACATCGAGATCTGCGTCTTCGACGATCGCGGGATCGGCAATGGATGGCTGCTTCCGGCCGGCCCCTTGCGCGAGCCTTGGCCGCGGCGTTGCGATCTGGTGCTCCACACCGGCGCGGCGCCCGCTTTCGCTGGCTTCACCGCCAGGCGCGCATTGGCCGACCATGCGCTGCACCGCGACGGCACAACGGTTCCGCTCGCATCGCTTGCCGGCAAGACGCTCGTCGCCGTCGCGGCCATCGCCAAGCCCGAAGCGTTCTTTCAAATGCTGCGCGACCGCGGCCTGGCGCCTCAGCAATGCATCGCATTGCCCGATCACGACAACTTCGACGACTGGGCGCCGCCGGCCGGCGCCGACTTCTTGCTGCTGTGCACCGAAAAGGATGCGGTGAAACTGTGGCGCAAGCAGCCCGAGGCGCTGGCGATACCGCTCGTGTTCGTCCCTGAACCAGCCTTCTTCGAAGCGCTCGATGCAAAGCTATCATCGGCCGATGGACACCAAGCTGCTTGAACTGCTCGTCTGCCCCGTGACCAAGGGCTCGCTCACGTGGCACCCCGAGAAGCAGGAGCTCGCATCGCGCAGCGCCCGCCTCGCCTATCCAGTGCGCGACGGCATTCCGGTGCTGCTCGAAACCGAAGCGCGCGTTCTTTCCGACGAAGAGCTGGGCCTTTGATTCCGCGTTTCACCGTCCTGATACCTGCGCGGCTCGCCTCGAGCCGGCTCCCCGACAAGCCCCTGGCCGATATCGCCGGCCTGCCGATGGTGGTTCGTGTCGCACGGCGAGCGCAGCAGTCCGGCGCCGAACGGGTTCTGGTGGCGGCCGACGACGCGCGCATCGTCAGCGCGTGCGCAGAGCACGGCATCGAGGCGTTGCTCACACGCACCGATCACCAGAGCGGAAGCGACCGCCTCGCCGAAGCCTGCACACAACTCGGGTTGCCCGACGACGCCATCGTGGTGAACGTGCAGGGCGACGAGCCGCTGATCGATCCGGCATTGATCGACGCCGTGGCGCAGACACTCGCCTCGCATCCCGACGCAGCGATGAGCACCGCCGTCCACGTCATCGACTCGCTGGCCGATTTCATGAACCCGAATGTGGTGAAGGCCGTGCTCGATACGCGTGGCAACGCCCTCTATTTCAGTCGTGCGCCGATTCCGTGGTGGCGCGACGGCTTTGCCGCCGAAGGGCCGACGACTTTGCCTTCGTCTCCCGCGCCGCTGCGCCATATCGGCATCTATGGCTACTGCGCGGGCTTCGTGCGGCAGTTTCCCCATTTGCCGCCGGCGCCGGTCGAAGGCCTGGAAGCCCTGGAACAACTGCGGGCGCTCTGGCACGGATACCGGATCGCGGTGTACGTCAGCGCCCACGCGCCTGGTCCGGGCATCGACACGCCGGACGATCTGGAACGCGTTCGCGCACTGCTCGCCACGGGCTGATTGAGGCCCTTCGCGGCGTCTCGGAGGCCTCGGGACGCATGCTATCCTCGATGCAACTCCGCCCGTCGGCGTCGTTTTTCGATGCTCGTGGCGCGACAGAAATCGAAGAAACGTCCAAGGACACCATGAGACTGATTTTGTTGGGCGCCCCCGGTGCGGGCAAGGGCACGCAAGCTGCCTTTCTCTGCCAGAAATACGCAATCCCCCAGATCTCGACCGGCGACATGCTGCGCGCTGCCGTCAAGGCCGGTACGCCCCTCGGACTTCAGGCCAAGGCGGTCATGGCATCGGGCGCGCTGGTGAGCGACGACCTGATCATCGATCTGGTCAAGGAACGCCTCGCGCTTCCGGACTGCGCCCAGGGTTTTCTGTTCGACGGTTTTCCGCGCACCCTTCCGCAAGCCGACGCATTGCGCACCGCAGGCATCAAGCTCGACTACGTGCTCGAGATCGATGTCCCTTTCGCCGACATCATCGAGCGCATGAGCGGACGCCGATCGCATCCGGCATCGGGCCGCATCTATCACGTCAAGTTCAATGCGCCCAAGACCGAAGGCAAGGACGATCTGACCGGTGAAGACCTGGTCCAGCGCGACGACGACAAGGAAGAAACCGTGCGCAGGCGGCTCGAGGTCTACAGCCAGCAAACCCGGCCGCTGGTCGATTACTACGCGGCCTGGGCCAAGGCGGACCCGGCCGCGGCGCCAAAATACCGGATCATCAGCGGCGTGGGTACCGTCGAAGAGATCACCCAGCGCGCGCTGACCGCACTGAGCGCCTGATCAGGCCGGGCTGGAGCGCAGCCCGTACGCCTTGCCGTTGGCGAACAGGTACTCGACCCGCAGCACCGGTTCGCCCTTCTCTTCCTTGAAGGTAAAGCCGACGACGGAGATGGTGTCGCCGGCCTTTACCTCAGCGACCTTCCACGCTTCCATGCGCGTCAGCGGCGCCAATTCGATCTCCCATTGACGGTCGGTGCGACGCGGCACGGCCGCCTTTGCAAGAAGCGCCGGCCCGTCCACCGGCGAGCTCTGCGCCGGCACCGCCCGCTTCGCAAGATCCGCCGGCACCTTCAAGCCGGGCGTCACTTCGATCATCAGTTCGGCATGGGGGTTCTGCCAGCGCGAGCGCACAACCTTGCCCTCGAGGTAGATCGGGCGGTCCTGATCGAAGCTGCTCCAGCCATGGTGTGCCCAGGCGAGCGGCGCGAGCACCGGAAGCGATGCAGCGGCAATGACGATACGACGGCGTTTCATCCGGGCTCCTTCTCAGTAAGCGATCCAACGGCCGCAGAACACGACGGCCAGCCAGATCGCAGTGGACAACAACATCTGTACCCGCGCCAGCGCGTCGAGTTTGTGCAGTGAGCCTCGCGCATGGAACCAGGCGGCATTTGCACCGGCGGCCACCAGCAAGCCCATCTTGATGACGAACGTACGGTTGGCAAGGAGTTCGCCCGGCTGGGTCGCGAACATCAACGAGCCGCTGCCTGCTGCCAGCAGGAAGCCACCGGCAGCGATCGACAGCGACAACCTTGCCATCGCGAGCACCGGCAGGGCGGCGCCCCGCCCGAAGACCCGCATTTCGAGCGCTACCAGATTGCCGAGCAAGAGCGCGATGCCGACGATGTGCACCGCCTCCAATGCGGGATACGCCCATGGATGCGATTGCAGCGCGCTGAACATGGCTAGTCGCCCTGTCTTTCTTGATCAGCCAGCAGTTCAAGCATCAATGCGATGCGAGCCTTGACCGGCGTCAGCGCGCCAGCGTCTCGCAAGGGCGCGTCCGGACGCGGCAGGATGCGGCCCTCGCTGCACCGGGTCGAGCGCACGACGCAAACGCCCGCGGCCTGCGCGCGCAAGGCGGCTGCCTCGATCGCATGGTGCAGCGTGCCGTTGCCGGTCGCTGCGAGCACCAGGCCGCGGATTGCGCCGGCAGCATCGGACTCGCGTTCATTCAAAAGCGAATCGATGATGCTGCCCGATGCCTGCGCATGGCTCATCAGGATCTCGACACGCGGCAGGTGCGACGCGTCGGCCATGCGTTCGAAGATGCGATGCGCGGCCTCGGGCGAAGACGTCGGCCAGTTCCTCAGGCGGCGCACTGCGCCTTCCTCGACGCGCGCCACCGGCCCCGCATCTGCGGAACTGAAGGCATCCAGCCGGTAGGTGTGGACCTTCTGGACATCGAACGCGCTGTGCACCGTGCCCGCACACACCGCGACGACGCCCTGTGCACCCGCACATGCCGCCACAGAAATCGCATCGCGCACGTTCTGCGGACCGTCGGGCGCGAGCGCGGTTGCGGGCCGCATCGCGCAGGTCAGCACCACCGGCTTCGATGGCGCCAACACCGACTGCAGGAAGAAAGCAGTTTCCTCCAGGGTGTCGGTGCCGTGGGTGATCACGATGCCCGCGACATCGGGCTGCGCGAGCCAGTGAGCACAACGGCCGGCCAGGGTGCGCCAGATCTCGAAACCCATGTCCTTGCTGTCGACCTGCGCGACCTGTTCCGCCGAGAGCGAGCCGCCGGGCGGTGCATCGATGCCCCCGAGCAACTCGGCCACGGCCACCTCGCCTGCCTTGTAGCCGATGTTGTCGCCCGCAACCGCAGCCCGGCCCGCGATGGTGCCACCGGTGCCCAGAACGATCACCCGGCGAACACCGTGTCGAGGGATGGAATCCATGGCTTGCCAACTTTCGGAAACTGGTTAAAAATACAGCTACTGGATATTCAGCCAGTGCCCGCAAGGAGTCATCATGCAGTTCGCCATCAAGCTTACCGCCCGCCAGCAGCAGATTCTCGATCTGATCCAGAGCGCCATTGCGCGCACCGGCGCCCCGCCCACGCGTGCAGAAATCGCCGCCGAACTGGGTTTCAAGTCCGCCAACGCTGCCGAAGAACACCTCCAGGCGCTGGCCCGCAAGGGCGTCATCGAGCTGGTGAGCGGCACCTCGCGCGGCATCCGCCTCAAGGGCGATGCGCTTCGCGCACTGAACGAATCCCGCAACAACCAGTTCTCCCTGTCGTTGCCAGGCATGGCGCAGCTCGCGCTGCCCCTGATCGGCCGAGTCGCCGCCGGCTCACCCATCCTCGCGCAGGAACATGTCGACCAGACCTACTACGTCGAGAACACGCTGTTCCAGCGCCAGCCGGACTACCTGCTCAAGGTTCGTGGCATGTCGATGCGCGACGCCGGCATCATGGACGGGGACCTGCTCGCCGTGCAGGCGACCAAAGAAGCCCGCAACGGCCAGATCGTGGTTGCGCGGCTCGGAGACGAAGTCACGGTGAAGCGCCTCAAGCGCAACAAGCAGGTCATCGAACTGCACGCCGAAAATCCCGACTATCCGACCATCGTCGTCCAACCCGGCGAGCCGTTCGAGATCGAAGGTCTCGCGGTCGGCCTGATCCGCAACACGATGCTCATGTAGGCCGTCGCCCGATCTCGCGCATGCGAGTGCATGTGCAACCGGCCGCGACAGGTGGCGGGCGTATGGCCGGAGCCATCACCCTGTCGAGGCCGATCAAGCAATCCTGCCTGTGTTCAACCTCTGACATTCTGGAGTTCACATGGGAATCGCCCTCCTCAGCCTTGCTGATCTGTTCACGCCACTGCAATCGTTGGCACGCTGGATACCTTCGCGCCGCAGCCGTTCATTCGTGCTGCGCTATGTCGGCATACGCCCGAGTTGTCCTTCAAGACCGGTCACCTCGACGGGTGGGTGCCCGGCAGCGCCGGCACGCCCCCTGCGCGTTGTTCGAACGGTCGATGCGCAGCAGCCCGGCCAAAGCGCTGGCCGCGTGGTCATCTCGGGACGCATGGCCGATGTCTGCGCAGAACTCGACCGCCTGGCTGCATTGGAGGCAGCAGACGCAGGACTGAGGATCGCCCGATTGCATTGATCATGAACATCGCGGTGGTGCGAGGCACAATTGCGTGCCATGAATATTGTGATCCTCGACGACTACCAGGACGCGGTGCGCAAGCTGCGCTGCGCTGCCAAACTCGATGCCTACGCGGCCAAGGTTTACACCAACACCGTCAAAGGCATCGGCCAACTCTCAGTGAGGCTCAAGGACGCCGACGTGATCGTGCTGGTTCGTGAACGCACGCACATCTCGCGTCAACTCATCGAGAAGCTGCCCAAACTGAAACTCATCTCGCAGACCGGCCGGGTCGGTGGGCACATCGACGTGCCCGCCTGCACCGAGCAGGGCATCGCGGTGGCTGAAGGCACGGGCTCGCCGCTTGCGCCGGCAGAGCTGACCTGGGCACTCATCATGACGGCCATGCGCCGCCTGCCGCAGTACATCAGCAACCTCAAGCACGGTGCCTGGCAGCAATCGGGGCTGAAGTCCGCATCCATGCCGCCCAACTTCGGGCTCGGCTCGGTGCTCAAGGGCAAGACGCTCGGCATCTGGGGCTACGGACGCATCGGACAGCTGGTCGCTCGATACGGGCAGGCTTTCGGCATGCAGGTCGTGATCTGGGGGCGCGAAGAGAGTTGCGCGCGTGCGAGGTCCGACGGTTTTCAGGTCGCGTCGAACCGCGAAACCTTCTTCAGCGAAGCCGACGTTTTGTCCATCCATTTGCGACTGGCGCCGGAAACGCGCGGCCTGGTGACGCTGGAAGATCTGTCCCGCATGAAGCCGACCGCCTTGTTCGTAAACACCTCGCGCGCCGAACTTATCGAACAGGACGCGCTGCTCGCGGCGCTCAACCGCGGCCGGCCCGGATTGGCTGCAATCGACGTGTTCGAGAGCGAACCACCGCTGCAGGGCCACGCCTTGTTGCGGCTCGAAAACTGCATTTGCACACCGCACATCGGCTATGTGGAGCAGGACAGCTACGAGCTGTATTTCGGTCAGGCTTTCGACAACGTCGTCAGCTTCATCAAGGGCAATCCGACCAACATCGTCAATCCCGGCGCGCTACAGGTCCGCCGTTGAAGCGGCCTGCCCTGCCGGCAGCCTTGTGGGCCCTGCTGGCAGGCAATTTCGCGATCGGCACCGGCGTGATGGTGGTACCCGGCACGCTCAACGAACTCAGCACATCGCTGCATGTGAGCGCTGCCAGCGCGGGCCAGCTGATCACTGCGAGCGCCATCGTGATGTGCCTCGGTGCTCCGTTGCTCGCGGCCGTGTTCGCCGGCTGGGACCGCCGGCTGCTGCTCGCCTGCACGATGCTCTGGTACGCGGCCGGGCATCTGCTCGCGACGGCGATGCCGAGCTTCGGCGGGCTGCTGGTGGTACGCATGCTGACCGTCATCGCACCGGCCGTGTTCACCGCACAGGCTGCCGCATGCGCCGGCTTGCTGGTTCCGCCCGAACAGCGCGGCCGCGCCGTCACTTTCGTCTTCCTGGGCTGGTCCATGGCGTCCGTGCTGGGCCTCCCGATCGGCGCATTCATCGGTGGGCACTTCGGCTGGCGCACGGCGTTCGCGGCGGTGGCGCTCCTTTCCGTGCTGAGCGCCGCCTGGATCTGGCACAAGCTGCCCGTCGGCATTCGACCCGCTGCGCTTTCACGCGCCGCCTGGGGGCAGGTTTTCAAGAGCCCGCTGTTGATGGGCGTGGTGGGTGTCACTGCGCTGCTGGGCGCAGGCCAGTTCGTTCTGTTCAGCTACTTTGCACCCGTCCTGCGGCAGACGCTCGGCGCGGACGCCACTGCGCTCGGCTTGATGTGGGCCTGGTTCGGCGCATGCGGCCTGGTCGGCAACGTGCTCGTGAGCCGCTACATCGACCGGCTGGGCGCTTCGCGCATGCTGCTGTTCACCGCCACCTTGATTGCGCTGAGTTTGCTGCTGTGGCCACTGGGTGTCACGTTCGGATGGCTGACCCTGATCCTGGTGCCGTGGGGCTTGGGCTGCTTCGCGGCCAACTCGGTGCAACAGGCGCGGCTGGTCGGCCTCGCACCGGCGCATGCATCTGCATCGGTGGCTCTCAACAGTTCTGGAATCTACATGGGGCAGGCGGTAGGCGCCGCAGCCGGCGGATGGCTGCTGGCCAACGACGCCGTGGCCTGGATGAACTGGGTCGGCTTTGCGACGGTGCTTTGCGCGCTCGCGCTCAGCACGCTCGCTGACCGGGCACGGCGCCCGGCACAGACACTCAGCGCTTGACCGGTCGCACCGGCCGGGGCGCGATGTCGGCCTCGGTCTCAGGATCGAAAAGCTCGAAATCGATCACATGCGGATCGCTCGACGGCGACGGCGCAGCGGGCGGCTCGATCGGCGCGGGCATGGTTTCGAAAGCGGTCTTGTCGAACTCGCCGAGATCCATGTCGAGACCGGGTCGAACCGGCGCCGACGCGCCGCTCGGGGCCGGTGCATGCCCCGGCTGCCCGGTGCCCGGCAAGCTCTCGTCGATGGCGTCGTAGATCGCGGGCGGCAGCATGGGGCCGCCCTGCACGGCGGGCGACGGCATCTTCTGTCCGAGCGGCGCTGGCGTCGTCGCCAGCTGGTCGTGCCCGAAGGTGTCGGCGAACGAATGCGGCGTCACCGGTGCCGGCGGCGCGCTGTCTGGATCGATCACTTCCTTCGCGACCGAATAGAGCAGCAAGAGCTCCTGGTATGCGGCCAGGTCGAAGGCTTCGTCCTCATGCACGCCGGGCTTGCGGAACACCAGTTCTTCGATGAGCGCCAGGGTGCCAGGGGCGGGCCACTGCGACTCGATGCGCGCCAGTGCGCCGCGATAGTGCTCGAGGCCTCTGCCCGTCTCGTTGAACGCGTCGAACACCGGTACATCGGCATTGAAAGCACGCTCGAACTCTTCCGCCAGGCGCGCATAGTCGTCCCTGCGGTCCAGCGAATGGAATATACGCAGCAGGTCCAGGTAGGCCAGCGCGCTGGTCTGGGGATTGGTTGCGATGTGCTCCCGCAGCACTGCGATGGCCTGGTCGTGCTGACCGAGCGAAAGAAAAAAGTCCGACTGCTGCTGCACGTCGAACAGTTCCTCGGTGTTGACGGAACGCGCCGGGGCGCCATCCGGCGTTCGCACCAGGTGGGCATCGGGCTCGTCGAAGCCACTGTCCGGCTCGGGTTCCGCATCGGCAAACGAAGCAGCGCCGAAAGTGGTGGCGTTCGCACTGCGCCGCGCCGACGATCGGTCCTTGCTCGCCGGGCCGTCGTCGTCGAACCGTTCGTTGGTCGAGTCGGGGCCCCTCCGACTGCCGCGGTCTCTCGTCGGCATCTCGCCCCACCACGCCGGCGCCGCGGCGCGACGGGCCAGTCGCCAGAGCAGCGCCATCGCCAGAAGCGCGATCAGCAACAGAACGATGAGTGCATAAACGAGTGGATTGCTGTAGCGGCTTTCGCGGGCTTGTGCGAGTTCGCTTTGCAGCGCGAGCAAGGTGCGCTGGTTCTGAGCCGTTTGCTCGCGCAGCGCAGCCAGCGTGGCTTCAAGCGCCTGCATGCGCTGCGTTTCGCTCCGCGTCGCGCCCGCCTCGCCATTGAGCGTGCGCCACTGGGCAGCCGCTTCTGAACGGCGGGCAAGGTCTTCAACCGAGGGCGGCGTCAGTTGGGGCGTGGTCCTGAGGCCGGGCTGCGCTGCGGGCACGGGTTCCAAAGCGTCCAGCTGAAGCCGTGCGCCACCGGCGACGGGCTGCCGGGGCGGCGCAGCAACAGCCGCGGACGATGGCGTTTGCGCCGCCGCGGGGCGCCGCGGCTGCGCAGGTGCGGTGGCCGATGCAGGCGCCGCGGCCGCGCGACGCGCACCAGGCGCGGATGCAGCGCCTTGCCGAGCCGATGGCTGTGCACTCGAGGTGGACGCACGACCTTCGCCCTGGCTCGGTGCAGCACTGCGACGAACGGGTGCCGGTGCCGGTGCGGTCTGGGGCAACGCACGTGGCGTTGCCGATGCAACTGCAGGCGGCGTTATTTCGGACGCAACATCGGCCAGCAGCACGTAGCTGCGGGTCGACCTCATTTCGCATCCCGCACGCGCAGTCACCGTGACCACCGGCTCGTCCACCGTGACGGTCGAGCGGATGTGCATCCGCGCAGCGCCGGGTGTCGCTCCCGGTTCGAGCGATACAGTCACGCTGCGATCGGCGATGCGCGTGTCGCCTTGCAGCACCTCGGCTTCCAGGCACAACGCACCGCCCGCCTCCGCCGCGTCCAGGGTCAGCGGAATCACCACGTCGAGCGGCTTGCCGATCCAGACGGCCCCTTGGGGGCGCCCGATCGTCAAGGCTGTCGAGTCAAGTGCGAACCCGAGTAGAAACAGGGCTGCCGCGAGGCGAGGAAATTGCAAAATGAGCTGAAAAATGCAGTCGAAAGTTGACACATTCTGGCATGACCATTCATGCCGAACACCCCGAGAGAGACAATTATCAAATGACTGTGAACTATTCCAAGGTCGGGATCATAGGCGCCGGTGCCATGGGGCGCGGCATTGCGCAGATCGCCGCCCAAGCGGGCAGTGAAGTGATGCTGCTGGACAGCTTCGATGGCGCAGCGGCGCGCGGACGCGATGCCGTCCTGGCGCAGTGGCAGAAGCAGCACGAGAAGGGCAGGCTCGACGAGGCCCAGCGCGATGCACTGTCTTCGCGACTCGGCGTTGCTCAATCGCTGCAGGCGCTCGCGGGCTGCGATCTGGTGATCGAAGCAGTGATCGAGGACCTCGAGGTCAAGCGAAAGTTGTTTCGCGAACTCGAAGCAGTCGTGGCGCCCTCGGCCACGCTGGTGACCAACACCTCCTCGTTGTCCGTCACTGCGATCGCGGCCGCGTTGGACCATCCCCAGCGCATGGCCGGCTTCCACTTTTTCAACCCGGTGCCGCTGATGAAGGTGGTCGAGGTCGTGGCCGGCTTCAAGACCGACGATGCCGTCTGCAGGCAGCTGGCCGGATACGCGGCGCAGATGGGCCACAGCGCCGTGCAGGCCAAGGACACGCCCGGCTTCATCGTCAACCATGCGGGCCGTGGCTACGGCACCGAAGCACTGCGTGTCGCCGGGGAAGGCGTCGCCGATTTCGCGACGATCGATCGCATCCTCAAGGACCAGGCCGGCTTTCGCCTCGGCCCGTTCGAGCTGCTCGACTTGACCGCGCTCGATGTGTCCCATCCGGTGATGGAATCGATCTACCGCCAGTACTACGAAGAGCCCCGTTTTCGGCCCAGCGTGATCACCGCGCAGCGTCTTGCCGCCGGCGCCCTCGGCCGCAAGACGGGCGAAGGCTTCTATCGCTATGTCGACGGCGTGGCGCAACAGGCGACCGAGCCGCCCGCACCCACGGTCGACTTCACACCCGCGGTATGGGTGTCGCCGCGCGCGGCACGCAGACCAGACCTGCTGCGGCTCGTGCATGCGCTCGGAGCGCAGCTCGAATCGGGCGCGACGCCGTCGTCGGCCGCATTGATCCTGGTCGCCCCACTGGGTTTCGACGTGACCACCGTTGCCGCGGTGGAGCGGCTCGACGCAACGCGCACGGTCGGCATCGACCTCATGATGGACGATGCAGCCACGAAGCGGCGCGTGCTCGCCACCAACCCGGCGACCCGGCGCGACATGCGAGACACCGCCCATGCGCTCTTCGCACGGGACGGCAAGCCGGTGAGCGTGATCCGCGACAGCGGCGGCTTCGTCACGCAGCGCGTGGTCGCGACCATCGTCAACATCGCGGCCGACATGTGCCAGCAGCGCGTCTGTTCGCCCGCCGATCTCGACACCGCGGTGCGGCTCGGCCTCGGCTATCCGCAGGGACCGCTGGCGATGGGCGACGCGCTCGGGCCGACCAACGTGCTGGAAGTTCTGTTCAACCTGCAGACCGTCTACGGCGATCCGCGCTACCGCCCGAGCCCATGGCTGCGCCGCCGCGGCGCGTTGGGCCTGAGCCTCACGCATGAAGAAGAGTAGGAGGCATCCACGATGACCGCAGAACTCAAAAGCACGAGCGAGGGGCACACGATGGTGCTCACGCTCTCCAACCCTTCCCAACGCAACGCGCTCGGCCCGGAGATGTATGCCGCCGGCATCGAGGCGCTCAACGGTGCCGAGAACAGCGACGAGGTCCGCAGCGTGATCCTGGTCGGCGAAGGCGCGTGGTTCTGCGCCGGTGGCTCGCTGCAGCGCCTGTCGGCCAACCGCGAGCGCGAGCCCGCGGTGCAGGCAGAGAGCATCGAGGCGCTGCACAACTGGATCGACTCGATCCGCACCTTCCCCAAGCCGGTCATCGCGGCGGTCGAAGGCGCGGCCGCTGGCGCCGGTTTCTCGCTGGCGCTGGCATGCGACTTCATCGTGGCGGCACGCGATGCGGTATTTGCAGCCTCCTACAGCAACGTGGCGCTGTCGCCCGACGGCGGCATGAGCTGGCACCTGGCGCAGGCGCTGCCGCGGCAGTTGGCCAGCGAATGGCTGATGGGCGGCGAACGAATCGAGACAGCCCGGCTGCACGCGCTCGGGCTGGTGAACGAGATCGCCGAAAACGGCCAGGCGCTGGCGACTGCACTCAAGCTGGCCGACCGGCTCAATGCCCGCGCGCCGAATGCGCTTGCCAGCATCAAGGAGCTGCTCAGCGAAGCACGCGGCGCGACGCTGCCGGCGCAATTGGCGCAGGAGCGGGACCACTTCGTGCGCAACCTGCATCACGCCAATGCCGGCATCGGAATCGCGGCATTCCTGGCCAAGGAGACACCTCGCTACGCATAGCGGCGCGTCGCTATCGCGACAACCCGGAGCAGTTCAGTCACGCACAGGACAGTCCATGGACGACCCCATTCTTACTATCGAAGAACGTGAAGCGATCAATGGTGGTCGCTGGTTCTCTTCCCTTTCCCCATCCCTGCGCCACGACATCCTCCGATGTGCTTTCGTCAAACGCCACAAAGACGGCGACCTGATCGCTGCCCGCGGCGATCCACCCGAGCAGTGGATCGCCTGCGCCAGAGGCGCGGTGCGAGTGAGCTCGACGGCCGTATCGGGCAAGCAGGTCACGCTGACTTACGTGGAGCCGGGCATCTGGTTCGGCGACGTGGCGATGTTCGACGGCGACCGCCGCACGCACGATGCCTACGCGCATGGCGAGACAACGATCCTGTGCGTCGCGCGGGCCGATTTCCAGAAGATCCTGTCGAGCCACGTCGAGCTGTACGAAGCGCTGATGCGACTGCAGGCGCGCCGCATACGCCAGCTGTTCGGCCTGGTCGAAGACCTGAACACCCTGCCCTTGCGCGCCCGTCTCGCCAAGCAACTCATCCATCTGGTGCGCAGCTACGGCATTCCCAGCCTGGCGGACGGCAGCCAGATGCGCATCGGCCTGCACCTGGCGCAGGAAGAGCTGGCCCAGCTGCTCGGTGCCTCGCGCCAGCGCGTGAACCAGGAACTCAAGGCGATGGAGCGCGAGGACGCGATACGCATCGAACCGGGTGGCCTGGTGGTGCTGGACCGCGCAGCGCTGATGCGCATTTCCGAAGCCGATCAATAGGAAGCGCAGCGACATGACCCAGGATTTCGACAACTTCGTCGGCACCCGCGCCGTCTCAAAGCAGCACCTGTTCGATGTCGGTGCGCTGACCTCGTGGCTCGAAGAAAACCTCGAGGGCTTCGAGGGGCCGCTCACCGTCGAGATGTTCAAGGGCGGCCAGTCCAACCCGACCTACAAGCTGGTAACGCCAACGCAGAACTACGTGATGCGCGCAAAGCCGGGCCCGGTCGCGAAGCTGCTGCCTTCCGCGCATGCGGTCGAACGCGAATTCAAGGTCATGAGCGGCCTTGCCGGCACCGACGTGCCGGTGCCGCGGATGTACTGCCTGTGCGAAGACGAAGGCATCATCGGCCGCGCTTTCTACGTCATGGAGTTCATGGCCGGCAGGGTGCTCTGGGATCAGTCACTGCCCGGCATGAGCAATGCCGGGCGCGGGGCCATCTACGCCGAGATGAACCGCGTCATCGCCGCACTGCACACGGTCAAGTTCGCACAACGCGGTCTTGCCGGCTACGGCAAGCCGGGCAACTACTTCGAACGCCAGATCGGCCGCTGGAGCAGGCAGTACGTGGCATCGGTCACGCAGCCGATTCCCGAGATGGACCGGCTGATGGAATGGCTGCCGGCGCACATACCGGCCAGTGCGCGCGACGAGACCATGACATCGATCGTGCATGGCGATTTCCGGCTCGACAACCTGATGTTCCATGCCACCGAGCCGCGCGTGATCGCCGTGCTTGACTGGGAGCTTTCGACGCTGGGCCATCCGCTGGCCGACTTCAGCTACCACTGCATGTCCTGGCACATCGCCGCGGGCTCGTTCCGCGGCATCGGCGGCCTCGACCTCGAAAGCATGGGCATACCGACGGAGAGCGAGTACATCCGCAGCTACTGCGACCGCACGGGCATCACCACGCCCGAGGCGCTGGCGGCCGACTGGAATTTCTACCAGGCCTACAACCTGTTTCGGATGGCCGCGATCCTGCAAGGCATCGCCAAGCGGGTCGAGGCCGGCACAGCATCGAGCGAGCAAGCCGTGGCCTCCGGCCGCGGTGCGCGGCCGATGGCCGAAATGGCATGGCAGTTCGCCCAAAAGGCCTGAGCCCTTTCACCTTCAAGGAGACAACATGGATTTCGAATATTCGGCAAAGACAAAGGACCTGCAGAAGCGCGTCAGCGCCTTCATGGAAGACAACATCTATCCGGCCGAGGCTGCCTACTCCGCAGAACTCGCGGCAAATACGGCAGCCGGCAAGCGCTGGACAGCCTTGCAGACGGTGGAGAAGGTCAAGGAAAAAGCCAAGGCACAAGGCTTGTGGAACCTGTTCCTGCCGGTCGACAGCGCCGCCGCCTCCGGCTACGAAGGTGCAGGCCTGACCAACCAGGAATACGCGCCGCTGGCCGAAATCATGGGACGCGTGCCTTGGGCCAGCGAGGCCTTCAACTGCTCGGCACCCGATACCGGCAACATGGAAACCATCGCGCGCTACGGCTCCGAGGACATCAAGGCCCGCTGGCTCAAGCCGCTGCTCGAAGGGCAGATCCGCTCCGCTTTCGCGATGACCGAGCCGGACGTGGCGTCGAGCGATGCGACCAACGTCGCTACCCGCATCGAGCGCCAGGGCGACGAGTACGTGGTCAACGGCCGCAAGTGGTGGATCTCGGGCGCCGCAGATCCGCGTTGCGCCGTCTTCATCACCATGGGCAAGACCGACCCCGACGCACCCCGGCACTCGCAGCAGAGCATGGTGGTGATCCCCGCCGACGCGAAGGGCATCAACATCATCCGGCCGCTGAACGTGATGGGCTATGACGATGCGCCGCACGGCCACGTCGAGATGAATTTCGAGAACGTCCGCGTGCCGGTGGGCAACATCCTGCTTGGTGAAGGTCGCGGCTTCGAGATTGCGCAAGGGCGGCTCGGCCCGGGACGCATCCATCACTGCATGCGGCTCGTCGGGCTGGCCGAACGTGCGCTCGAACTGATGTGCAGGCGCGCATCGTCGCGCGTGGCGTTCGGCAAGACCGTGGCTTCGCAGACAGTGACGCAGGAGCGCATTGCCGAGGCGCGCTGCAAGATCGACATGGCCCGCCTCCTCACCCTCAAGGCCGCATGGCTGATGGATGTGGCCGGCAACAAGGTGGCCAAGGCCGAGATCGCGATGATCAAGGTGGTCGCGCCGAGCATGGCCTGCCAGGTGATCGACTGGGCGATGCAGGTGCACGGCGGCGGCGGCATGTGCGACGACTTCCCGCTGGCCTATGCCTACGCCGGCGCGCGCACGCTGCGCTTCGCGGACGGTCCGGACGAAGTGCACCGCAATGCCATCGCCAAGTGGGAGCTGGGCAAATACGCGCCCGCCAAGACCGACGCCGACAGCCCGGTGACCCGGTTCTAGGCGGCGGCCGCGCTACAGCTTCTTCTGCAGGAAGATGGCCGAGCCGTAGGCCGGGTCGAGCTGAAAGCCGGCAAAGCCTTCGCGCTCGTAAGCCTTGATTGCGCTGCGGTTGCCCGTCAGCACTTCGAGCGTGAGCTTGCAGGCGCCCCTCGCGAGCGCCTCCACTTCCACCCGTGCCAGCATGCGCTGGGTGAGCCGCTGCCCGCGATGACTCGCCACCACCACGACGTCGTGCACGTTGACCAGTGGCTTGCACGCGAAGGTGGAGAAGCCCTCGATGCAGTTGACAAGCCCGACCGGCCGTTCGCCGTCTAGGGCGAGCACGCTGAAAGCCTGCGGACGCTGGGCCAGTGCCTCCGGAAGGCCGGCGCGAACCTCGGCGGTAAGCGCCACGCCCCCGCCCGCCGGATCGCGCGCGTACCCATCCAGAAGCTCGACCAGGGCCTCGGCGTGCAAGGGATTGCGGTAGTCCGCGATAAAGATGTCGATCACACAGGCTCCAGTTTTTTGGGTTCACCGGCCGGCCGTTCCACGCGAATCGGATCGCCGGCGCGCACCTCGCCGCCGGCGAGGGCGATGCCCATGACGCCCGCCTTGCGGACCAGCCGGCCCTGTGCATCGCGCGCAAGTGTGGCGGCCATCAGGCCGGGCTGAAAACGGTCGAGCTGGCTGCAGGGGTTGCGCAGGCCGGTCACTTCGATCACCGCTTCGGCGCCGACATGCAGGCGCGTGCCGCTTGCAAGTCCCAGCAGGTCCAACCCGTCGGTCGTGATGTTTTCGCCGAGATCTCCCGGCCACACCGTGAAGCCGGCGCTCATCAGCTCGTCGAACAGCTCGACATGGAGCAAGTGCACCTGCCGGAAGTTGGGTGCGCTCGGATCGCGCGCAATGCGCGACCGGTGCTTGACCGTCGTTCCGGCATGGGCGTCGCCCTCGACACCGAGGCCTGCGACGAGGCGAATCGCCGGTTCGGCGAATTTCGAAAAACTGTGCATCGTGCTCGCATGCACGGCACGCACCGCGGCGGTCTTCACTGCAGGTCCAGCGTTGCCGCGAGCCGTCGCGCACACGTGTCGGCCTGCGCGGCATCGCGTGCTTCCACCATCACGCGCAGCAGCGGCTCGGTGCCGCTGGCCCGGATGAGCACCCGGCCGCCGTCGCCGAGCTCGGCCTCGACGCGCTCGGTCTCGTCGGCCAGCGCCTGGTTCGAGCGCCAGTCGTACCCCGGACTCATCCGGATGTTGATCAGCGTCTGCGGAAACAACGTCACGCCGGCCAGCAGTTCATCCACGCGGCGGCCGCCGCGCACGCAGGCCTGCAGCACCTGCAAGGCGCTCACGATGCCGTCGCCGGTGGTGTGGCGGTCGAGGGCGAGCAAATGCCCGGAGCCCTCGCCGCCCAGCAGCCACCGGCGTCGTTCGAGTTCTTCCAGCACGTAGCGGTCGCCCACCCGCGTCCGCACGAATTCGATGCCCTGCCCGCGCAACGCAACCTCGATCGCCTTGTTGGTCATCAGCGTGCCGACGACGCCTGAGGGCTTGTCGCCTCTTTCGATGCGTTCCATCACCATCAGGTAAAGCAACTCGTCGCCATTGAAAAGTCGTCCGCTCGCATCCACCAGCTGAAGGCGGTCGGCATCGCCGTCGAGCGCGATGCCGTAGTCGGCGCCGTGCGACCGGACCGCCTCGATCAGCGCTTCGGGATGGGTGGCGCCGAAGTCCTTGTTGATGTTCAGGCCGTCGGGCGCGCAGCCGATGCTCACCACGTCTGCACCGAGTTCATGGAACACCTGTGGCGCCACCTGATAGGCAGCGCCGTGCGCACCGTCGACCACCAGCTTCATGCCGCGCAGCGTGAGGTCGTTGGCGAAGGTGCTCTTGCAGAACTCGATGTACCGGCCGGGCGCGTCGTTGAGCCGGCGCGCCTTGCCGAGCTCTGAGGACTCGGCCCAGACGGGCGGCTCTTCGAGGGCGGCTTCGACGGCCAGCTCCCATTCGTCGCTCAGCTTCGTGCCCTGGGCGCTGAAGAACTTGATGCCGTTGTCCGGATAGGCGTTGTGGCTGGCGCTGATCACCACGCCCAGGCTGGCGCGCTGGGCGCGCGTGAGGTAGGCCACACCGGGCGTCGGCAGCGGCCCCAGCAGCACCACATCGACGCCGGCGGAATTGAAGCCGGACTCGAGCGCCGACACGAGCATGTAGCCGGAAATGCGGGTGTCCTTGCCGATCAGCACCGTCGGGCGCGCCTCGGTCTTCTTGAGCACGCGGCCGACGGCATGCGCCAGCCGAAGCACGAAGTCGGGCGTGATCGGCGGCATGCCGACGGTGCCGCGAATACCGTCGGTTCCGAAGTATTTTCTTGTCATGGTTCTGGCTCCTGCCTCTGTTGTTCTCGTTTTGCCGCGTTCCATATGGACAGCGCCGCGACAGTTTCGCGCACATCGTGGACCCGCACGACCGACGCGCCGCGCTCCACGGCCAGCACCGCGGCCGCCACGCTCGGCACCATGCGGTCGCCGGCCGCATCGATGCCGGCCACCTTGCCCAGCGAAGATTTTCGCGACCATCCGACCAGGAGCGGCGAGCCCGCGGCCAGCAGCTCTCGCTGGCGCGCCAGCAAGGCGAAATTTTGCGCTACCGTCTTGCCGAAACCGATACCCGGATCGAGCACGATGCGCGCGGGGTCGACACCCAGCGCCAGCAGCTCTTGCGCATGCTGCTTCAGGAAGGCGCAGATGGCAGTCACCACTTCGCCGCTCATCGGCGCCGACTGCATGGTCTGCGGATCGCGGTGCATGTGCATGAGGCAGACGCCGCACGACGGGTGCGCCGCCACGACCTTCAGCGCGCCGGGCCGGCGCAATGCCCAGATGTCGTTGACGATGTCGGCGCCGAGGTCGAGCACGGCACGCATCGTTTCGGGCTTGTAGGTATCGACCGAAACCGGCACCTGCAGCTTGACCGCCTCGCGCACCACCGGCAGCAACCGTGCGAGTTCGACGTCGAGCGGCACCGCAGGGCTGCCCGGCCGTGTCGATTCGCCGCCGATATCGAGGATGTGGGCGCCATCGGCAATCAGTTTTTCGCAATGCCGCAGCGCCGAGGCAGCGGACGAATGCGATCCGCCATCGGAGAACGAATCGGGCGTCACGTTGACGATGCCCATCACCCGCGGCTGCGCGAGGTCGATCGCAAAGCGCGTGGTGCGCCAGATTGCCGTCATGCGCCGATCCAACGAAAAAACGGGGCCAGAGGCCCCGTCGATTTCGAACGCACCATGCTCAGGCCGCAGTGGGCGCCGGTTCCGGATTGACCACCGGGGTGCCACCGCTGCCGCCGCCGCTGCCCGAAGGCGGAATGCGGGGCGTCCAGTCCTTGGGCGGACGCGGCGCACGGCCGGCCATGATGTCGTCGAGCTGCTCGGTGTCGATGGTTTCCCATTCGAGCAGCGCCTTGGCCATCGCATGCATCTTGTCGCTGTTGTCCTCGATGAGGCGGCGCGCCAGCGCGTACTGCTCGTCGATGATGCGGCGCACTTCGGCATCGACCTTTTCCATGGTCTGCTCGCTCATGTTGGTGGTCTTGGTCACCGAGCGGCCGAGGAACACTTCGCCTTCGTTCTCCGCGTACACCATCGGGCCGAGCGATTCGGTCATGCCGTAGCGCGTCACCATGTCCCGGGCGATCTGCGTGGCGCGTTCGAAATCGTTGCTCGCGCCGGTGGTCATCTGGTGCATGAACACCTCTTCCGCAATGCGGCCGCCGAACAGCATGCTGATCTGGTTCAGCATGTACTCGCGGTCGTAGCTGTAGCGGTCCTGCGCCGGCAGGCTCATGGTCACGCCGAGTGCACGGCCGCGAGGAATGATCGTGACCTTGTGCACCGGGTCGCACTTGGGCAGGAGCTTGCCGAGCAGCGCGTGGCCGGACTCGTGATACGCCGTGTTGCGGCGCTCTTCCTCAGGCATCACCATGCTCTTGCGCTCGGGGCCCATGAAGATCTTGTCCTTGGCCTTTTCGAAATCCTGCATCTCGACCACGCGGGCGCTGCGGCGTGCCGCCATCAGCGCAGCCTCGTTGGTCAGGTTGGCCAAATCGGCACCGGACATGCCGGGGGTGCCGCGCGCGATCACGCTCGGGTTCACGTCCTGGCCAAGCGGCACTTTGCGCATGTGCACGTTGAGGATCTGCTCGCGGCCGCGAATGTCGGGCAGCGTCACGTAGACCTGCCGGTCGAAGCGGCCCGGACGCAGCAGCGCGGCGTCGAGGATGTCGGGACGGTTGGTGGCGGCCACCACGATCACGCCGAGGTTGGTTTCGAAGCCGTCCATCTCGACCAGCATCTGGTTGAGCGTCTGTTCGCGCTCGTCGTTGCCGCCGCCCAGACCCGCGCCGCGCTGGCGGCCGACCGCATCGATTTCGTCGATGAAGATGATGCAGGGCGCGTTCTTCTTGGCGTTCTCGAACATGTCGCGAACGCGCGCAGCACCCACGCCGACGAACATCTCGACGAAGTCCGAACCCGAGATCGAGAAGAACGGGACCTTGGCTTCGCCGGCGATGCCCTTGGCCAGCAAGGTCTTGCCGGTACCCGGAGGGCCGACGAGCAGCAGGCCGCGCGGAATGCGACCGCCCAGCTTCTGGTACTTGGCCGGGTCTTTCAGGAAGTCGACGACCTCCTTCACTTCTTCCTTGGCCTCGTCGCAGCCGGCGACGTCCGCAAAAGTCACCGTGTTGTTGTTTTCGTCGAGCATGCGGGCCTTGCTCTTGCCGAAGCTGAATGCGCCGCCTTTGCCGCCGCCCTGCATCTGCCGCATGAAGTAGACCCAGACACCGATCAGCAGCAGCATCGGACCCCAGCTCACCAGCAGCGTCATGAGAAGCGAGCCTTCTTCGCGCGGCTTGACGTCGAACTTGACGTTGTTGGCGATCAGGTCGCCGACGAGGCCGCGGTCGAGGTAAGTGGCAGTCGTGCGGATCTTGCGGTCGTCATTGGTGATCGCGACGATCTCGCTGCCGCCCTGGCCTTCCTGGATGGTGGCGCTCTTGATGCGGTTGCCGCGAACTTCCTCGAGGAAATCGGAATAGCCGACATTGCCGGCGCCGGCAACGCCGCGGGTGTCGAACTGCTTGAACACAGTGAACAACACCATCGCGATGACGAGCCATACGGCAATTTTGGAAAACCACTGATTGTTCAAACGAAGCTCCAGTCGAAAGCGCGTGACACTAAAAAAACAAAACGCGCTTAGGGCACGCAATTGGCGGTCATTTTAGGCTTTTCAACCTGCTGAACCCCGGAATTCCCCTGGAGCGGCCATAGGACGGGAGCGGTTTTTAAGCCACAACACGAGCACGGGGCCAACGTATCAGCTGGTATCGGCAGGTTTCAGGCCGATGCCGACCATGAAGGTTTCCGATGATTTATCGCGCGACGCCTTCGGCTTGAGTGCCTTCACCAACCGAAAGTTGCGCCTGAAGAGTTGCGTCAGCTCGCTGTAGCCACTGCCGTGGAACAGCTTGGCGACGAGGGCTCCTTCCGGCGTCATGTGATGGCGCGCGAAGTCGATGGCCAGTTCGACGAGATGAGCGATGCGGGCCGTGTCGGCCGAGGCGATGCCCGACAGGTTGGGTGCCATGTCGGAGATCACCACGTCCGCCTGCCGACCCGCCATTGCCTGCGCGAGCTGCTCGAGCACGGCTGCCTCGCGGAAGTCCCCCTGGAGAAAGGTCACGCCCTCAATGGGCTCCATCGGAAGCAGGTCGAGCGCGATGATCACGCCGTCCAGCGCGCCGGCGGCAGCCCCGCCGGGCGATAGTCTGCGGCGGGCGTACTGGCTCCAGGCACCCGGCGTGGAACCCAGGTCGACCACCAGGTGGCCCGGCTTGATGAGGCCCAGCGTCTCGTCGATTTCCTTAAGCTTGTAAGCGGCGCGGGCGCGATACCCCTCCCGCGCTGCCAGTTTCACGTAGGGGTCATTGATATGGTCGTGAAGCCATGCCTTGTTGACCTTCTTGCTTTTGGATTTGGGATTCATTGACGCTCGATAATACGGGGATGCCCGCCATTCAACTTACCCCTGCCGAGCGCAAGGTGCACCGCTCCGAAGCGCACCATCTGGACCCGATCGTGATGATCGGCGGTGACGGGCTGACGCCGGCCGTCAAGAACGAAGCCAACGCGGCGCTCAACGCCCACGGCCTCATCAAGGTACGCGTTTTTTCCGATGATCGTCCGGCACGCGAAGCCATGCTGCAGACCTTGGCCGACGAGCTGGACGCGGCGCCGATCCAGCACATCGGCAAGCTGCTCGTGCTGTGGCGGCCCATTCCCGACAAGGAACGTGCGGTCGACGACGACCGCATGCCCGGCCCGCGCGACGTCAAGGTGGTCAAGTACAGCAAGCGCTTCGGCCAGCGTCCCGAGATCAAGACGCTGCGCGTGCTCGGCAATCAGCGGCTGACCCCCGGCGGCAACATCAAGCGCGCCAAGCCGAAGAAGGTGCTGTCGGTCAAGAAGCGGCGGCAGGCAGACTGAGGATGCCGGCCGAGCCGACGGCAGTGCCGCAGCGTCACGTCATCTGCATGAAATGGGGCACCAAGTACGGTGCCGACTACGTCAATCGCCTTTACGCGATGGTGCGCCGCCACCTGAGCGGGGAGTTCAACTTCGTCTGCCTGACGGACGACGCGCAAGGCATCCGCGCCGAGGTCCAGTGCCTGCCGATACCGCCGCTCGACCTTGAACTGCGGCCGGGACAACCCGATCGGGCCTGGAAGAAGCTGACCACCTTCGAGCAGGACCTGCACGGCCTGCGGGGTCGGGCGCTCTTCATCGACCTGGACGTCGTCGTGGTGGGCGGCCTGGATGTTTTCTTCGACTACCCCGGCGAGTTCATGATCATTCACGACTATGCGCGGCCGTGGAGACGCAGGCGCATCACCGGCAACTCGTCGGTGTACCGGTTCGAGCTCGGCGCCCATCCCGATGTGCTGGCCCATTTTCGCGGGCACATGGATGCGGTCCAGGCCAGCTACCGGAACGAGCAGACCTATCTGTCGGACTTTCTTTTTCGCCAAGGGAAACTCGCCTACTGGCCGCCGGAATGGTGCCCGAGCTTCAAGTACCACGGCATTCCGACATGGCCCACCAACTACTGGCGCGAACCCTTCGTGCCGGCAGACGCGCGCATCATGGTCTTTCATGGTGAATGCAATCCGCCGGACGCCCTGGCTGGCAGGCGCAACCGGCGCTTTCGATTCATCCGCCCGGCGCGCTGGATAACGAGCTTCTGGAAAGCCTGATCAGTCGGCGCGGCGTCCCATGCGCCAGAGCAGCACGCCCGCGCAGAGCCATTGGCCGAGGTACATGCCGCCGCCGACCGAATGCCACAGCTTGAGGTTCTCGCGCGCAACGATGCGCGGTGATACCGCATATTCCTGCAGCAGCGCCAGCAGCAGGGCCGCAGCGATCAAGCCGATGGCGCTGCGGGACGGGCCATCCAAGCGCTCGTCGCGGTCGCGCATCCTCGACCTGAAGTAAGTCAGCAGGGCCAGGCCGCAGCCGAGCGCCACCCAGGTCTGCGCTGCAAACAGCTGGGCCGCAAAGTTGCCAGCGACGCTTGGGCTGCCCAGCCGCGCGAACAGCATGGGCACGACCAGGAAACCGATCGTCGTCAAACTGCCCCACCAAAGGGCGGCCAGCAACAGTGCGAAGCGGTCCTTCATGCCGGGCAGGCGGATCAGAGATAGCTGACGGCGACGATCTCGTAGCGCTTGAGGCCGCCCGGTGCCTGCACTTCTGCGGTGTCGCCCTCTTCCTTGCCGATCAAGGCCCGTGCGATCGGACTGGAGACATTGACGAGGCCGAGTTTCAGGTCGGCTTCGTCCTCGCCGACGATCTGGTAGGTGACCTTGTCGCGGGACTCTTCGTCTTCGAGTTCGACGGTCGATCCGAATACCACCTTGCCGCCGGCATCGAGCTCGGTCGGGTCGATGATCTGCGCCGCGGAAAGCTTGCCTTCGATGTCCTGGATGCGGCCTTCGATGAAGCCTTGCCGGTCCTTGGCAACTTCGTATTCGGCGTTTTCGCTCAGATCGCCCTGCGCACGCGCTTCGGCGATCGAGTTGATCACCCAGGGCCGGTCGACGGTCTTGAGCCGGTGGAGTTCTTCACGCAGCTTTTCTGCGCCACGCTTGGTGATGGGAATGGTGGTCATGGTTGCTCCAGAAAGCGAAACCGCCGAACGATGCCGTTCGGCGGTCGATGGGAGAGAAGGCTCAGACGAGGCTGCGTCCAGTCGGCCGGCTCAGGATGGCGAGCGGGCCCGAGCTTGGATTGTATTGCCTTGCGGAAGGCCGCTGCGCTGCCATGGTCGCATCAGGGGAGCGCGAGTTGCGCGTGCATCTCCTGGATCGAAATCACACCCAGTTCGTCCAGGTGCTGCATGCCCTCGACCGCGGCTTCGGCACCGAAGATGGTGGTGAACGTAGTCACCCGCGCCAGCAGGGCCGAGGTACGGATCTGCCGGGAGTCCGTGATCGCATTGCGGCGCTCCTCCACCGTGTTGATGACCAGTGCGATTTCCTTGTTCTTGATCATGTCGACGATGTGCGGACGTCCTTCGGTGACCTTGTTGACCACAGCGCAGCCGATGCCCGACGCATTGATCGCCGCCGCCGTGCCCTTGGTCGCCACGATCTCGAAACCCAGCGCGACCAGCCCGCGCGCCACTTCGACCGCGCGCGCCTTGTCGTTGTTCTTGACCGAGATGAAGACCTTGCCCGACTTCGGCAGGTGCGTGCCGGCGCCGATCTGCGACTTCACGAAGGCTTCGCCGAAGGTCTTGCCCACGCCCATCACCTCGCCGGTAG
>JANOCL010000137.1:0-20044 GCA_031412135.1 Variovorax sp. | reverse complement strand
AGCACCACGATCGATTTGCCGCCGTGCTGCACAGCGGTGGCGAGCTCTTGCCCGTTCATGAGGAAATCGCCGTCCCCGGCGATGGTGAATGCGATGCGCCCGGTCGCAATGCTGGCAGCAATGCCGGCGGGCACGCCGTAGCCCATTGCACCGCTCGTCGGCGCGAGCTGGGTCTTGTAGCCTTTTGCGAGTCCGTGATAGCGGAAGTAGCGATGCACCCAGCTCGCAAAGTTGCCCGCGCCGTTGGTGATGGCCGCGTCCTGCGGCAGGTGCTGCTGCAGGACGCGCACCACCTCGACCATGTCGACGGCACCGCGCGGCATGTCGGCGGGCAGGCCGACCAGATCCTGCGGTGCCAGATTCGCCAGGTAGTCGGCGTGGGCCTGCGCGGCCCAGGCCTCCCAGCGCAACTCGGCCGGCGCGCTCAGCACCTCGAGGCTGCGGGCGGCCGCGCTCATGCCCGCATTGATCGCCAGGTCGGCCTGATAGACCCGGTTGAGTTCTTCCGCGCTGGCGTGGATGTGCACCAGCGTCTGCTTTGCCCTGGGTGCTTCGAGCAGCGTGTAGCCGCCTGTCGTCATCTCGCCGAGGCGCGGGCCGATCGCCAGGATCAGATCACTTTGTTTCACCCGTTCGGCCAGCGTCGGGGCGATCGCGATGCCGACATCGCCGGCGTAGAGCGGATGGTGGTTGTCGAAGGTGTCCTGAAAACGGAACGCGTTCGCCACCGGCAGCTTCCAGTTTTCGGCAAAGCGCTGCAGCGCCTGCGCCGCCTGGACGGTCCAGCCGCCGCCGCCGGCAATCACAAGAGGACGCTCGGCTTTCATCAGCAGTTCGCGCAGCGTGCGAAGCGCGCCGGGGTCGCTCCAGGGCTGCACCGCTTCCACGCGCGCCAGCGGCCGTGCCGAGGTGACGGCGCGCAGCATGTCTTCGGGCAGCACCAGCACCACCGGGCCGGGGCGGCCGTTCATGGCGGTCGCGAAGGCGCGCGCCACGTACTCCGGGATGCGGTTCGCGTCGTCGATACGCTCGACACGCTTGGCGAAACCCTTCGTGCTCGGACCGAAGAAGCTGCCGTAGTCGACTTCCTGAAACGCTTCACGGTCGCGGAAGTCGCTGCCGACATCGCCGACAAACAGCACCATCGGCGTCGAATCCTGAAAGGCGTTGTGCACGCCGATGGATGCATTGGTCGCGCCGGGCCCGCGGGTGACGAAACAGATGCCGGGCCGGCCGGTGAGCTTGCCATGCGCCTCCGCCATGAAGGCCGCGCCGCCCTCTTGCCGATTGACGATGAAGCGGATGCTTTCGCGATGGGCATGGAAGCCGTCGAGCACTGCGAGAAAGCTTTCGCCCGGCACCCCGAAGGCATGCGTTACGCCCTGCGCAACCAGGCAATCGACGAGAAGGTGTCCGGCGAGGACGGTGGGGGCGGCGGCGTTGTCGACGCGCGGTTCAGTTGAGGCTTGAGTCATGGCGTTTTGCTTGAAGGATCGCGTCGATTATCCGCACCGCTACTGCCGCAACTCACCGAGCCCATCCGGGAAAACCATGTGGCCTCTATTCACGGTCTGGTGAATTATGGCCGTCATGTTGAACCCGAGCACAACATCCTCGACCGTCGATTCGCCGCCCGCAGAACTGCGCGGCCGCAATGCCGACCGGACCCAGCAGGAGATCCTCAAGGCCGCCACCCAGGAGTTCGCGACTGCCGGACTCGGCGGTGCCCGCATGGAACGGATCGCATCCATCGCCGGGGTGAACAAGCGCCTCGTCTACTACTACTTCGAGAGCAAGGAGCTGTTGTTCCTGTCGGTGCTCGAAGACACCTATGCGCGCATCCGCGACGCGGAGCGGATGTTGTGTCTGGAGAACCTCGACCCTGCGCGGGCGGTGCGCCGGCTGGTCGAGTTCACCTGGCAGTACTACCTGGAACACCCCGAATTCCTGACGCTGCTCAACAGCGAGAACCTGCACAAGGCGCGCCACCTGCAGCGCTCCCTGCGCATCCAGGAAATGAACTCGCCGCTAGTGCAGCTGCTTCGCGACGTGATCGACCGCGGCCAACGCGCGGGGCTGTTTCGCGACGGCGTCGACCCGGTTCAGATCTACATCTCGATCGCGAGCCTGTGCTACTTCTATCTTTCGAACAACGCGACGCTGTCGACGATCTTCGGCCGTGACCTGCTGGCGCCGTCAGCGCTTTCCGAACGACTGTCGCATGTGACCGACGTCGTCATGGGGTACTTGCTGCGCAAGTAGGGCACCATCTTTGCCGCGACCCCTAATTCACCCATACGTTAATTGCGGAGAAGACACTTTGGCCGCGCTTTCCCCTAATCCAACCCACAAGGAGACCCCATGAAAACCACCACTCGCCGTACCGCGCTGATTGCCGCTCTGGCGCTGACTGCCTCGTTCGGCGCCTCGGCCCAAGGCGCCTGGCCCAACAAGCCGATCCGCGTGATCGTGCCTTTCGCGGCCGGCAGCACCACAGACATCATTGCCCGCGCCATCGCCGACAAGGTTGGCACGAGCCTGGGACAGACGCTGGTGATCGACAACCGCGGCGGCGCCAGCGGCACCATCGGCCAGCAGGCGGTGGCGACCGCCGCCCCCGACGGCTACACGATCATGATTCACTCGTCCTCGCACACGGTGAGCCCGTCGACCTTCGCCAAACTTCCCTTCGATACGCTGGGCGACTTCGCCGGCGTCACGCCGATCTCGTCGCTGCCCAATGCGCTGGTGATTTCGCCGTCGAAGAACATCAAGACGCTGAAGGAACTGGTGGCAGCCGCCAAGGCCAAGCCCGGCACCATCAACTACGCATCCGCCGGCCAGGGCAGCGCCACCCACCTCAATGCAGAGAAGTTCAAGATGGCGGCCAACATCGACGCGACGAACATTCCGTTCAAGGGATCGGCCGAGGCGGTGACCGAAGTGCTGGCCGGCCGCGTCGACTATTACTTCTCGCCCATCGCGCCGGTGATCGGCCAGATCAAGGACGGCCAGCTGCTCGCGCTGGCGGTCGGTTCGCCGCGGCGCGCCGGCGCGCTGCCCGACGTGCCGACCACCGCCGAAGCCGGTGTGCCCGGTTCGGAATTCAACTTCTGGATCGGCATGATGGCGCCCGCCAAGACGCCACGGGACATCGTGAACCGGCTGCACGACGAAGTGGCGAAGGCGCTGGCCAGCCCCGAGGTCAAGGAGCGCTTCTTGAAGCTCGGCGCCGAGGCATGGACGCTCAAGCCGGAGCAGTTCGATGCCTACATCAAGGACGAGATCGCGAGCAACGCGAAGCTCGTCAAGGCCGCAGGACTCGCGCCCGCACAGTAATCAACCCGCCCTCTTCTGCTCTCTCACGGACTTCTAGCCATGGCGACCCAACGACTCGGAATCATCATGCACGGCGTCACCGGACGCATGGGCATGAACCAGCATCTCATCCGCTCCATCGTCGCAATCCGCGCGCAAGGCGGCGTCACGCTCTCCAACGGCGACAAGGTCATGCCCGACCCGATCCTCATCGGCCGCAATGCCGAGAAGATCGAGGCACTGGCCAAGGCCCATGGCATCCAGCGCTGGGGCACCGATGTCGACCTTGCGCTCGAGAACAAGGACGACACGATCTTCTTCGACGCCGGCACCACGCAGATGCGCCCCACCCTGCTGGCCAAGGCAATCCGCGCCGGCAAGCACGTCTACTGCGAGAAGCCGATCGCGACCAACCTCAACGAAGCGGTCGAGATCGCCCGCTTGGCCGAAGGCTCGGGCCTCAAGCACGGCGCGGTGCAGGACAAGCTCTTCCTGCCAGGACTGCGCAAGCTCGACATGCTGCGCCGCGCCGGCTTCTTCGGCCGCATGCTGTCGGTGCGGCTCGAGTTCGGCTACTGGGTCTTCGAAGGCGACCTGCAGCCGATCCAGCGGCCGTCGTGGAACTACCGCAAGGAAGACGGCGGCGGGATGATCCTGGACATGATGTGCCACTGGCGCTATGTGCTGGACAACCTGTTCGGTGAGGTGCAGTCGGTGTCGTGCATCGGCGCCACCCACATCCCCAAGCGCTGGGACGAGGACGGCAAGCCCTACGAAGCCACGGCGGACGATGCGGCCTACGCCACCTGCGAACTGCGCGGCCATGCCGGCGAGCCGGTGATCGCCCAGATCAACATGTCTTGGGCGACGCGGGTGCGCCGGGACGACCTGGTGACCTTCCATGTCGACGGCACCGACGGCTCGGCCGTCGCCGGGCTGTCGTCGTGCCGGGCGCAGTCGCGCGTCGCCACCCCGCGCCCGGTGTGGAACCCGGACGAGAAGCAGACGATGAACTTCCTCGACCAGTGGCAGGAGATTCCCGATTCGCAGGTCTACGACAACGGCTTCAAGATCCAGTGGGAGCACTTCATCCGCCACGTGGTCGAAGACGCGCCATACAAATGGACGCTGCCCGAAGGCGCCAAGGGCGTGCAGCTGGTCGAGGCCGCACTCGAATCCTGGAAAGACCGGCGCTGGGTCGACGTGCCGGCGCTGCAGGTCTGAGCATCGTGGCCATGAAGCTCACACTCCCCACCGCGAGCGGCGCGCTCGCGGCCTACCAGCTTCGCGGCGAAGCACCGGCGCGGCCGGCCGCAGGCGCCGCGTTCGACCGCATCGCCTACTCGGCTGCACACGTGGTCGCCGATCCGCTGGCGGCCGTCGACCCATGGCTCGCGTGCGCAGTCGACTGGGACGCCACCATCGCCTACCGGCGCCACCTGTGGTCGCTCGGGCTCGGCGTGGCCGAAGCCATGGACACCGCGCA
This sequence comes from Variovorax sp., assembly GCA_031412135.1. Classification (GTDB taxonomy): domain Bacteria; phylum Pseudomonadota; class Gammaproteobacteria; order Burkholderiales; family Burkholderiaceae_C; genus Variovorax. The sequence continues at coordinate 15,240 of JANOCL010000137.1, read as the reverse complement.
GCGCGGCATGGGCCTCGACTGGCCGACCTCGCTCGAACTCATCCGCCGCTCGCTCGATGCGGCGCGCGACGTGCCCGGCGCGCTGGTCGCGTCCGGCTGCGGCACCGACCACCTGAACCTCGACGAGGTGAAGAGCGTGGACGACGTGATCCGCGGCTACGAGGAGCAGATGGAGGCCATCGAGTCGCTCGGCGGCAAGCTGATCGTGATGGCCAGCCGCGCACTCGCACGCGTGGCGAAGAACCCGGGCGACTACGAGTGCGTGTACGGCCGCATCCTGAGCCAGGCCAGGCAGCCGGTGGTGCTGCACTGGCTGGGCGACATGTTCGACCCGGCGCTCGCCGGCTACTGGGGCGGCGACCATGTCGATGCCGCCATGGACACCGCGCTCGGCATCATCGCGGCGCATCCGCACAAGGTCGACGGCATCAAGATCTCGCTGCTCGACAAGGACAGAGAGATCGCGATGCGCCGCCGCCTGCCGCCCGGCGTGCGGATGTACACGGGCGACGACTTCAACTATGCCGAGCTGATCGCGGGCGACGGCTTCGGCAGCGAACCGACGCACCGCAAGAGCGATGCGCTGCTCGGCATCTTCGATGCCATCGCACCGGCGGCAAGCGCTGCGCTGGGCGAACTGGCGCGAGGCAATGTCGAGCGCTTCCACGCGATCCTCGGGCCGACCGTGCCGCTGTCGCGCCATATCTTCGCCGCGCCGACGCGCTTCTACAAAACCGGCGTTGTCTTCATGGCCTGGCTCAACGGCCACCAGAGCCACTTCACGATGGTCGGCGGCCAGCAGAGCACGCGTTCGCTCCAGCACTTCGCCGAGCTGTTCCGGCTGGCCGATGCGGCGAATCTTCTGGAGCGGCCCGAGCTTGCCGTGCAGCGCATGAAGGCCCTGATCGCACTGCACGGCGTGGCCGGCTGAATTCATGCGCGACTTCTCACGCAACCACGACCAGCTGTCGATCAACACCGCCACGGTGCGAAGGCAGAACGGCGCCGAGGTGCCGCTCGACCGCATCGTCGACCAGTGCGCAGCGCACGGCATCCGCGCCATCAGTCCGTGGCGCGACCAGGTCGCCGCCGTCGGACTCGACAAGATCGCGCGGCAGCTGCGGGCACATGGCATCGGCTTGTCGGGCTACTGCCGCGGCGGTTTCTTTCCGGCAGGCGATGCAGCCGGGCTGAAGGCCGCGCTCGACGACAACCGCCGTGCGATCGACGAGGCCAAGACGCTCGATGCGCCCTGCCTCGTGCTGGTCGTCGGCGCCCTGCCGGGCGCGCTCGAAGGCAAGGCGGTCTACACGGATCTCGCGCGCGCACGCGGCGAGGTGCGCGACGGCATCTCGGCGTCGCTCGACCACGCGCGCGAAGTCGGCATGCCGCTCGCCATCGAGCCGCTGCATCCGATGCAGGCCGCCGACCGTGCCTGCATCAACACGCTGGAACAGGCGCTCGACCTCTGCGACGAACTCGATTCGCAACGCTCGGGCATGCTCGGCGTGGCACTCGATGTGTACCACGTGTGGTGGGACCCGAAGCTTCGACAGCAGATCGCGCGCGCCGGCCGCGACCGCCTGCTCGCCTTCCACGTCTGCGACTGGCTCACGCCCACGCGCGACCTGCTGAGCGACCGCGGAATGATGGGCGACGGCGTCATCGAGCTCAAGAAGATCCGCGGCTGGGTCGAGGAAGCCGGCTTCGAAGGCTTCAGCGAGGTGGAGATCTTTTCTGCGCTCGACTGGTGGCAGCGCGCCGGCGACGAAGTGCTCGACACCTGCATCGAGCGCCACCGCAGCGTGGTGTGAGGCGGATGAGGCCAATGCCATGCACGCTGCGCGGTCGGGCACACGCGCGACAGGTTGGGCCGCACTGCACTTCTAGAATTGCCGAGGCGCCTCGGAGAGCCGTGGCGGCAAGCGTTCCGAGGCGGGTACACCCGGCAAAAAGGCAACCCATGAGTCAGATCAACGACCTTCCCCTCTCTGCCGTCGCCGCAACGGCTGCTCCGCCGCGCGGCCGGCGCATCGCCTTCGTGCAGGCACAGTGGCATGCGGACATCGTCCACCAGGCACGCGACGCGTTCCTTGCCGAGATGGAGCGACAGGGCATTCCGCCGGACAGCATCGATGTGCTGGACGTGCCGGGCGCTTTCGAGATACCGCTTCTGGCCAAGCGGCTCGCCATGTCGGGCCGCTATGCCGCCATCGTCGGCTGCGCGCTGGTGGTCGACGGCGGCATCTACCGGCACGAGTTCGTCGCCAGCACGGTGGTGAATTCACTCATGGCGCTGCAGCTGGAAACCAACGTACCGGTGCTGTCGGCGGTGCTCACGCCGCATCACTTTCATGAGCATGTTGAACACCGCAAGTACTTTCACCGCCATTTCGCGGTGAAGGGGACGGAAGTGGCCGACGCCTGCGTGAAAACCATCGAAGCCCTGGCCCGCGTCGATGCCCTGGTTTCCGCGCAGGCCTGAGCCGATGACGCCGTACATCCTCTATGGCGCGGCGGGCTCCGGGGCGACGCCGGTCCATGCGGCGCTGACACTCATCGGCGTGCCCTGCACTGTGGTCGAGGCATCGCCATGGAAGGACGAGGCCGAGCGCGAGAAGCTGGTCCATGTCAATGCCATGCGGCAGGCGCCGGTGCTGGTACTGCCCTCGGGCGAAGTGATGACGGAAAGCGCGGCGATATTGATCTGGCTCGGCGACCGTCATCCGGAGGCCGGCCTCGCGCCGGGCATTGGCGATCCACTGCGGGCGCAGTACCTGCGCTGGATGACCTTCGTCGCCGCCGCGATCTATTCGATGTTCTGGGTCCGCGACGTGCCATCGCGGCTCGCGGCCGACGCGCAGGCCGAGGCGGTGATTTCCGCGCGCACCGCGGAACGCATCGCCGAGTGCTGGCGCGTCATGGACGCGCAGATGCCGCAGGGCACGCCCTACCTGCTTGGCGAGCGGGTGAGCATGCTCGACCTCTACGTGACGGTGGTTTCGCGCTGGACGCCGCGCCGCCTGCGCTTCTACCGCGAGGCGCCGCGCATGGCCGAGGTAGTGCGCCGTGTCGATGCCGATGCGCGGCTGGCGGATTTCTGGGCTGCCCGCTACCCCTTCGAACCCGGCTGGGAAGCCAAGGCGCCCTGAACCGCCGCCTGCGGGCCCGATGGCATCCACCACAGCGCAGCGCACGCAGAAAGCGCCAGCAACGCCGAGAACCACAGCGCGCCGACGCCCCAGCGGTCGAGGCCCAGGCCGAAGAGAAACGGCGCACCGGCCTGCACCAGCCGCGCAGGCACCATCAGCAAACCCTGGCGGCGGCCATAGCCCTGCGAGCCGAACAACAGCAGCGGCAACGTGCCGATGGCAATCGTGAGGATGCCGTTGCCGGCGCCATGCAGTACCGCGAATGCCGCCGCGGCCGGCGCGCCGACCAGTCCGACCGCGACGGCACCGAGCGGATGCGCCATGGCAGCCAGCCGTGCGGAGAGCAGCGGATGCAAGCGTTGCAGCACGGTGAATTCGAGCACCCGCCCGGCCACCTGCGCCGGCCCGACCAGCGCCGCGAACGACACGGCGACCGCGAACCCCACGCCGGTCGCCTGCAGCACGCGCGGCAGGTGCGCGGCCATCGCAGTGCTGATGAACCAGGTGGCAGCGAACACGTAGGCCATCAGGAAGACGGCGCGCCGTGCCTCGATCGATGAAAGCGCCGCACCGCGATCGTGCTTGCCCGATGCAGCCGCATCCGCCGCTGCGGCCGCGCCGTCGAAACGCGGCAGGCAGGCATTGAGCGGCAAGCCGACCAGCAGGTGCAGTCCGGCCCAGGCCATGCAGGTGCCGCGCCAGCCGAAATGCGATTCGAGCGCCGCCGACAAGGGCCAGCCGATAGTGCTCGCGAATCCTGCGAACAGCGTGATGCCGGTGATCGCCGAGCGCGCGTGCTGTCCGTGCAGCCGCACCATCGTGGCGAAAGCCGCTTCGTAGAGGCCGCCGCCCATCGCCACGCCCAAGAGCGCCCAGGCCAGGAACATCTGCGTGGTGCTGCCGGCGCTCGCGAGCGCAGCCAAGCCTGCAGCGAACACGATGTTGCTGACAATCAGCACCGGCCGGCCGCCGAAGCGATCGATGGCCCGGCCCGCATACGGTCCGAGCGCGGCCGAGACGATCAAAGCCATCGAGAACGCGGCGAAGACGGTCGATGCGGCAATGCCCAATTCGCGCGCCATCGGCACTGCGAGCATGGCCGGCAAGTAGTACGACGAGGCCCAGGCGAGCGTCTGCTCGGTTCCCAGGGCCGCCACTGTCGTGAATCGCCGCAAAGGCATTGACCGGTGCTTCATTCACCCGCTCAACGAATCTGCTCCTGCCGCTCGCCCGAAGATTCGATCACGTTGGGATGGCCGACAGGGTGCAGGCGCGGCTCGAAGACCTTGTGGATCGCCAGACCGATGAGCGCGCCGACCGACTCCGCGAGCACGAAGCCCGGCGCACTGGACGGCGCGATGCCGGCGAAACTGTCACTGAACATCCGGCCGAACACCGCCGCCGGATTGGCGAATGAAGTCGACGCAGTGAACCAATAGGCTGCGCCGATGTAAGCCGCAACCATTGCAGGCGCACGGCCTGCCGGCGCGCGCAGGATGACCAGCACCAGACCTGCGGTGGCCACGGCTTCGGCAATCCATTGGCCCGTCCCGCTTCGCGCCTTGGCCGAGAACTGCAGGATGCTCATGTCGAACATCGAGTGCGCCAGCCAGGCGCCCAGCATCGCGCCCACGAGTTGCGCTGCCACGTAGGGCAGCAGGCTCGATGCGGGCAACTCGCGGCGCATGGCCATCACTGCGCTGACCGCCGGATTGAAATGCGCGCCACTGATCGGGCCAAAGACTTCGATCAGTACGTACAAGCCGCCGACGGTCGCAAGGGTATTGGCCAGCAAGGCCACAGCGGTGTTTCCACCGGACAGGCGCTCGGCCATGATGCCGGAGCCGATCACCACGGCAAGCAGCAGCGCCGTCCCCAGCATCTCGGCAAGCAGCTTGCGAGGAAGGTCAGCCATGCCGTCAGCTCTTCGAAATTGCAGCGAGAGCTCGCTGCAGGTCTGCATTGCTCATGGAGTCCAGCGGCAGGGCCAGCAACTGCAGCATGCGAAAGCCGATGGCCTGCCGAGTCAGCTCGAATGCCACGCGCCTGCCCTCTTCGCCGCCGGGCGCGTTCGATGGATCGACGTAGCCCCAATGCAACTTGACCGGACTGCCGGGCCAATAGGGGCAGGTCTCCTGCGCCGCGCTGTCGCACACGGTGATGACAATGTGCATCGCCGGCTTGTCGTCGCCGACGAACTCGTCCCAGCTCTTGCTGCGGCAGGAAGACACGTCCACGCCGGCGTTGACCAGCGCTTCCAACGCGAAAGGATTGAGTCGTCCGCTCGGGGCACTGCCGGCGCTGAAGGCCCGCACGTCATTGCCGGCCTTCGCGGCCAGATGATTGAGCATGGCTTCGGCCAAGACGCTGCGCGCCGAGTTGTGCGTGCAAAGGATCAGAACGTTGACGGTCACGCAACGGCCTTCCGAACCTGGCCGATCTCGCGCAGTTGGTGCTGCAAGGACATCGCGTCGAGCCGCGCCAGCGGCAACGCCAGCATCAGGTCGATGCGCCGCTTGAGCGTGAGCGCCGCGTCGTTGAAGTGCCGCGCCTTCTCTTCGTCGGAACCTCCGGCCACGGCCGGATCGGGCACGCCCCAATGGGCCGTCATTGGCTGGCCCGGCCAGACTGGACACGTCTCGCCTGCCGCTTTGTCGCACACCGTGAGAACGAAATCGAGCGGCGGTGCCCCGGGCTTGGCAAACTCGTCCCAGCTCTTGCTGCGGTAGCCATCGGTCGGCAGGCGCAACCAGGCGAGCGCCTGCAGCGCGAGCGGATTCACGCTGCCGGCGGGATGGCTGCCGGCCGAGAATGCATTGAAACGGCCTCCACCTGCCTGGTTCATCAGGGCCTCGGCCATGATCGAGCGGGCCGAGTTTCCAGTGCAGATGAACAGCACGTTGTAGATTTTTTCAGTCATGAGAGAGGCTCTTTCATCGAAGGACCGACCGGCCGCCTCAGCACTCGCAGAACGCGGCGGCTTCGGTAAGGCAGCTTTCACCCTCGCAGCAGTTCTCGGTGAGATAGCCGATCAAGGCATTCATCCGCTCGAAGGCCGCGCGATAGATCAGGTTGCGGCCGTTGCGCTCCTGGGTAACCAGGCCCGAATGCACCAGCTCCTTGAGATGAAAGGACAGGCCGGTGCCCGGCACGGCCAGCGCCTCGACCAGCGTGCCCGGTGTGAGCCCCTCGGGCCCGGCCACGACGAGCGCGCGAAAGACCTGCAACCGCACGGGCTGCGCGAGCGCAGCAAGAGATTTGACGACATCGGATGCTTCCATATTTCAATATTATTTGGATAATAGGAGCGATGCAATCAAAACCTTCGTCTTCGATCACCATCTTTCACAACCCCGCGTGCGGCACCTCGCGCAATACGCTGGCCCTCATCCGCAACAGCGGCGTGGAGCCGACCGTGGTCGAGTACATGATGACGCCGCCCGGCAAAGACAGGCTGCGCAGCCTCGTCGCCGCGATGGGCATCACCGTGCGTGAGCTTCTTCGGCAGAAGGGAACGCCGTACGACGAGCTGGGCTTGGCCGATGCGAAGTGGAGCGACGAGCAGCTTCTCGACTTCATCGCCCTGCATCCGGTCCTGATGAACCGTCCCATCGTCGAGACGCCGCTCGGCACCCGCCTGTGCCGGCCCTCGGAACAGGTGCTCGACATTCTCCCCACCCCGCAGCTGGGCGCCTTCACCAAGGAAGACGGCGAACGCGTGATCGACGAGGACGGCCGACGTGTGGGATGAGCAAACGACCCTGCCGGCGCTCGACCCCGCCCTGCTCCAGGCGCCCGATGCCGCCCGCCTCTGGCCCGCACGCTCGCTGCATGCACCGCGCATCCTGATGCTCTACGGCTCGGCGCGCGAACGCTCGTACAGCCGGCTCCTCACCTTCGAAGCCGCACGCCTGCTGCAGACGATGGGCGCCGAAGTACGAATCTTCGACCCGCGCGGCCTCCCCCTGCCCGACGACGCGCCCGACCACCATCCCAGGGTCGGCGAGCTGCGCGAGCTGGCGGCCTGGGCCGAAGGCATGGTGTGGACCTCGCCCGAGCGGCACGGCGCGATGAGCGGCATCCTGAAAGCGCAGATCGACTGGATTCCGTTGTCGCTCGGCGCCGTGCGGCCGACGCAGGGCAAGACGCTGGCGCTCATGCAGGTCAGCGGTGGCTCGCAATCGTTCAACGCAGTCAACCAGATGCGCGTGCTGGGCCGCTGGATGCGGATGGTCACCATCCCCAACCAGTCGTCAGTCGCCAAGGCCTTCCTGGAGTTCGACGACGCGGGCCGCATGAAGCCGTCGGCTTATTACGACCGTGTGGTGGACGTGATGGAAGAACTCATTAAGTTCACGCTGCTCACGCGGGATGCAGGCTCTTGCCTGGTAGACCGCTACAGCGAACGCAGGGAGAGCGCGCAGGCGCTGGCAGAACGCGTCAACCAGCGGGCCATCTGACTGACCCGCGCTATCCGGCGATCATGACCGGCACCGATGACGCCAGCAGCGCCACCCCCGACAGCGTGAGCAGGCCCAGCACGATCTTGCGGAAAGCCGCCTCGCTGATGCCGGCGTAGAGCCGGGCACCGAGCAGCACCGGCACCAGCACCGCAACCGCAACGATGCCGAGCAGCGGCACCATCCGGACCTCGACCAGCCCCGTTCCGAGATAGAGCGAGAAGACGACCACCAGCATCGACAGGTTGAAGTTCTGGATGACGCTGCGCTGCAAGTCCTTGTCGAAACCGCGCAGGGTGCACCAGAGCGTGGGGATCGGACCGGTGAAGCCACCGAGGCCGCCGCAGATGCCGCCCAGCAACCCTACCGCGGCATCGGCCGGCCGGCCGCCTGCGGTCATGCGCGGCAGATTGGACGCGATCAGCATGGCCGGGCACCAGATCACCAGCAGGCCGCCGAGGCAGGCCTTGAACAGCGGCACGTCCAGCCGCGGCAGCAGCCAGACGCCGAGCGGCACACCGACCAGTCCGCCCAGCACGAAAGGCAGCAGCAGTGCCCTGTCGAAGCCGCGGCGCACCGTCACCGCGGCGATCACCTGGCCGATGAGCGCGCCGAAGGTGGACAGCACCGCGGCGAGCTTGGGGTCGACCGTCCACGCCCAGAACGACATGGCGACCAGCCCGAAGCCGAAGCCGGACAGGCCTTGCACGAAACCGGCCGCGACCGCGCCGAGCGCGACGATCAGGTAGAGAGACGAGTCCAACGACGCTATGCCGGAACCAGTGCCTCACGCCGCACGCGCCGCACGTTGAACGCACTGGCGATCAGCACGCCCTGCACCACCGCCAGGCCGATGATCACGCTCGTGTACTGGCCGCGGTCCATCAGCCGGCCGAAGATGAGCGGCGCCACGGCCTGCCCGATGTCGAGCCCCGCATAGACCACGCCATAGACGCGCCCCGTCGCGTTGGCCGGGGTCGAGCGCTTGACCAGCAGGTCGCGCGACGGACCCGCAAGGCCGGACGCGAAACCCATCGCACCGAACATCGCCGGCACCACGTAAGGCGGAAAGTCCGCCAGCGCGAGCACCAGCGCCAGCACCGCTGCCGTACCGAACGCGGCACCCACGACGCGCTCGCAGCGCGCAGGGTCGGAAGCCAGAAAGCCCCCCACGGCCATCCCGCTCGCGCTGGCGACCATGTAGATCGTGAGGCACATTGCGACCAGCGCCACCGGCACGGCATGCAGGTGACCGGCCGCAACCGGCGCGAAGGTCTGGATCACGCTCAGCGCGACGGCATAGAAGAAGAAAAAGCCGAAGCACATCCAGACCGCGGGGATCTTGAGGAAGGCGAGCTCGCCACCGGCGGCCGTGCCCGACCCGGTTGCCTTGTGCACCGCCTTCACATCGAGCGCCAGCGTGCCGCGGTTGAGCCACAGCACGAGCAGTACCACGAAGGCCAGCACGCCGGCGGAAGCCAGCGCCACCCGCCATGAGAAGGCAATGGCCAGCGGCACCACGAACGCCGGCGCCAGCGCCCAGCCGAGGCTGCCGGTGATGCCATGCACGCTGTAGGCGTGGCCCAGGCGCGTGGGCGCCACCTTGCGGTTGAAGAGCGTGTAGTCGACCGGATGGAAGACCCCGTTGCCCACGCCTGCGACCGCGGCGCTCGCAAGCAGCATCCAGTAGCTCTGGGCAAGCGCGTAGCCGAAGGCCGCCAGCGCCAGCATGCCGAGGCCGACGAACAGCACCGGACGCGGGCCGAGCCTGTCGACCACGAAGCCAGATGCCGCCTGCACCACGCACGAGACGACGAAGAACACGGTGAGCACCGCGCCGAGCTCGGTGTAGCTCACGTCGAAGGCGTCCTTCAGCCACGGAAACAGCGGCGGCAGCACGAGCTGGCTGAAGTGGCTGATGGCATGGGCCAGGCCGACGAGGCCGATCAGCTTCGCATCGGTGCGCAGCGTTGTCGTGGCAGCGGAGGGGTCGGACGGGGACATGAATTGCAACAAGAACGCGGACGGGCACCGATCGTATTCCCTGGTCACGCGGCAGAATGGCGATACAGAGACAACATTTGTCGCAACCATGCCGTCCATCGCCGCCGGGCCAATCCAGAGCGTCGCTTCGCTCACGCCGCACTTGTTTGCGCCCGACGCGCTGCGCCCGCTGCGTGCCAAGGAACACTTCCTCAAGGCGGATACGCTGGTCGAGCTGCACACGCATCCGTGGCCGCAGCTGACCTTTTCGACCCGCGGCGTGATCAGGCTCAGCACGCAGGACGGCAGCTACATCGTGCCGCCTTCCCGAGCGCTCTGGGTGCCGGCGAACATGCCGCACAGCATCACGCTGATCGAAGATGCCGAGCTGCGCACCGTGTACCTGCACAGCTGGCTCGGCCCGGTCTGGGAGCGGTGCGAGGTGCTCGAGATCAGCCACCTGCTGCGCGCCCTGATGCTGGCGCTCGACACCACGCCCGACGGCCTGCCTCCCGCCGATCCGCACGCGGCCCAGCGCGAGCGCTGGATCGCGCCGTTGCTGGTCGACGAACTCGAGCGTGCAACGCAGATCCGTATCGACGTGCCACTGCCGGCCGACAAGCGACTGCGCCAGCTGTGCGAGGCGCTGCTGCGCAACCCGGCCGATCGCGCCACGCTTGCCAAACGCGCCCGCGCCATCGGCGCCAGCGAGCGCACGGTGGCCCGCCTGTTCCGCCACCAGCTGGGCATGAGCTGGCAGCAGTGGCGCCAGCAGGCGGTGCTGGCGCATGCGCTGCCGCTGCTTGCTCGCGGCATGGCGGTGAGCCACGTGGCAACGGCAAGCGGCTACGCGACCGACAGCGCCTTCTGCGCGATGTTCAAGGCCGCGACGGGGCAGTCACCGACGGCTTTTCAGCACAAGAAAAAGGCTTGACCGCGAGCAGCTGTATTTTTGTACAATTTGTACAAACTGTACTTTTCTGGAGCTGTTCATGATCGCCTACTCCGCGAGCGACGCCAAGCAGAACTTTGCCGCGATGGTCGATGCCGCAGCCCGTGAACCGGTCGTGATTCGCCGCCACTACCGCGACGTGGCCATGGTGATCTCGCCCGAGCAGTACCGCAAGCTGCATCGCCTCAATGCGGAGGAATTGATGCGCTTTGCCGAATCCGTGGGTACAGAGGCGGAAAAGAACGGAATGACGGACGAGGTTCTGGCCGAAATCCTCGCCGGTAATGACTGATCCCCTGCCCACGCACCGCTGGGTCGTCGATACCAACGTTCTTGTCAGCTGGATGCTTCGGCCGCAGAGTGTTCCCGCGCAAGCGGTGCGGCGCGCAATCGATCTCGGGCGCCTGATGTTCTCGAAGGAAACGCACGGCGAACTGGTTTCGGTGCTGCGCCGATCCAAATTCGATGCATACGTTGCCCTGGAGCGGCGGCTTGCGCTGCTCGTTAAGCTGGACGATCTCATCGACTGGGTGCTTCCGACGCGCCCCATTCGCGCCTGCCGTGACCCGAAGAACGACAAGTTTCTCGAGGTCGCGGTTCACGGAAGCGCCGACGCGCTGATCACCGGCGGCGCCGACTTGCTGGGGTTGCATCCGTTCCACGGCGTACCGATCCTCGCGCCACAGGCCTTCGTTCTTTCATGGCCTTGAACCGCGACCAGCTCGCGCGCTGGCTGCCCTTCCTGGCATGGCCGCGCCCCGGCCGTGCGCTCCTGCGTGGGGAGGCGATCGCAGGCATCACCGTCGCATTGATGGTCATCCCGCAAGGCGTCGCCTACGCCGCGCTCGCCGGAATGCCGCTCGTCACCGGCATCTACGCATCGCTCCTGCCGGCACTCGTCGGCGTGCTGTTCAGTGCATCGACGCGGTTGTCGGTCGGGCCGACCGCGCTGTCGAGCCTGCTGGTCGCCGCTTCGCTCGGGCCGCTGGCGATTCCCGGCAGCGCCGAGTGGGTGGCGCTGGCGGTATGGCTGTGCCTGATGTCCGGCGCGATCCAGCTCCTGCTGGGCGCCGGCGGCTTCGGATGGGTGCTGCGGCTGGTCAATTCGCCGGTGCTGATGGGCTTCACGCAGGGCGCGTCGGTGCTGATCGTGCTGTCGCAGATGCCGGCGCTGTTCGGCTTCACTGGCCGCACGCTGGCGCAGTTGCGCAGCGGCGTGCCACCCGATCTGGTGGCGATCGCCTTCGGGCTCGGCAGCATCGCCGCGCTCTGGCTCGCCAAGCAGCGCTGGCCGCGCTTTCCGGCGCCGATGGCGGTGGTGGGCGCCTGCGCGGCCATCAGCGCCGCGATCGGCTACGCGCGCTCGGGCGGCGCGGTGATCGGCAGCCTGCCTGCCGGGCTGCCGTCTTTCTATTGGCCGGACGCGCTTGCGCTCGGCACCCTGGGCGCGCTGCTGCTGCCGGCGCTGATGATCACCCTGGTCAGCTTCCTGGAGACGGCGTCGAGCGCCAAGGTCGACAACGCGCGCGCCGGCAAGCTCTGGAACGAGAACCAGGACCTGATCGGCCAGGGGCTGGCCAAGCTGGCTTCGGGCTTGTCGGGCGCGTTTCCCACCAGCTCGTCGTTCTCGCGCTCGGCCATCAATCTCTATGCGGGCGCGCAGACCGGCTGGGCCACGGTGGCCTGCGTGCTGCTGATCGGCGCCGCGCTGCTGTGGGCGATGCCGCTGCTCTATCACGTGCCGCAGGCGGTGCTCGCGGCGATCGTGGTGGTGGCCATTTGGGGGCTGGTGCGGCCGCGCCAGTTCGTCGCGCTGTGGCGCATCTCGCGCGTCGAGGCGATCACTGCGCTGGTCACCTTCGCCCTCACGATCGCGGCCGCGCCGTCGATCTACTGGGGGGTGCTGGCAGGGCTGCTGATGAGCCTGTGCCACTACATGTACCGCCACCTGCACCCGCGCATCATCGAAGTCGGCCTGCATGCGGACGGCAGCCTGCGAGACCGCCAGCTGTGGAACCTGCCGCCGCTGGCGCCCCGGCTGCATGCCCTGCGCATGGACGCCGAACTCGACTTCGCCACCGCCAGCATGCTGGAACGCGCCATCACCGTGGCGCTTGCGCAGCGGCCGGAGCTTACGGACATCTGCCTGTTCGCGCAGCCGATCAACCGCATCGACGCGACCGGCGCCGAGGCGTTCGCATCGATTCGCCGGCTGCTCGAGTCCAGGGGCGTGAGGCTGCACCTGAGCGGGCTCAAGCTGCCGGCGCAGCAGGTGCTAGAACGCGCGGGGCTGCTGGCGCCGGGACCGCTGCTTTTCGTCTACCGCACCGACAGCGATGCGCTGGCGGCGCTGAGCTTCAGTCCTTCACCGGGCCACGAAGGCTCTTGATGTCCGAGCGCTGGCTCTTGCCTTCGAGCCGGCGCTGTCTGGCGCCATAGCTCGGCTTGGTGGCGCGACGCACTCGCGGCGGCGTGGCGACACCGTCGACCAGCTCCTGCAGCCGCGCGAGCGCATCGGTGCGGTTCATGTCCTGGCTGCGATGTTTCTGCGCCTTCAGCACCAGCACGCCTTCCTGGGTGATGCGGCTGTCGCGCAGGGCGAGCAGACGCTCCTTGACATCCTCCGGCAGCGAACTCGCCGGGATGTCGTAGCGCAGGTGCACCGCGCTCGAAACCTTGTTGACGTTCTGCCCGCCCGCACCCTGTGCGCGGATCGCGCTGAACTCGACCTGCGCGGGGTCGATGAGGATGGGCGGACGCGGCGCGGGCATGCGACATTTTGACCTGCGGCGCGATGCCTGCCCCTGCAACCGGCCCATCTGGATAAGATGGCCGGATGCCTGCCCCTCGCGATTTCACCACCTTTTCTTCGACGCTAAACGACCAGGGGGCCGCTGCCGCGCTTGCCTATCTCAACGAGGCCGTTCCGCACCGCTACACGGCTGCATACAGGGTGGAAGGGGACATGCTGCGCAACGTGTTCCTTCACGACAAGAAGGGTGAAGTCCGCCCGGAATTCCTCGCCGTGGTGCCGCTGGAAACGAGCTTCTGCCAATTCGTCCTGCGCGATGGATCGTTCCGCACCGAGGACTCGGCCCGTGACTCGCGGCTCGACGGCCACCCCTACCAGGGCGTGATGGTCTGCTACCACGGGGTGCCGCTCATCGATGGCGATGGCGAGCTGGTCGGCACGCTCTGCCACTTCGACGTGACCCAGTTAGGCCTGCCGGACGGAGAGTACGAACTGCTGGAGCAAGCAGGCCGCGCGCTGCCGGCGTTCTTGCCCAGGCCGGAATAAAGAAACCGGCCGCTCGGGCCGGTTTGTTGCTACTCGCCGCGCGCAGCGGCAGGCGATGCAGGCCTGGCCTGCACGTCCGTCACCCCACCGGACTCGCGCGCCACGGGCGTACCGGCCGCGTGGCCTCGTGCCCGCGCGCCCGCGACGTCCGCCGCGCTCGGCCTGGCCTCCCCCGCAGCGGCCCGAAATCGATCGAAGCCGTGCCTTGGGTCGAAACGCATCACCCAGGGCCGCACCGGCTGCCCGGTGAGCCGCGCCCAGCCGTAGCGCAGGCCCCAGGCCGCCGCCAGCAACATCACGGCGACGGCAAGGCTGGCCGCGAAGACGAGGCCGATCACAAAAAGACCCAGGCGAAAAAGAAAGTTCATCATCGAACCTTAGGCCACTGCCTCGGCACTTTGTTCCCCGGACTTGCCGAAGCTGAACTGCCCCGGCGTCTGGATCGGATCGGTGGTGACGTGGATCGTGTCCTTCGGACCGAAAGTGCCGTCGAGCAGCAGCCTGGAAAGCGGGTTCTCGATGCGCTGCTGGATGGCACGCTTGAGCGGCCGCGCGCCGAACACGGGGTCGAAGCCCACCTTGGCGACTTCTGCCAGCGCCGCGGCCGAGACGTCGAGCGTCATGTCCATCTTTGCAAGCCGCTCCTGCAGCACCCTCAGCTGAATCGCGGCGATCGCCTCGATGTTCTTCGCGTCGAGCGCATGGAACACCACCGTCTCGTCGATGCGGTTCAGGAACTCGGGCCTGAAGTAGTTCTTGAGCTCGTCCCAGACGGCATCCTTGATCTCCTCGCCCGGCCGTCCGACCATCGCCTGGATGATCGGCGAGCCGATGTTGCTGGTCATCACGATCACCGTGTTCTTGAAGTTCACCGTGCGGCCCTGGCCGTCGGTAAGCCGCCCGTCGTCCAGCACTTGCAGCAGGATATTGAAGACATCGGGATGCGCCTTCTCGACCTCGTCGAGCAGCAGCACGCTGTACGGCTTGCGGCGCACGGCTTCGGTCAGGTAGCCGCCCTCCTCGTAGCCGACGTAGCCCGGCGGCGCGCCGATCAGGCGGGCAACTGAATGCTTCTCCATGAACTCGCTCATGTCGACGCGGATCAGGTGGTCCTCGCTGTCGAACAGGAAGCCGGCCAGCGCCTTGCACAGCTCGGTCTTGCCGACGCCCGTGGGGCCGAGGAACAGGAACGAACCGGTCGGACGGTTCGGATCGGACAGACCCGAGCGCGAGCGGCGGATGGCGTTGGCCACTGCGCCGATCGCCTCGTCCTGGCCGACCACGCGGTCGTGCAGCTTGGCTTCCATCATGAGCAGCTTGTCGCGCTCGCCCTGCAACAGCTTGGAGACCGGAATGCCGGTGGCGCGCGCCACCACTTCGGCGATTTCCTCGGCG
>JANOCL010000136.1:0-10089 GCA_031412135.1 Variovorax sp. | reverse complement strand
TGGCGCGCCGCCTCGGGCGAAGGCGCCTCGACCTCGAACACGTTCATGCGGTTCAGGATCGGCTCGGGAATGCCGCGCGCATCGTTCGCGGTGGTGATCCAGATCACCTGGCTGGCATCGATCGGCACTTCGGCGAACTCGTCGACGAATGCATGGGCGGTGTCGTGCTCGAGCAGGTTGTACAGCGCGCCCAGCGGGTCGTACTGTGCGTCGGCCCCGGCCTTGTCGATCTCATCGATCACCATCACCGGATTCGCATACTGGCCTTCGACCAGTGCCTCGAACACCTTGCCTGGCTTCGAGCCCTTCCATTGCGACGAGGCGCCCGAGAGCAGCCAGCCGGCGGTCATCGAATTCATCGCTACAAGCGACATGCCGGTGCCGAGCAGTTCGGCCAGCTTCTTCGCAAAGTGCGTCTTGCCGATGCCGGGCGCACCGAGCAGCAGCATCGGCGTCACCTCGAGACCGTCGCGGCTGTCCTGCGCCAGCGCCACATGACGCCGCACGTCGTCGAGCACTGCGGTGAAGTTGGGCAATTGGGCGTAGAGCGCGGCCATCTCCGGAATCCCGCTCGGCTTGACCTGAAAGCGGTCGGGCCCGCGTTCGAGCATTCGCTCATAGGTGGTTCGCAGATGTTCGTGGTCGCGGTCGGGCAGCTTGGCCAGCTTGCGTTCGACGTCATGCGTCTGGAAAACGCTGCGCAGATTGGCAACCGGCAACTGGAAGGTTGCGCAGGCAGGAACGAGACTTTGGGAATCCATGGAAACCTCCGACGTCGAACACTTCGGCACAGCATAAGCCGTGCCCGCCGGCAGCCATGTCCAGCTTTGCTCGTTTCCGGGGGTTTTGCGCGTTTGTCGCGGCGACGTCACACGCCGCCGCGCGGATGCGTCGGATCGATCCAGAGCACCGACTCCGGTTTCTCGACCGGTTCGATGTCGAGGTTGACCGCCACCGCCTGGCCGTCGCTGCGGCACAGCACGCATTCCAGCGTCTCGGTCGGGCTGGCGTTGATTTCCTGGTGCGGCACGAAAGGCGGCACATAGATGAAGTCGCCGGGCCCCGCTTCGGCGGTGAACTCGAGCCGCTCGCCCCAGCGCATGCGAGCCCGTCCGCGCACGACGTAGATCACCGATTCGAGGTGGCCATGATGATGGGCGCCGGTCTTGGCGTCGGCATGGATCGTCACCGTGCCGGCCCAGAGCTTCTGCGCTCCGACCCGTGCAAAGTCGATTGCGGCGGCCCGGTTCATGCCGGGCGTCTGTGCAGTGTTGGTATCGAGCCGATCGGCGGTAATCACGCGCACGCCGTCGTGCTTCCAGGCTGCACCGCCATTGCCTTGGTCGTCGCTCAAAACGCCCGCCTCGCGGCCGGCTGTGAGCCAACCCGAGGGCGAGCCATCAGCTGTTGAGCATCTGCTGCAGTTCGCCGGACTCGTACATCTCCATCAGGATGTCGGAGCCGCCGACGAACTCGCCCTTCACGTAGAGCTGCGGGATCGTCGGCCAGTTGCTGTATTCCTTGATGCCCTGGCGGACGCCGTCGTCCTCGAGCACGTTGACGGTCTTGAGCGTGCGCGTGTCCACGCCGACGGCCTTGAGAATCTGGATCGCGCGGCCCGAGAAGCCGCACATGGGAAAGCTGGCATTGCCCTTCATGAAGAGCACGAGTTCATTGGACTTGACGAGTTCGTCGATGCGTTGCTGGTCGTCGGACATTGGGAGGCTCCTGGAAATATGCTTGCCGGATTATTTCACCGTGTGCCAGATCCCGCCGGAGCATCGCGTGATGCCGGCAAGATCGTCCCGGCTTTGTATCTCGGCGAAGCCGCGGTGGGTGAGCAGCGTGCGCACGGCGGCGGCCTGGTTGTGGCCGTGCTCCAGCAACAGCCAGCCGCCATTTGCGAGGTGCGCCGGCGCGGCCTGGACGATGCGGCGGATGTCGTCCAGCCCGTCGCTGCCCGACACCAGCGCAGCCGCCGGTTCGTGCCGAAGCGCCGGCAGATGCGGGTCGCCGGCCGCGATGTATGGCGGATTCGACGCGATCAGGTCGTAGCCGGTGCCGGCGCCGGCGAGCCAGTCCGCCTCGACGAACCGGACTGCCATACCGAGCCGCTGCGCGTTGGCGCGGGCGACAACCAGGGCTTCGGCGCTGGCATCGACCGCCGTCACCCGGGCGTCCGGCCGAGCCGACCGAATGGCGAGCGCAATGGCGCCGCTGCCGGTGCCGAGGTCGAGCACCGATGGCGCGGCCCTGCCGGCCAGCTGCTGCAGCGACCATTCGACCAGCGTCTCGGTGTCGGGGCGTGGCACCAGCACGCGGGCATCGACGTGCAGCGCCAGCCCATGGAACTCCCGCTCGCCGACGAGATAGGCCAGCGGTTCGCCAGCCGCGCGCCGGGCACAGAGGCCGGCAAACGTCGAACAGACTGCCTCGGGCAATGGATCGGTGTCGTGCGCCAGCAGCCAGGCGCGGTCGTGCAACGAGCGGCCAAGCGCGTGGAGCGCGAGCAGTTGCGCATCGAGCCGGTCGACGCCCTGCACCGCCGCCGCGGCGAGCATCTGCGCCGCATCCCGCGGCGGATCTGGCTTGGGCGGCATCACGCGGGCAGGCTCGATTCCAGCTCGGCCAGTTGCTCGGCCTCGCGTGCCGACTGCAGCGCTGCCAGCACGTCGCCCAGGTCGCCTTCGATGATGGACTGCAGCTTGTAGAGCGTCAGGTTGATGCGATGGTCCGTCAGGCGGCCCTGCGGAAAGTTGTAGGTGCGGATGCGGTCGGAGCGATCGCCGGTGCCGATCAGGCCCTTGCGTGTCGCCGCGTCCTTGGCCGCGCGCGCGCTGCGGTCTTTTTCCTGGATGCGGGCCGACAGCACCTGCAGCGCCTTGGCCTTGTTGCGGTGCTGGCTGCGATCGTCCTGGCACTCGGCCACGATGCCGGTCGGGATGTGCGTGATGCGTACCGCCGAATCGGTCTTGTTGATGTGCTGGCCGCCGGCGCCGCTGGCGCGGTAGGTGTCGATGCGCAGGTCCGCCGGGTTGATCTGCACGGCCACCGCTTCATCGGGCTCGGCCAGTACGGCAACGGTGCACGCGCTGGTGTGGATGCGGCCCTGGGTTTCGGTCGCGGGCACGCGCTGCACGCGGTGGCCGCCCGATTCGAAGCGAAGCTGCCCGAACACGTCGTCGCCGACGACGCGCACCACGGCCTCCTTGTAGCCACCGAGTTCGCTCGGGCTTTCGCTCACCAGCTCGCAGCGCCAGCCGGCCCGCTCGGCATAGCGGGTGTACATGCGCAGCAGGTCGGCCGCGAACAACGCCGATTCGTCGCCGCCGGCGCCGGCGCGGATTTCGAGAAAGGCGTTGCGGGCATCGTCCGGGTCCTTGGGCAGCAGCAGCCGCTGCAGCTCGTCCTCGAGCTGGCGCAGTTCCGCGTCGGCGCTGGCGATCTCTTCCTGCGCCATGTCGGCGAGATCGGGATCGTCGAGCATGCCGCGCGCGCTTTCCAGGTCGGACTCGCGCTGCACGTAACGCGCATGGCGGCCCGCGATCTGCGTCACCTCGGCGTGCTCGCGCGAGATGTTCCGGTACTGCGCCATGTCGGACATGATGTCCTCGCGCGACAGCAGGAAGTCGAGTTCGCCGAGGCGTTGCGCATAGCGCTCGAGTTGGTGGCGGAGAAAGGGTTTCACTGGGAGTCTTCGAAAACGGGTGCAGGACGCAGAGGACGCGAAGGTTCCGCGAAGGACGCGAAAAAACCCCGCGGAGGTTTCCTGTTCTTCCTTTTGCGACCTTCGCGAAATATTCGCGTTCTTCGCGTCCGGAAGTCCGGTTTGCTGCAGCGTCGCTAACGCTCTTTGCGCAGGAACAGGCGCGAGATGGTCTGCGCCGTGTGTTCGCGTGCCGCCGCGTCGCCCGCATGCAGCTCGGCCAGGGCGCCGTGCAGCATCTTCTGCGTCAGGCCGCGCGACAATGCCTCGAGCACGGCCTCGACCGGCTCGCCCTTGGCCAGCAGCTTGCGCGCGCGGGCCAGTTCCGCCGCGCGCCATTCGTCGGTCTGCGCGTTCAGCTGCTGGATCAGCGGCACGGTGCCGCGCTGGTCGAGCCAGTGCATGAAGCTGCGCACACCCGCGTCGATGATGACCTCGGCCTCGGCCACCGCCGCCTGCCGGCTGGCGTGGCCCTGCTGCACCACCTGCGCCAGGTCGTCCACGGTGTAGAGGTAGATGTCCTCGAGCGCCTTCACTTCCGGCTCGATGTCGCGCGGCACGGCAAGGTCGACCATGAACATCGGGCGGTGCTTGCGCAGCTTCAGCGCGCGCTCGACCGCTCCGAGGCCGATCAACGGCAGCGTGCTGGCGGTGCAGCTCACCACGATGTCGAACTCGGCCAAGCGCGTGGGCAGGTCGGCCAGGCGCATCGCCTCGCCGCCGAAACGCGAGACCAGTTTTTCGCCGCGCTCGAGCGTGCGGTTGGCGATGACGATGGACTTGGGCTCGCGGGCCGCGAAATGCGTCGCCGCGAGATCGATCATCTCGCCGGCCCCGACGAACAGCACGCGCGTCTGCTTCAAGTCCTCGAAGAGCTGGGAAGCCAGCCGCACGGCAGCGGCAGCCATGCTGATCGAATGGGCGCCGATCTCGGTCGCGCTGCGTACTTCCTTGGCGACGGCAAAAGAGCGCTGGAACAGCTGGTTCAGCGTGCTGCCGAGCGCGCCGGCCGTTTCGGCAGCGCGCACCGCTTCTTTCATCTGGCCGAGAATCTGGGCTTCGCCGAGCACCATCGAGTCGAGCCCGCTCGCCACCCGGAAGGCATGGCGGGCAGCTCTGTCGTCGTGCAGCGTGTAGGCATGCGAGCGCAGGAGGGCGGGCGACACGCCGCCGCTCTCGGCCAGCCAGTCGACCGTGTGGTCGAGCGCGAGGTGCTCGGCGGCGCAATAGATCTCGGTGCGATTGCAGGTCGAGATGATCGCCGCTTCAACGTCCGGATGGCGATGGGAGCCGAATGAGCGCTGCAGGCTCTGCAGCGTGGGCGCGATCTGGTCGAGCGCGAACGCGAAACGACCGCGCAGATCGAGCGGCGCGGTCGTATGGTTCAAGCCGAGGGCCCAGACTGACATAAGCGGCGATTATAAAATCCAGCGCCGCCTTCGGGTCCTGCATGCCCGCATGACCTCGAAACCACGGCGTCATCGTTCATCCAATGTCTGCACTCGACTTCCTGATCCACCTTGTCAACTTCGCTGCGCCGGCGTTCTTCGTCGCGCTGCTGCTCGGGCTGCTGTTCCGGGTTGCCATGCGCAAACGCAGCGTATCGACCAGCCTGTGGATGCAGTGCGCAATCAATACAGGCGCCGGCCTTGTCGTGCTGGCTGCCGGCCTGTGGTTCTTCGGCCGTGACGGGCGGATGGCGACCTATGCGGCGCTGGTGGCGGTCTGCGGCACCGTTCAGTGGTGGCTGCTGCACGGCTGGCGCGGCTGAACCGAGCGGCCGGCAGTGCTCAGGCCGGCAGCGCCGCTGGGGGTGCGGGCGCCTGGGGCGGCGTCGCAACAGATGCCGCGAGCGCGATGCCGTCCTTCCGGAGCAGATCGAGCATGGTGAAAAGCAGGTCGCTGCGCACCCCGCCGGCGACCCGCGGGCTTGACACATAGGCGATGGCCTGGAAGATCAGCATGCCGTTCTCGATGCCTTCGAGGGTGAGCGACGGCGCCGGCGCGGGCAACACGCTCTCGTGTCCGCCACAGGCGGCGAGCATCAGCTCGCGCACGCGCACCGCGTCGGTGTCGAGCGGCATCGGCAAGCGGATCAAGACCCGGCCCTCGGCGTTGGAGAGCGTCATGTTGCGCACGGTCTTGGTGATGAACTCCGAGTTCGGAACGATCAGCGTGGAGCGGTCGCCCAGCTGGATTTCGGTGGCCCGCACATTGATGCGCCGCACGTCGCCTTCCGCATTGCCGAGCACCACCCAGTCGCCGACTTTCACCGGCTGCTCGGCCAGCAGGATCAGCCCCGAAATGAAGTTCTGCACGATCGCCTGCAGGCCGAAACCGATGCCCACCGACAGCGCGCTGGCCACCCAGGCGATGCGCTCGATGCCGATTCCCAGCGCCGACAGCGCGAACGCGACCACGAAGATGCCGCCGACATAACCGAGGAGCGTGGTGAGCGAGCTCTGCATGCCCGGCTCGAACGCGGTCTGCGGCAGGTAGTCCACTTCCAGCCACTTCTTCAGCATGCGCAGCACGACGAAGCCGATGACCAGCACTGCAACCGCGGTGAAGATCGCGCCGGGCACGAGCTCGAACTCGCCGACCTTCACGCCGGTGCCGAACTGGCCGCTGCGCTCGAACACCTCGCCCGGGCTCGTGCCCAGTGGGGTGGCCAGCGCGATGAGCATGTAGAAGAACAGCGCGACGCGCGCGAGGCCCGACACCACCACCGCCGCCTGGTCGAGCGTGCGCGGCGCGAAGCCGAAGCTCGCCTGCAGGCGCTGCCCGACGTTGCTGCGCGAGGACAGCAGGGCCATGCACAGGTCATCGGCAAACTTGAACAGCAGATAGAACGCGGCGGCGACGATGCCGGTCCAGGTGAGCTGGCTGGCAAGAAAGCTCGCCATCGCCACATAGCCGGTGGCCACCAGGACCCAGATCGCGACCACCATCACCGCGACCAGGCCCAGCAGGATGCCGACCCACAGCGGCCGTTCGGCAGCGGCCGCATCCGCAGGGGCCTGGGCATCGGCGCGCGGCTCGCGCAGCCGGAACAGCATCGCGCCGATCAGGCCGGTCAGCGCCAGCGCGGTGGCCACGTGGGTCGCAACCACTGCCGCCAGGCTGGCCTCCACCACCGCGTTGATCTGCGCCGGCGCCCAGACCAGCGCCGCGATCAGCGCGGTCAGCCACGGGAAGGGTGCGAGCCGCGCGGCCACGCCATCGGCGATCGGCGGCAGGCGCCAGGAGGGCCGGGTGTTGGACAGGAGCGCGCGACCCAGGCCGACCACGAAGGCGATGAAGATGATCGACTGCACCAGCGCCTGCCCCAGCTTGCGTGTGTGGGCGCCCCACACGCCGTGGGCGTCGAGCGTGGCATAGACACCCTGTGCCGCCAGGGCGACCAGCAGCACGTTGGTGGTCACGATGGCGATCACCAGCAGCGATCGGCGCAGCCGCCCCGCCGGCAGGACGCGTGCCGCCAACCGCGCCAGCGCGCGCTCGGCGGCCCAGTTGCCCAGCAGCGCAATCAACAGTGCGACGGCCACGCTGGACAGCACGGCTGCGGCATGCTCGTCCTGCCTGGCCACGCGGGCACCGGCTGCAAGCTCGGCGCGCAGTGCCTGGAGCCGCCCCACGTCGGCGGTCCAGGCGTTGCCGATGTCCCTCCAGAAATCCCGGCCGAGCGGGGAGGGCGCCCGCTCCGTGAGCTGCGCTTCGAACAATGCGCGGCGCTTGGCGAGCAGCTCGCTGGCGCGCTGCCGCGTGTCGACGGTGACCAGACGGGCCAGGCGCACGTCGGCATCGAGCGTGTTGCGCTCCCTCAGCAACGTGGCACGCTGGCGTGCGACATCGGGGTCTTCAGCCGCGCCGCCCGCAGGCGGTTCGCCGAGCTCGCCGAGTCGGGCGTTGAGGTCGGCCAGCGGGCCGGTGCGCGAGGCGATGAAGGTGTCCGCCTGCGCGCCGATGGCATCGAGCCGCGTGATCAGCGCCCGAACCTCAGTGCTGCTGTCGACCGATTCCGGAATGCGGTCGAGCTGGGCCCGCAGCTCCGTTACCGTTGGCTCCGGCACGGGGCCCGCGCCTTGTCCCATGGCGCTGCCGCAGAGCACGGCTGCCAGCAGCAGGACCACGATGCGGAGCATGCGACTCATGGCTTCATCATAGAAGGCGGTGCGGGCGCCCTCTTCGGCGCTGGCTCAGGCGGCAGGACTGAACCTGTCGACCCGATCGGTGATGATGCCGTCGGTGCCGAGGTCGACCAGCCGCTTGGCTGCCCACTCGTCGTTGACGGTGTAGCTCAGCGCGCGCAGGCCGGCGGCATGCACCTGCAGTACGGTCGCGGCATCCCACAGCGCATGGTTGCAGACGATGGCCGTGCACGCGAGTTCGCGCGCGACGTCGAGCCAGCCGTGCCACAGGGTGTCGAGCAGCAGGCCGCGCGGCAGTTCGGGCTGCACGGTGCGTGCGCCATGCAGGGCATCCGGCGCGAAGGAGGTGAGCAGCGGCGGTGGGACAGCCGCGCCGGTCCACAGGCGGGCGGCAAGCCGGGCCACGGCCTCGCCGGTCTGGCGTTCCACGTCCGGTGTCGGCTTGATCTCGATGTTGAGCGCGTAGCCGTTGCCAAGGCAGAAGCGGATCAGGCTCTCCAGGCTCGGCAGCGGCTCGCCGGCATAGCGGCGGGAATGCCAGGCACCGGCATCGAGCTGACTGAGTGCCGACCAGGGGTGATCGCCGGCCGTACCGTGGCCATTGCTCGTGCGCTCCAGCGTGGCGTCGTGCAACAGGAAAGGCACGCCGTCCGCGCTGAGCTTGGCATCGCATTCGAACATCCGAAAGCCGTACTCGGCGCCGACGCGGAAAGCCGCCAGCGTGTTCTCGGGCGCAAGCTTGCCGGCGCCGCGATGGGCGATCCAGCGAGGGTAGGGCCAGGCGGGCAAGCTCATGCCTGGCGCTTGCCGGAGCCGGCGTCGAACCAGTGCAGCTTGTCCTGGCGCGCCGCGATCCTGACGGTGTCTCCGGCGGTCGGCGGTGTCTGGCCCTCGTCCACGCGCATGATCAATTGCTCCTCGCCGATGCGGCCGTAGATCAGCCGCTCGGCACCCAGCAGCTCGACATGCTCAACCTGCACCGACCAGCCTTGCGCATCGAGCACCAGGTGTTCGGGGCGAATGCCGAGGATGGTGCCCGGCCGCACACCCGGGGCGTGCGTCAGCAGGTTCATCGGCGGTGAGCCGATGAAGCTCGCCACGAAGGTCGTTGCCGGCCGCGAATACACCTCTTCGGGCGTTGCGAACTGGTCCATCACGCCGCCGTTCATCACGATGATGCGCTGCGCGAGGGTCATCGCCTCCACCTGGTCGTGCGTGACGAACAGCGAGGTGATGCCGAGTTCGCGGTGCAGCTTCTGGATTTCGAGCCGGGTCTGCGCGCGCAGCTTGGCATCGAGGTTGGACAGCGGCTCGTCGAACAGAAAAACCTGCGGCTGGCGCACGATGGCGCGGCCCATCGCGACGCGCTGGCGCTGGCCGCCGGAGAGTTCGCGCGGCTTGCGCTCCAGCAGATGACCGAGCTCCAGGATCTTCGCTGCCTTGTCGACGCGGGTCTTGATTTCGGGCACCGGCACCTTGGCGATCTTCAGGCCGTAGGCCATGTTGTCGAACACGGACATGTGCGGATAGAGCGCGTAGTTCTGGAACACCATGGCGATGTCGCGCTCGGCGGGTTCGAGGTCGTTCACCACCCGCCCGCCGATGGAGATTTCACCCGCGCTGATTTCCTCGAGCCCCGCGACCATGCGCAGCAATGTGGATTTGCCGCAACCCGAGGGGCCGACGATGACGACGAATTCGCGATCGGGAATGTCTGCGCTGACGCCGTGGATGACCTGGTTCGCCTTCGGCCCATGGCCGTAGCGCTTGATGACGTTGCGAAGGGAGAGAGCTGCCATGTTTTTACTTTTCCGTGTCTACCAGGCCCTTGACGAACCATTTCTGCATGAGCATCACCACGAGCGCCGGAGGCAGCATCGCGAGGATGGCGGTGGCCATCACCACGTTCCATTCATTCGCCGCATCGCCGCCGGCGATCATGCGTTTGATGCCGATGACGACCGGGTACATGTCCTCGCTGGTGGTCGCGAGCAGCGGCCAGAGATACTGGTTCCAGCCGTAGATGAACTGGATCACGAACAGCGCCGCGATCGAGGTTTTCGAGAGCGGGAGCAGCACGTCCTTGAAGAAGCGCATCGGCCCCGCGCCGTCCATGCGCGCGGCCTCGATGAGCTCGTCGGGCACCGTCAGAAAGAACTGGCGAAACAGGAAGGTCGCGGTCGCCGACGCGATAAGCGGCACCGTGAGGCCCGCGTAGCTGTTGAGCATGCC
>JANOCL010000135.1:0-4057 GCA_031412135.1 Variovorax sp. | reverse complement strand
CGCTACGGCCGGCTCGCGCCGCTGGCGGTGCCGGCCGCGGCGCGCAAGGTGATCCCGCTGACCGAAGTCGCGGCGATCGGCGTCGACGGGGCGCCGGAGCCATCGCGCCCGCTCGACGAGAACGTCCATGCCCGCCCGCCGGGCTTCTGCACCGGCTGCCCGGAGCGGCCGATCTTCAGCGCCATGAAGCTGGTGGAGCGCGAGCTCGGCCCGCACCATGTGAGCGCCGACATCGGCTGCCACCTTTTTTCCATCCTGCCGCCGTTCAGCATCGGCAACACCACCATGGGCTACGGCCTGGGCGGCGCCGGTGCGGCGGCGTTCAGCGGGTCGGGCGGCAAGCGCGCGATCTCGATGATGGGCGACGGCGGCTTCTGGCACAACGGCCTGACCAGCGGCGTCGCCAACGCGGTCTTCAACAAGAGCGACAACCTGACCATCGTGGTCGACAACAACCACACCTCGGCCACCGGCGGCCAGGACGTCCTGTCGTCCCATGCGCAGAACGCGACGCGCAGCACCGGCCATGCGATCGAGCGCGCGGTGCGCGGCGTCGGCGTGAACTGGGTCAGGACGGTGCGCCGCACCTACGACGTCGCGGGCATGCGCGACGCATTGAAAGACGCGCTGACCACCAGCGAGAAGGGCCCGAAGGTCCTGATCGCGCAGTCGGAATGCATGCTCAACAAGCAGCGCCGCGAGAAGCCGCTGGTGCGCAAGGCCATCGCCGACGGCAAGCGCATGGTGCGCGAGAAATTCGGCGTCGATGCCGACACCTGCACCGGCGACCACTCCTGCATCCGGCTGTCGGGCTGCCCGTCGCTGTCGATCAAGCCCAATCCCGATCCGCTGCGCACCGACCCGGTGGCGACCGTGCTCGACAGCTGCGTCGGCTGCGGCGTGTGTGGCGAGGTCTCGCATGCCGCCGTGCTGTGCCCGTCGTTCTACAAGGCGCAGATCGTCAGCAACCCGAGTGGCTGGGACCGGCTGCGCGAGCGCGTGCGCAGCGGCGTGATCGGCTGGCTGCAGCGCGGCGAGGCGAGGCGCCGAGCCGAGTACACGTTCTGATGATCGAGCGATGACACAGCACCAGCCCATAAAGATTGCGATCCTCGCCATGGGCGGCGAGGGCGGTGGCGTGCTGGCCGACTGGATCGTCGACATGGGCGAGGCCAACGGCCATGTCGCCCAGACCACGTCGGTGCCGGGCGTGGCCCAACGCACCGGCGCCACCATCTACTACGTCGAACTCTTCCCACAGGCGCAGGCCGAGGCCGACGGCGGCCGGCCGGTGCTGGCGCTGATGCCGCTGCCGGGCGACGTCGACGTGGTGCTGGCGTCGGAACTGATGGAAGCCGGCCGCGCCGTGCAGCGCGGCCTGGTCACGCGCGACCGCACGACCCTCGTCGCATCGACGCACCGCGTGTTTTCGATCGCAGAGAAAAGCGCGCTCGGCGACGGGCGTGTCGACAGCGGCGAACTGCTCGCGCATGCCGAGCAGGCCGCCAAGCGCTTCATCCGCTTCGACATGGCCGAGGCGGCGGAGGCATCGGGCAGCGTGATCAGCGCGGTGCTCTTCGGCGCCCTTGCGGGCGCCGGCGTGCTGCCTTTCAGCCGCGCGCAGTTCGAGGCGACCATCGAGCGCGGCGGCGTCGGCATCAAGCCGAGCCTGAAGGCTTTCGGTGCCGCTTTCTCCCGGGCGCAAGGCGGGGCGGTGGATGAGCCGGCGGGCATGCCTGCCGCCGAAGCACCGCAGCCGAAGCATCCCGCGGTGCGCGCGCTGGTCGAGCGGGTGCAGCGCGCGTTTCCGGCCCAGGCGCATCCGTTCATGCTGGAGGGCGTGCGCCGGCTGATCGACTACCAGGACACCGACTACGCCAGCCTGTACCTCGACCGCATCGCCGCCATCGCGGCCTTGCCCGTCGGCGACGAGCACCGGCTGCTGCGCGAAACCGCGCGCCATCTCGCGCTATGGATGTCCTACGAAGACACGGCACGCGTCGCCGCGCTCAAGACCCGATCGTCGCGCTTCGAGCGCGTGCGTGGCGAGGCCCGCGTGCAGCCCGGCCAGGTGCTCGCCATCAACGAATACATGCATCCGCGCCTGCAGGAAATCTGCGAGACGCTGCCGGCAGGCATCGGCCGCTGGCTGATGAACTCCGCTGGGCCGCGCAAGGTGATCGAGCGGTTCACACACAAAGGCCGCGTGATCCAGACCAGCTCGCTGCGCGGCTACCTGATGCTGCGCACCGTTGCCGCCATGAAGCGCTGGCGACGCTCGACCCTGCGATACGCCGAGGAAAACCGGCGCATCGAGGACTGGCTGCAGCGCATCGCGGCCACCGCGGCGCGAGACCCTGCGCTCGCGGTCGAGGTCGCGCAATGCCAGCGGCTCGTCAAGGGCTACAGCGACACGCACGAGCGCGGGGTGCGCAACTACGACACGGTGATGGATGCGTTCCAGCGCGCCGGCGCGGCGATTGCCCCGGCAACGCTGCGCGAACTGCGCGACGCCGCGCTCGCCGACGAGCACGGCCACAAGCTGCGGGCCGCACTGGCGCTGCATTCGCTCGCCTGAAGAAACATGACTGTCCAGCCAAACACCCTTCCGCTGCGCGTCGTCGAGGCGCAAGAGCTGAATCCGCTGATCAGGATGCTGCGGCTGCGCGCGTCCGACGGTCGTGCCCTGCCGGGCTACAGCGCCGGCGCCCACATCCGCGTCCGGGTCGAGCTGCCCGACGGCACACCGGACTGGCGCCACTACTCGCTGATCAATTTCGCGACGGCGCGCAACGCAACGAACGCACCTGCCGACTACGTGATCGCGGTGCGCAGGGAAGCCGAAGGCCGCGGCGGTTCGCGCTTCATGCACGAGCGGGTGAAGGAAGGCGATTCGCTCGCCATCGAGGCGCCGAAGAACGACTTTCCACTGCACGCCGGCCCCGGCGGCACGGTGCTGCTTGCCGGCGGAATCGGCATCACGCCGCTCGCCAGCATGGCCGCGCGCCGACGCGCCGAAGGCCTGCCGGTGCGCCTGTACTATGCCGGCCGCAGCCGCGAGTTGATGGCTTTCCTGCCCGAGCTGCAGTCGCTCCTGGGCGACGACCTGCGCGTGCATGCGGATGCGGAACACGGCGCGCCGCTCGACATCGGCGCCCTGCTGGACGGTATGCCCGCAGGCGATCGCCTCTACGTCTGTGGCCCCAAGGTCATGCTCGATGCCGTGCTGGCGCAGACCCAGGCGCGCGGCTGGGAACACGACCGCGTGCACTTCGAGCTCTTCACCACGCCGGTGGTCGAAGAGGGCGACCATGCCTTCGAGGTCGAGCTCGCGCAGTCCGGCCAGCGCTTCACCGTGCCGGCCGACCAGAGCATCCTCGACTGCCTCATCGAGCACGGCTGCGACCCGATGTTCGATTGCAAGCGCGGCGAGTGCGGCGTGTGCACGACACCGGTGCTCGAAGGCGAGATCGACCATCGCGACTATGTGCTGAGCGCGCGCGAGAAGGCCGAAGGCAACGTGATGCAGATCTGCATCTCGCGCGCCCGCGGCGAGCGGCTGGTACTGGACATCTGAAGGAGCAGGCAGATGAGTTCATACAAGGGCAACCCCGAAGCGGTACGCGCACTGGTCGAGCCCGACCGCGTGCACCGCGACCTGTACACCAGCGCCGAGCTGTTCGAGCTGGAGCAGGAACACTTCTTCGCCAACACCTGGAACTACGCCGGCCACGAGAGCCAGATCCCCAAGCCGGGCGATTGGCTCGGCAACGAGATCGGCGGCCGGCCGCTGATCGTGGTGCGCCATGCCGACGGCTCGGTGCGCGCCATGATGAACCGCTGCGCCCACAAGGGCTCGCGCCTGGTAAGCGGGCCGTGCGGCAACACCGGCAAGTTCTTCCGCTGCCCGTACCACGCGTGGACCTTCAAGACCGACGGCTCGCTGCTCGCCATACCGCTTAAGAACGGCTACGAAGGCACCCGGCTGCACGAATGCGAATCGGCCAAGGGACTCACGACGCTCGAGCATGTGCGCAGCCACCGCGGCTTCATCTTC
>JANOCL010000134.1:0-5295 GCA_031412135.1 Variovorax sp. | reverse complement strand
GGCGCCCGATGGAATTCGCCGTCCTTCATGACGGCCATGATCCGGGCCTTGTCCTGCAGCACGGTGATGTCGGCGAGCGGGTCGCCGTCGATCAGCAGGATGTCGGCCAGGTAGCCCTCGCGGATGTAGCCGAGCACCTTGCCCATGCGCATCATCGGGCCGCCCCAGGCGGTGGCCGAGAGCAGCGCTTCCATGGTGCTCATGCCGACGTACTTGACGAAGTACTCCAGGTCGCGGGCATTGGTGCCGTGCGGTGTCCAGGCAAAGCCGTAGTCGCCGCCGGGCAGGATGCGCACGCCGCGCTTGCGCAGCGCGCGCATGCTCTCGACCGCGGCTTCGAGCTCGCGGTGGTAGCCCATCTTCTTCGTGACTTCGGGCGTCAGGCCCCACTCGCTCGCGTGATGGCAGGTGTTGATCAACCAGGCGAGGCCGGGCGCGATGAAGTGCTCGGTCTTGTGCGCCTCCAGCATGTCGAGCGCTTCTTCATCCGTGAAGCTGGCGTGGTAGATGACCTCGATGCCCTGCTTCACGCACTGCTTGATCGACCAGGTCGAACGCGCATGCGCCGCCACCCGCTTGCCCCAGGCCTTGGCCTCCTGCACGCAGACGGTGACCTCTTCTTCGGTGAACTGGCTCATCTCGCTCGACATGCCGGTGATCGACTCGCCCGAGAGATTGATCTTCACGGAGTCGACGCCGTACTTGGCGAACATGCGCACGCAGCGCCGCATTTCCTCTGCGCCGCTCACCACCGCGCCGAAGGCGAACTCGGGCTGCGGCAGGTGCGGCTGCGTCGTGTCGCCCAGGCCACCGGGCACGGTGATCTCCTGGCTGGCGGCCAGGTAGCGCGGGCCGATGATGGTGCCGTCGGCAATGGCATTGCGGATCACCACGTCGAGCCGCGGCTTGGCCGCCGCCGCGCCGACGCAGCTGGTCCAGCCCATGTCGAGGTAGCGCCTGGCGACTTCGGCGCACCACAGGATGTGCTCCTCCGGCGGCATGCGCTGGATCGCGTCGAGCGAGGGCTGGTCGTTCCACGAGAAGTGCGTGTGCGCCTCGACCATGCCCGGCATCAGGAAGGCGCCGGCGCCGTCGATCACCTGCGCACCCATCACGGGCGGCGATGCGCCGCCGTAGCCGGTCTTGACGACGCGGGCGATGCGGTTGCCCTGCACCAGCACGTCGCCGGTGAAGGGCGCCTCGCCGCCGCCGTCGAACACCCGCACATTGGTGAAGAGCACATCGGCCATGTTCAGGTCCTCGCGTGGGTTGCCAGAAAGTCGCGCAGCTCGCGCTGGCATTCGTCCGGCCGCTCGACCGGCGTCCAGTGGCCGCAGCGCGCAAGCACCACCACCCGCTTGCTCGCCGCCTTGTGCAGCCGGTCGGCCATGGCGCGCACCGCCTGCGGCGGCGCGACACCGTCCTCGTCGCCGGTCACCAGCAGCACCGGCGCCTCGATCTTTTCCACCGCCGCTGCCTGCGCGCCGGCCAGCGCCTCGCAGCTGCGCGCGTAGGCTTCGCCGTCCTGGCGCATCAGGCTTTCGCGCACGAAGGCCAGCGCGACCGGAAGGCGCTGGCGGGTGTCTGCGGACACCGCCGCCTGCAGCAGCGACTGCGTGATCTCGTGCATGCCGGCCGCGCCTTCGCGCGCCTTGGCGGCGCGGGCCTGCATCGCCGTGCGGGCGGCATCTGGCGGCGCGATCAGCGGGCCGAAGAGCGCCACGCTCGCGACCGTCTTCGGATGCGCGGCTGCGATGTGCTGGCAGACGATGGTGCCCATCGAATGGCCGACCCAGTGCGCCCGCGCGACGCCCAGGCGCTCGCAGATGCGCAGCAGCGTGTCGACATAGCGCTCGATCGAAAGCGGCCCTTCGGCATGCTGCGAGCGTCCGCTGCCCGGCAGGTCGACGCGGATCACCCGGTGCCGCGCCATCGCCGGCATCAGCGGCGCATAGGTGTTGGAACTGCCGCCGAGGCCGTGCACGCACACCACCGCCGGGCCCTCGCCCTCTTCTTCTACCGCGACGCGGTCGATCATCTGAAAGCTCATGGCGTCACTCGAACCTGTTCTCGATGGCGCCGATGCCGTCGATTTCGATGCGCACGACATCGCCCGACGTGAGCCAGCGCGGCGGCTTGAAACCCATGCCCACCCCCGCCGGCGTGCCGGTGGCGATCACGTCGCCCGGATGGAGCGTGATGCCGCGCGAGCAGGTCTCGATCAGCGCGGGGATGTCGAAGATCATGTCCTGCGTCAGCCCGTCCTGGCGCAGCTCGCCGTTGACCCAGCCGCGCACCCGGGTGGCGCGGCCATCGAGCTCGTCGGCGGTCGCGATCCACGGGCCCATGGGACAGAAGGTGTCGAAGCTCTTGCCCAGGTCCCATTGCTGGTGGCGCATCTGCACGTCGCGGGCGGTCACGTCGTTGACGATCGTGTAGCCGAACACATGGTCCATCGCGCGGGAGCGCGCAATGTCGCGTCCGCCGCGGCCGATGACCACCGCCAGCTCGGATTCGTAGTCGATCTGCACCGACGCCGCCGGCTGTGGCATGCGCACCGCATCGTGCGGGCCGACGACGCACTCGGCCAGCTTGCCGAAGACGATCGGCCATGGGTCGCTCTCGGGCATGTTCTGGCTGAAGACGGTGCTGGCCAGTTCGCTGGCATGCGCACGGTAGTTGCGGCCGACGCAGAACAGGCTGCGCAAGGGGCGGGGCAGCGGCGAGCGCAGCGTGACCACATCGACCGGCAGCCTCGCGCCGGACGGCTGCGGCAGCGGCTCGTCGGCGGCCATGGCCTGGATCAGCGGCAGCACGCCGAGCGCGGTTTCGCGCACCGCGAAGGGCGTGGCCTCGCGCCCGTCGGCCGAGATCGTGCCCACGTGGTCGCGTCCGCCCCAACTCCAGCTGGCCCAGCGCATCGGCTTGTCTCCGTCTCGTCCCGGGTTCTTGCCGGTTTGCGCCGGCCGCCTCGGGATCAGGGAATAGTCGTTTTTGAGACTTGCGTCTCAAATCGGGATGCGTGCATCATACGTTCCGCCCTCGGGCCTTCACAAGCGAGCCCGAGCCCTTCCTGACCCGTACAAACCCCATGGCGCGACTGAAGCACAAACTGAGCGAACCGCCGCTCCCGCCCGAACGCGGCGTCCGCGCGGCAACCTTCAAGCTGCTGCTCGACACCGCGATGGACATCATCCAGCAGAGCGGCCACATCCCGTCGGTGGCGGAGGCGGCGGCCAGGTCGAAGGTGTCGCGCGCCACCGCCTACCGCTACTTCCCGAGCCGCAGCGCCTTGATCACCGCGGTGATCGACAGCTCGCTCGGGCCGGTGCGCAAGCTGGCTTCGGACAACCCGAGCGGCCGCGAGCGGGTGCACGAGCTGTTCGTGCAGACCTTCCCGCGCTTCAAGGAATTCGAGGCCCAGCTTCGCGCGGCCGCGCAGCTGTCGCTGGAGCAATGGGCGCTGGAGCGCGCCGGCCTGCTCGAAGAAGAACCCTACCGCCGCGGCCACCGCGTGCGCATCCTTCAGCATGCGATCGAGCCGCTCGCGCCGCTGATGAAGCCCGCCATGCGCGACCGGCTGCACCATGCCCTGTCGGTGGTCTACGGCATCGAGCCCTACGTGATCCTGAAGGACATCTGGGGCATGCGCGACCGCGACGTCGAACGCACCGCGCTCTGGATGGCCGACGCGCTGATCGACGCGGCGCTGCGCGAGTCCGGCCACATGCCGGAGGCGCGCACCGCCCGCACGAAACGCCCCAACGGCGCTGCCGGGGCGACCCGCGCACCCGCTGTCGCGAAACGCCGCTGAAAAGGCCTGAGCACTGGGCCGATGCTCAACGGTTATGTATATACACGTTGAAACACCCGCAAATCTTTCCTATACTGGTTATTCGAACAACGAAAGGACCAGGGATGGCAATGACAGTCAAGGCGGATCAGACGATCCAGGAATGGGGCAACGGACTCGGGGTCCGGATCACGGGCCCCATCGCGAAAGCCGCGCACTTTGCCCGCGGCCTGCCCATCACGGTGGAAGTGGTCGAGGAAGGCGTGCTGCTGCGCCCGGCGGGCAAGCCGCGGCTGACCTTGGCGCAAAAACTCAAGGCCTTCGATCCGCAGAGGCATGGTGGAGAGGCGATTGTTACCCGGCCGGTCGGTCGCGAAGTTCTCTGATGGCCGGCAGCTGGGCACCTGAACGGCGCGACGTCATCTGGATCGATCACGACCCGAAGGCGGGCAAGGAAATGCCGGGCGAGCATCCGCTGCTGGTGCTTTCCGTCCGGGCATTCAACGAGCGAACCGGCATAGTGATCGGACTGCCTATGACGCACTCCGCAATGAACGAGGACAACCCGTTCGCCGTGAAGTTCCTGGGCCCGAAACGAGAGGCTTGCTACGTTCTCTGCCACCAGCCGAAATCCTTCGACTGGCGCGCCCGCGGTGCCCGCCAGCACCCATGGAAGCAGGCACCGCCAGCCGTCTTCAGATCGGCCTGTGAAGAGCTCGCCTTGATCCTGGAGATCTGAGAGCGCGCGCCCGGGCGACCGCTCAGGGCAGCAGCTTGAACCCCACCACTTCCTGCCGCTGCTCGCCAAGCCCTTCGATGCCGAGCGTCATCACGTCGCCCTTCTTCAGGTAGAGCGGGGGCTTCATGCCAAGACCGACGCCGGGCGGCGTGCCGGTGGTGATCACGTCGCCGGGCATCAAGGTCATGAACTGGCTCAGGTAGCTCACGATCTTGGCGACGCTGAAGATCATGGTCCTGGTGTTGCCGGTCTGCGTGCGCTTGCCGTTCAGGTCGAGCCACATCGACAGCTTCTGCGGATTGGGCACCTCGTCGCGCGTCACCAGCCAGGGGCCGAGCGGGCCGAAGGTGTCGCAACCCTTGCCCTTGTCCCAGGTGCCGCCGCGCTCGATCTGGTACTCGCGCTCGCTCACGTCGTTGATGGTGCAGTAGCCGGCCACGAAGTTGAGCGCGTCCTTCTGCGACACATAGCGCGCACGCGCACCGATCACCACGCCCAACTCGACTTCCCAGTCGCTCTTGACCGAGCCCTTGGGCAGCATCACCGGATCGTTCGGCCCCTGAATGCAGGTCGTGGCCTTCATGAAGACCACCGGCTCGGCCGGGATCGGAAGGCCCGACTCGGCTGCATGGTCCGCATAGTTCAAGCCGATGGCGACGAACTTGCCGACGTTGGCGACCGGGCTGCCGAAGCGCGGCTTGCCGCGCACCAGCGGCAGCTTGTCGGTCTTGAGCTTGCGCAGCCTGGCCAGCGCGGCATCGCC
>JANOCL010000133.1:0-15347 GCA_031412135.1 Variovorax sp. | reverse complement strand
CCACGCGCCAGCCGGATCGTGCTCATCCCGGCTTCGGTGCCCGAACTCACCAGCCGCACCATGTCGATGCTGGGCACGAGTTTGATGATTTCTTCGGCCAGCTCCACCTCGCGCTCGGTAGGGGCGCCGTAGGAGAAACCTTCAAGCACCGCCTTCTGCACCGCTTCAACCACCGCCGGGTGGCCGTGACCCAGGATCATCGGACCCCAGGAGCCGATGTAGTCGATGTAACGCTCTCCATTGGCGTCCCAGAAATATGCGCCCTGCGCCCGTTGCACGAAGCGGGGTGTGCCGCCCACCGCGCGGAAGGCGCGCACCGGTGAGTTCACGCCGCCGGGAATCAGGACCTTGGCGCGGTCAAACAGTTGCTGGTTGCGGTCGACAGTGATCATGGAGCGAAGCTGCGTTGGTGGGGAAATGCGCGCAGTCTTGCGCTGCGCGCAGGTGGGTCAATGCCGGGTGGTGTCGAGAGGAAAGTCGTCGGCGTCCAGTGTGCTGTCGGAAGCGGTTTCGTCTTCGTCGTCGTCTTCGTGCGCCCAGAATAGCCGGTCGGGCACCGCGTGGCCCATGCCGGGCTGAAAGCCCGCATCGAGGCACTGGTCCAGGTAAGTCAGGGCTTCAGCGCAGGCCGATTGCAGATCGGAGCCACCGGCAATCAGCGCGCACAAGGCCGCCGACAAGGTGTCGCCCGCGCCGGTGAAAGTCGCTTCGAAGCGCTCGTAGCGCGCCGTGGCCAGCACCGCTTCGGGCGAGGCCAGGTGGCTCTCCAGATACTGATCGGCCGCATTGAAGCCGGTGACCAGCGTGTAGGGCACGCCATGAACAGCAGCGGCCCGGGCCACGTCGCGCGGGCTCGGAGGACGATCGCCTTCCCACTCGGGCAGCAGCCAACGGCACAAGGTGCTGTGATTGCCCACCAGCACGGTGGTTTGCGGCAACAGCAACTCCGCACTGGCATCCAGGTAGGTTTCGATCGCGAGCTCGTCCCACCAGGAAAGGTCGGGCATGTAGGCGATGACGGGTACATCGGCGTAGTCGGCGGTGATCTCGGCCACCACACTGAGGTTCTCCGGATTGCCCACAAATCCGACCTTGAACGCCAGCACGGGCATGTCCTCCAGAGCGCATCGCGCCTGGTCGGCCACCGCTTCTTCGTCGAAGGCGAAGTGGTCGTGGATGTCGGAGGTGTCGCGCACATAGGTGCCAGTGACCACAGCCAGAACGTGCACCGAAGCGCTGGACATGGCGGTGATGTCGGCACTCAAGCCACCCGCGCCACTGGGATCGTTGGCGTTGAACACCATCACGCACGGCAGGGATACCTCGCCAAGTTGGGTGAGCTCTGCAGGTGTTGTTTTTTCGGGTGTATCGGGCATGGGGTGAGTGAGGGATCTGATTCGTGTGGAGGATGCCCGCAGAATGATCCTGACGCTTCAAACAAGGCGTTGAACAGAGGCCAGAATCGATTTCCAGCGGGCTGTACCTCGCTCGATACAATGCTTGCATTCTATGACAAGGCCCCCTATAACCATGACCGAAACCAAGACTTGGATGTGCCTGATCTGCGGCTGGATCTATGACGAATCGCAAGGTGCGCCGGAGCACGGAGTGACGGCTGGAACTCCCTGGGATCAGGTACCGATGAACTGGACTTGCCCTGAATGCGGCGCCCGCAAAGAAGATTTCGAGATGGTCCAGATTTGATTGTTCGATGAGGACATCCTTTATCTGCGCAGACCGAGGCGCGGGCTTTCTGAGTCCGCTGCCGCACTTCCTGACCCATTCATTGGAGCCTGTGAACCGTGAGTCCAACACCTGCCCTGAAAGTCCTGGTCGTCGACGACAGCAACACCATCCGGCGAAGTGCCGAGATATTTCTGAAACAGGGTGGGCACGAAGTCCTGTTGGCCGATGACGGTTTTGATGCCCTGGCCAAGATCAACGACTACCAACCCGATCTGGTGTTCTGCGACATCCTGATGCCCCGCCTGGACGGTTATCAGACCTGCGCCATCATCAAACGCAATGCGAGATTCGCCAACATCCCGGTTGTCATGCTGTCGTCCAAGGACGGCGTCTTCGACAAGGCCCGCGGACGCATGGTGGGTTCCCAGGATTACCTCACCAAACCCTTCACCAAAGACCAACTGCTGCATGCCGTGCAGCAGTTCGGCGCCAACCTAGCCGGAGCTGCATGATGGCCATCCACAAAATTCTTGTCGTTGACGATTCAAAAACCGAACTCATGGTGCTGTCCGATCTGCTGAGTAAAAACGGCTACAGCGTGAGGACCGCTGAGAATGCGGACGAGGCCTTCCGTCGTCTCGGAGAGGAAAAGCCGGACCTGATCCTGATGGACGTTGTGATGCCCGGTCAGAATGGGTTCCAGTTGACGCGTGCCATTACCCGCGATCCCCAGTTCTCGAACATCCCGATCATGATGTGCACCAGCAAAAATCTGGAGACCGATCGGGTGTGGGGAATGCGGCAAGGCGCGCGCGACTACGTGACCAAGCCCGTCAACGGCGAAGAGTTGCTGTCGAAAATCCGGGCATTGGCCTGACCCACCTTGAACTGAATCCAACCGAGCATGGCCAAACGTCAATCATTGAGGGACTTGCAGGAACGTTTGGCCCAGCGATTGAGCGTTGCCAAGACCGAGGCTGTGACGGCGGCCTGGCTGGCGGTTGAGTCCAACGGAAACCGGTACCTTTTTCCGTTGGTGCAATCGGGTGAGATTTTCCCCTGGTCTGCGGTACAGCGCGTTCCGTACACCAAGCCTTGGTACCTGGGTGTGGCCAGCCTTCGGGGTGGCCTGCACGGCGTGGTTGACCTCGCGATGTTGGTGGAGGCTGGGGCACCTTCGACCATGACAACGCAGAGCGAGCGCATCACCTCCGAATCCCGCCTCGTCAGTCTGCACACGGCGCTCGGCGTGAATGCTGTGATCTGGATCGATCGCCTGCTCGGTTTGCGCAATGCCACCATGTTCAGCGGCTTCGGGCCCAGGCCCGATGGCGCACCGGCCTATTTCAATCGATCGTTGATGGATCTCCAGGGACTGCTGTGGCAGGAGCTGGACTTGCAGGTGCTGGTGGGTGAGCCCGAATTCCTTGCGATTGCCGCCTGACTATTCCGAAACCTGACCTGCCCGGTCTTTCCTCATTTGTTTTCTGTTGGAAGGTGTTTACATGGCCATGATCGATCGATTCCAGGGACTGTTCAAGAAGAATGCCGATGATGAGCGCGACCTGCCTATCGTGTCCGACCAGGAGGCCGCCGAACTGGCGGCTGCCCGTTTGGCACCCTTCCCAGAGGCGGGCGATTTTTCCGGCAATGTGTTGATGTCCGAAGACGACGAGGCCGTTGATCGTTCTGGCTTGATCTCGGTGCCGCTGCTTGGGCGCCGGCTTGCCGAGCAGCACCAGCGAACGCTGGCGGTCATGCTGGCTTTGGGTCTGGTGGTGCTGGGGGCGGTTACCTTCTTCGTGTTAAGCCAGACTGAAAAAGTCAGCCAGCAGCTGGGAGCCACCGGACAGGCGCTGATGCAGTCGCAGCGCTTGGCCAAAAGCGTTTCACAGGCCTTGATCGGCAGCCCGTCGGCGTTTCCCGAAGTGCGTGACAGCTCGACCGTGTTGTCGCGCAGCCTGCGCGGCCTGAAGCAAGGCGACGCCGACATGTCCATCGATCCCCTGGGCCCTGAGTACACGGCGCGTCTGGGTGAATTGCTCCCGCGCATCGATGCAGCCGAAGGCAATGCGTCTGCGGTGCTTGCTCAGGAAGCCATCCTGACCCAGGTTGGTAACGCATTGCGCACCATCAACCGGCAATCTTCAGATTTGCTGGAAATTGCGGAGACGATTTCGTCGCTCAAACTTCAACAGAACGCACCAGCTGCAGAAATTTCGGCGGCAGGTCAACTGGTGATGTTGACCCAGCGCATTGGCAAGTCGGCCAACGAGTTCCTGACGCTGGAAGGCGTGAGTCCGGAGGCTGTGTTCCTGCTGGGCAAGGACTTGAACACGTTCAAGGAGATCTCGGAAGGCCTGCTGGGCGGCAGCGAGGAGCTGCGGTTGGCGGCTGCGAGAGACGAACAGGTGCGCGAGCGCCTCGGTGCCTTGCTCAAATTGTACGAACAGACGCGTGTGGAAGCGGGCGCCATTCTGGGTAACCTGCAAGGCCTGGTGTCGGCCCGTGAGGCGCAGGCCAGCATCATCTCGGACAGTGAGCCTCTGCGCCTGGGTCTGCAGAGCCTTCAATCGGAACTCACTTCCCGTTCAGGACTCAGTGCGGGCGCATTCGCCGCGCTGCTGATCTCGGCCCTGTTCGCGTTGGTCTGCGCCGGTGGACTGGCCTATGTGCAGCTCCAGGAAAGCCGGCAACGCCAGCTCACTGCCGAGTCGCAACGTCTGGCAGCTGAATCGCAAGAGCAGGACGCCAAGCGCGTCAACGACGCCAACCAGGCCGCCATTCTGCGATTGATGAACGAACTGCAGACAGTGGCTGAAGGCGATTTGACGCAAGAAGCCACGGTGACCGAGGACATCACCGGCGCCATCGCCGACTCGGTGAATTACACGGTGGAAGAACTCCGCTCGCTGGTGGGCAACGTGCAAGCCACGGCCACGCGCGTGGCGCAAACGACGTCGGCTGTGGAGAGCACCTCGACCGAACTCCTGGCCGCCTCCACCGAGCAGTTGCGCGAGATTCGCGAAACCGGTCAGTCTGTGCTGGACATGGCGCAGCGCATCAACCAGGTATCTGGCCAGGCGCAGGAATCGGCCACGGTGGCGCGAGCCTCGCTGCAAGCAGCCGAGTCGGGCCTGCAGGCGGTGCAAAACGCCATCGGCGGCATGAACTCGATCCGCGACCAGATTCAGGAAACCTCCAAGCGCATCAAACGGCTGGGCGAGTCGTCGCAGGAGATTGGCGAGATCACCGAGCTGATTTCGGACATCACCGAACAGACCAACGTGCTCGCACTTAACGCCGCTATCCAGGCTGCGTCGGCCGGAGAGGCCGGTCGTGGCTTCTCGGTGGTTGCAGAAGAGGTGCAGCGACTGGCAGAACGCTCGGCGGACGCAACGCGCCAGATATCGGCGCTGGTGAAAGCCATTCAGACCGACACACAGGACGCAGTCGGCGCCATGGAGCGCTCCACGCAGGGCGTGGTCGAAGGCGCCAAGCTGTCCGACAACGCCGGTACCGCACTTTCCGAGATCGACCGCGTGTCGCGCCGCCTGGCCGACCTGATCGAGCAGATTTCGCAGTCCGCCTCGCGCGAAGCCGATTCGGCCAACGTCGTGGCCGCGAACATCCAGCACATCTTCGCCGTGACCGAACAGACCGGTGAAGGCACGCGCACCACCGCACAGCAGGTCCGCGAGCTCTCGCACATGGCCGAAGAGCTGCGCCAGTCGGTGTCCCGTTTCAAGATTGCCTGAACCCCGAGCCCCGAACGTGTCGATCCAAAGCCCCGCCAACGCCCCGGCAGCTGGCAATGTGCCGGCCACCGAAGACCTCGGGCCGCTGGCCTGGGTGCTCGGAGAAATCCAGAAGACGCTGGACCATGTGAGCAAATCGCTGCGGCGTTTTGCGCGCGAGGTCGGCACTGGACCGGAAGTCGATACGACGCCGCTGCGCCTGGCGCGCCAGCAGCTCCACCAAGCCGTCGGCGCATTGCAGATGGTGGGCCATTCGGCGCCCGCGCTCGTGCTGGGCGCGGTCGAATTCGCGGTCCAGAGCTTCGCGGCCGAGCCGGCGCGCTGCACCGAGGCTGCCGTCCAGAAGATCGATCGGGCAGGCTTTGCCGTGGCCGATTTCCTGAACGCATTGCTCGCGGGCAAGACGGTGTCGTCGGTGGCGCTGTTCCCGCAGTACCGCGAGGTGCTCGAGCTGGTTGGAAACGAACGCGTCCATCCGGCCGACCTCTGGAGCATGACCTGGCGCTGGGTCGAGATCAGGCCGGCGCCGACTCAGACCGCGCTGGTGTACGACCCGGCCGTCCGGTCCAAGCTCGACCGCGAAGTGCTCAATATCGTCAAATCGAGCGACGACCAGGCCGCCCTGCGCCTGCACGGGCTGTGCCTGGGCCTCGGACGCGGCGCCGCGATCCCCCGCGTTGCCAGCTTCTGGACCCTGGCCGCCGGTTTCTTCGAGTCGCTGGCGCTGGCGCTCACACCCACCGATTCGCATGTGAAGCGCGCGGCATCGCGCGTGCTGCTGCAGTACGCCACCCTCGCGCGCGGCGACAACACGGTTTCCGACCGGCTGGGCCAGGATCTGCTGTTCTTCTGCGCGCAGGCCGCACCCGGCGCAAATGACGAGGCTGCCACGCTGCGCGCGGTGCGCGCCGCATGGGGCGTGACCAACGAGCAGAAGGTCGACTACACGATCGAGCAGTTCGGCCGCTTCGACCCGCTGATGCTCGCCCAGGCGCGCAAGCGCATCGAAGCCGCCAAGGAAATGTGGTCGGCGCTTTCGGGCGGCGACGTCACCCGCACGAGGCAGGTGGCCGACACCTTCGCCCAGCTCGGCGAGTCGCTGCAGAAACTGCATCCGCCGAGCCTGCCGATGGTGCAGGCGATGAACGACGCCGTCGACGCTTCGCTGCGCTCCGGCAAGCCGCCCGCGACCGAACTCGCGATGGAAGTGGCAACGTCGGTTCTCTATCTGGAAGCGGCTTTCGAAGACCTCGATCCGCATGACCGCCAACTGACGGCGCGCACGGTGCAGCTCGCCGGGCGCATCGACCGTGTGCGCGACGGTGGCCGCTCCGAGCCGCTCGAGCCGTGGATGGAAGAGCTCTACCGCCGCGTCAGCGACCGCCAGACCATGGGCACCGTGGTCGGCGAACTGCGCAGCCACCTGAGCGAACTCGAAAAGTCGCTCGACCAGTTCTTCCGCCGGCCCGCCGAAAAGGGCGTCCTGCGCATGGTGCCGACGCAGCTGCTGCAGATGCGCGGCGTGTTCTCCGTGCTCGGCCTCGACCAGGCCGCACAGACCGTGCAGCGCATGCGCGAGAACGTCGACCATCTGCTGGCCGACAGCGCAGCCGGCACCGACGCGAGCGATTTCGATTCGCTCGGCAACAACCTCGGTGCGCTCGGCTTCCTGATCGACATGCTCGGCTACCAGCCGGCGCTGGCAAAGCGGCTGTTCGTGTTCGACGACGAGATCGGCGAACTCAAGCCGCTGATGGGCCGCCAGGCCAACGACAGTGCCCTGCCGCAGGCAGCCGCACCGGCTTCGTTCGCCTCGGCCGCCGGACCGGCTTCGATCACCGACACCGTGCTGAGCGTCGAAGAAGTCGATGCGCAGATCGCTGCCAAGCTCGCCGCGCTGGCCGGCCCGACCCGCAAGCCCGCCTCGCCGATCGAGGAATTCAGCCGTGCCGCTGCCAGCTGGACGTCCAAGATCACCGGCCCCGCGCCGCTGGAGGCGCTGCCCTTCACCGAAGTGACCGAGCTCGAAGAAGACGACCTGCAGAACATCTTTCTGGACGAGGCCCGGGAGGTGCTGCACAACGGGCTGGCCGCCCTGTCGGCATTGGGCTCGAAACCTGACGACAGCGCCGAGCTCACGGTGCTCCGGCGCGCCTTCCACACCCTGAAGGGCAGCTCGCGGATGGTGGGGTTGATGGATTTCGGCGAGGCTGCATGGCCGTTCGAGCAGGTGCTCAACACCTGGCTGGCCGACCAGCGCCCCGCCACGCCCGAATTGCTCGCAGGCACGCGCCACGCCCTGATCGATTTCGCCAAATGGGTCGAAGCCATCGCCGCCAATGAACCGCACGGCTGGCAGTCCGCGCCTTTTCGCAGCATGGCCGAAGCCTTGCGCGACGGCGAGCCGATTGCAGCGCCTGCGCGTGTGGCCGATGCCGATGCGCTGGTCGCAGCGGCCCGCCACATCGCGGCGGAAGAGACCATGGCCGAGGCGAAGGCTGCGCCCGAGCCCCTGCCGTTGCCGTCGATGCCGGAGCTGCCCGACCTGGGCGATCCGAGCGACTTCGGTGACCTGAAGCTGGACCCGCCGGCATCCGAAGACGATTTCGTCTCTACCGACTTTCTCGATTTCGACGGCAGGCCGATGCCGCGCGCGGAAGAGCCGCCGCCCGCGTTGGAAGACATCGACTTCCTCGAGACCACTCACGCGTCGTTCGAGGCCGAACCGGTGTTCGCTCCGTCGCCGAAGCATGTGGAGCGGGAGCCGGAGCCGGAATTCGAGGCCGAGCCAGAAGCGTTCGCAATGCCGGAAGAGGCGCTGCCGCAAGCGCTTCCGGTGCACGCGCAAACCGAGCTGGAGTCTGAGCCGGAGCCCGAGCACCTTGCGGTGCCGAGTGCCGACGACCAGGTGAAGGTCATCGGTCCGCTGCGCATCGGCATCGCGCTCTACAACGTCTACCTGATCGAAGCCGACGAGTGGTCGCGGCAACTCGCCACCGAAGTCGGCGAGTGGGCGCTCGAATCGCACGAGCGCGTGGCCGACTCGACCATCGGGCTGGCGCATTCGCTGGCAGGCAGTTCGGCGACGGTCGGCTTCCACGGCCTGTCGGACATGGCGCGTTCGTTCGAGGCCGCGTTGCAGCACCTGCATATGCAGGGCAGGGGCACTGCGGCGCAGGGCGCCGTGCTGGTCGCCGCTGCCGAGGAACTCCGGCGTCTGCTGCACCAGTTTGCCGCCGGGTTCCTGAAGGAGCCGGCCGAGGAAACCCTGCGTGCGCTGCGCGACGTAGCGGCTTCGCTGATGCCCGCAGAGGCCGCCGAAGCACAGGCGAACGTATTCCTGGCGCCGCGCGGCGGCGCCGAGGTGTCGCTCGAAGATTCCGAAGACTCGGTCGACGCGACCGATGCCGTCGACGTCGACCTGTTCCCGATCTTCGAGGAAGAAGCGGCCGAACTGCTGCCGCAGCTTGGCACCGCGCTGCGCGAATGGTCGCGGCATCTCGACGACCCGCAGCACCGCGCCTCCACGCTGCGCACGCTGCACACGCTCAAGGGCAGTGCGCGTCTTGCCGGCGCCATGCGCCTTGGCGAGCGCGCGCACCGCATGGAATCCGAGATCGAGGCGCTCGGGGCCGACGGCGCCGGTCAGCAGTCGATCGAAAACCTGCTCACCCGGTTCGACACCTTGCAGGCGACCTTCGATGAGTTGCGTGCGGCCGACGATGCCATCCAGACCGAGTTGGTGCAGCGCACCGTCGCCGTGACGCCGACGCCCGAGGCATTGCCGGAAGCTGCCGAGCCGGTCGCGGCGATCGCCGAGCCCGCGACCGCAACCGAGGCAGACAGCGAAGCGGATGCTGCCGCTGCGGCAGCCGAGCCGCGGGCCGCTCGGCGAACCGTCGCGCTGCCTTCGCCTTCGGCACTGACGCCGCTGCGCACGGCATCGAGCCAGGCGGTTCGCATCCGCACCCACCTGCTCGACCGGCTGGTGGCCCAGGCAGGCGAAGTGATCATCACCCGGTCGCGGCTCGAGGTCGAGCTGGGCCAGCTGCGCGCCTCGCTCGGCGACCTGACCGGCAACCTGGACCGCCTGCGCCAGCAGCTGCGCGACATCGAGGTGCAGGCCGAAAGCCAGATGCAGTCGCGCCTGGCGCAAGCCAAGGACTCGCAGCAGGGCTTCGACCCGCTCGAATTCGACCGTTTCACCCGCGTGCAGGAACTGACCCGGATGATGGCCGAGTCGGTGAACGACGTGGCCACGGTGCAGCGCACGCTGCAAAAGACCGTGCAGGCGACGGAAGACGACCTCAGCGCGCAGGCGCGCCAGACGCGCGAAC
Source organism: Variovorax sp. (assembly GCA_031412135.1). Lineage (GTDB taxonomy): Bacteria > Pseudomonadota > Gammaproteobacteria > Burkholderiales > Burkholderiaceae_C > Variovorax. Next base: position 5,566 of record JANOCL010000133.1, on the reverse strand, counting down.
TGCAGCGTGGGCTGCTTCGCACCCGCATGGTCGAGTTCGAGGGCATTTCCGACCGCCTCTACCGCGTGGTGCGCCAGGCCTCCAAGGACACCGGCAAGCAGGTGCGCCTGGACATCGTCGGCGGCTCGATCGAAATGGACCGTGGCGTGCTGGATCGCATGACGCCTGCGTTCGAGCACCTGCTGCGCAACTGCGTCGCGCACGGCATCGAGGATGCGCAGGCGCGCGAGAAGGCTGGCAAGGACGCGAGCGGCCTGATCGTTATCGAGCTGCATCACGAAGGCAACGACGTGTCGGTGAGCTTCCGCGACGACGGCGCGGGGCTGAACTACGGGCGCATCGCCAGCCGGGCCGTGTCCCTCGGGCTGATCGCCGAAGGCCAGCAACTCGGCGACGACGAGGCAGCGGAGCTGATCTTCAAGCCCGGTTTCTCGACTGCCGACCAGGTTTCCGAGCTGGCCGGCCGCGGGATCGGCATGGACGTGGTGCGCGCGCAGGTCGCGGCGCTCGGCGGGCGCATCGAAACCCGCAGCAAGCCCGCGGAAGGCACCAGCTTCAAGCTCGTGCTGCCGCTGACGACCGCGGTGACGCACGTGGTCATGCTGCGCGCGGGCGCGGTGTCGATCGGCGTGCCGTCGAGCCTGGTCGAAATCGTCCAGCGCGCGAGCGGGTCCGAGCTCGAATCGGCTTACATCGACCAGCGTTATTCGGTCGGCGGCGAGCAGGTGCCCTTCTTCTGGGCCGGGGCGCTGCTGCAGTCCTCCGCCCGCAGCGACCGCTCGCCGGGCAAGAACAACACCATCGTCATCGTGCGAAGCGCAGCCCAGCGGGTGGCGCTGCATGTGGACGAAGTGCTGGGCAACCAGGAAGTCGTGGTCAAGAACCTCGGACCCCAGTTGTCGCGGCTGCCCGGCATGGCGGGCATCTCGGTGCTCGCATCGGGTGCGGTGGCCTTGATCTACAACCCGGTGGCGCTGGCTGCGATTCATGGCGAGAAGGCGCGCCAGCTCCAGGCCAGAAGCGCGTCGGCGACCTCGCAGACCCCGCGCGGCGCAGAACCCGTGCCGTCGGCGCAGATGGCGGCAACGCAAGTGCCGCTGGTGCTGGTGGTGGACGACTCCATCACCGTGCGCCGCGTCACGCAGCGCCTGCTGCAGCGCGAAGGCTATCGCGTGTCGCTGGCGGCCGACGGCCTGCAGGCGCTCGAGCGCCTGCAGCAGGAACGCCCGGCCGTGGTGCTGTCGGACATCGAAATGCCGCGCATGGACGGCTTCGACCTGGCGCGCAACATCCGCGCCGATGCATCCCTGGCGGGGCTGCCGATCATCATGATCACGTCGCGCATCGCCGAGAAGCACCGCGACCATGCCCGCACGCTCGGCGTGAACCACTACCTCGGCAAGCCCTACTCCGAAGAAGAGTTGCTGCGGCTGGTGCGCAGCTACACCAGCGCCGACATGCCGGTGGCGCTGGCGGCCTGAGGGCCGTCAGCTTCCGGTCTTGCGGGCCGGCGCCTCGCGCGCCGCGGCGTAGCGCTGCAGCGTCTTCTCCCGTGCCTCGGCATGGTCGACCACCGGCTTCGGATAGTTCTCGCCCAGCCTGACGCCTGCGGCTTCCAGTTCGAGCGGCTTGGCGGTCCAGGGCGCGTGGATCGCAGCGTTGGGCAGCTTTGCGAGCTGCGGCAAATAGCGGCGGATGAACTTGCCTTCGGGGTCGAAGCGCTGGCTCTGCGTCACCGGATTGAAGATGCGGAAGTAGGGCTGCGCGTCGCAGCCGGTCGAACTCGCCCACTGCCAGCCGCCGTTGTTCGACGACAGTTCGAAGTCGTTGAGGTGCACCGCAAAGTAGTGTTCGCCGCGGCGCCAGTCGAGCCCCAGGTCCTTGCAGAGAAAGCTGGCGGTCACCATGCGCAGGCGGTTGTGCATGTAGCCGCTCTGGTTGATCTGCGCCATCGCCGCATCGATCAGCGGATAGCCGGTCTGCCCCTTGCACCACGCGTCGAACAGCATGTCGGCATGCTTGCCGTGATGCCACTGCAGCTTGTCGTACTCCGGCCTGAAACTGCGCGACTCGCCGCCCTCCGCCACGCGCGGATGGTGGGCCAGGATCTGGAAGTAGAAGTCGCGCCAGATCAGCTCGCTGAGCCAGGTCGCGGCGCCGGGATCGCCCTGCAGCGACAACTGGTGCGCCACGCCGGCGAGTTCCCGGATCGAGACCGTGCCGAAGCGCAGGTGGATGCCCAGGTAGCTCGGTCCGCGCACGGCGGGATAGTCGCGCGTCGCGTGATAGCGGTCGATGCGCTGGAAGAAATCGCCGAACAGCGCAGCGCCGCCCTGGCTGCCGGTCGGAATCTCCAGCGCTGCGAGGTTGCTTTTCTCGAAGCCGATGTCGGCCAGCGTCGGCACCGGCGTGCGCAGGCTCTCGGGTGCCCGGGCGAGCGCATCGGCATGGCTGCGCACCGGATAGGGCTTCAGATAGAAGGCGTCGAGCTTCGCGAGCCAGGCCCGCTTGTACGGCGTGAACACCGTGTAGGGCTGGCCGGCCTGGGTGAGCACCTCGTCGCGCTCGAAGATCGCCCGGTCCTTGCAGGTGTGGAAGGCGACGCCCGCGTTGGCCAGCGCGCCCAGCACCCGCGCATCGCGTGCGAGCGCATCCGGCTCGTCGTCGCGGTTGGCAAACACGGCCTGCACCTCGGCCGCGCGGGCGAACTGCGCGACCTCGTCTTCGGCCACCGCATGGCGCACCACCAGGTCGCCGCCGAGCGCGCCCAGCTCGGCGGCGAGTTCTACCAGCGACTCGCGGATGAATTCGACCCGCCGATCGACGCGCGGCAGCGGATCGAGGATGGCGCGGTCGAAGACGAACAGGCACACCACCTGGCGGCAGCTTCGCAGTGCGTGATGGAGGGCCGCGTTGTCGTCCACGCGCAGATCGCGGCGAAACCACATCAGGCCCCTGGGATAGATCTTGTCGACGGCCGGTAAAATCGGTGGCATGGCCTCCGATTCTGCCCCGATGAACCTCACGCATCATTTCCTGATCGCGATGCCGGGCATGGAAGACAAGTCCTTCAGCCGCAGCGTGGTCTATTTGTGCGAGCACAGCGAGCGCGGCGCGCTCGGGCTGGTGATCAACAAACCCAGCGACATCAACCTGAAGGTGCTGTTCGAGAAGATCGAGCTGCACCTCTCGCGGCCGGAGCTCGGCAGCGCGCCGGTGTTCCAGGGCGGCCCGGTGCAGACCGAGCGCGGTTTCGTGCTGCACGAGCCGGTGTTCGCGGAGGACGACAAGCCCGACGAATCGGTCTATGCGTCGACCATGACCATTCCCGGCGGGCTCGAGATGACCACCTCCAAGGATGTGCTCGAAGCGTTGGCCACCGGCGCGGGGCCGCGACGGGTGCTGGTGTCGCTCGGCTACTCGGCCTGGGGCGAAGGGCAGCTCGAAAGCGAACTGGCCGAGAACAGCTGGCTCACCGTCGGCGCCGACCTGGCTGTGATCTTCGACACGCCGATCGAGCAGCGCTACGACAAGGCCCTGTCGCTGCTCGGCCTGCAGGCATGGACGCTGTCGCCGGACGTGGGCCACGCATGAAGCGTGTGGCTTCTCCCCAGGCTGCGCGCACTTCGTGTCGCTTCGCCAACCCCCTGCCGGGGGCGGGCCGGCCGCTTCGGGCGGCCGTGCGCGGCGGCCCTTGCGAAAAGATGCGGCGGTCAAAGGTGCGGACATGAGCAGTTCGGTGATGTCTGGCGCTCCTGCGGCGCCGGTTCCCGAACACTTCCAGAGCTTTCTCGCCTTCGACTTCGGCCTGAAGCGCACCGGCGTGGCAAGCGGCAACCGGCTGCTCGCCAGCGCGACGCCGCAAGCCACCATCAAGGCCGAAGGCGATGCGCGCTTTGCCCAGGTCGAGGCCCGCATCCGCGAGTGGCGGCCTGACGCCCTGGTGATCGGCGTGCCCTGGTATCCGGACGGCGCGCCGCACGACAACACCCGCGCCGCGCAGCGCTTTGCCCGGCAGTTGCGGGGCCGTTTCAACCTGCAGGTGTACGAGGTTGACGAACGCTACAGCACCACGGAGGCGATCGCCTCCGGGGCGCGCGATGCGGATGCGGCATCCGCCTGCATCATCCTGGAACAGTTTTTGAGGAGTCTTCCGTGAGTTCTGTCGTTCCCGATGCCGAGGCGCTCTATCTTGAGCTGCTGGCCGGCGTGAAGGCCCTGCTGCGCGGCGACACGCGCCTGGTCGGCATCACCTCCGGCGGCGCCTGGCTGGCCGAGCGGCTGCACCGCGACCTGGGCGCAGCGGGCGTGCCCGGCACCATCTCGTCGGCCATGCACCGCGACGACTTCGCGCGCCGCGGGCTGGCCGCGAGTGCGCAGACCGCGCTGCCCTTCGACGTGAACGGTGCCGACGTGCTGCTGCTCGACGATGTGCTCTACACCGGGCGCACCATCCGCGCGGTGCTCAACGAGCTGTTCGACTTCGGCCGCCCGGCCTGCGTGCGGCTGGCGGTACTGGTCGACCGCGGCGGGCGCGAACTGCCGGTGGCGGCCGACTTTGCCGCGGTGCGGCTCGACCTGCCAGACACGCAGTCGCTGGCACTTGCGCGCGACGACAAGGGTCTTTTGAGCCTGCAGGTGGAACGCAGCTGATGCTCTACAAGCGCAATCCTCAACTCAACAAGAACGGCGAGCTGATCCACCTGCTCTCCATCGAGGGCCTGCCGAAGGACATCCTCACCCACATCCTCGACACCGCCGCCAACTTCACCAGCGTGAGCGACCGCGAGGTCAAGAAGGTGCCGCTCCTGCGCGGCAAGAGCGTGTTCAACCTGTTCTTCGAGAACTCGACCCGCACCCGCACCACCTTCGAGATCGCGGCCAAGCGGCTGTCGGCCGACGTCATCAACCTCGACATCGCGCGCTCGTCGGCCACCAAGGGCGAGTCGCTGCTGGACACCATCGCCAACCTGAGCGCGATGGCAGCCGACCTGTTCGTGGTGCGGCATGGCGAGTCGGGCGCGCCGTACCTGATTGCGCAGCATGTGGCGCCGCATGTGCATGTGGTGAACGCCGGCGACGGCCGCCATGCGCATCCGACGCAGGGCCTGCTCGACATGTACACCATCCGCCACTACAAGAAGGACTTTGCCAACCTGACGGTGGCGATCGTCGGCGACGTGCTGCATTCGCGCGTGGCCCGTTCCGACATCCATGCGCTCACCACGCTTGGCTGCGCCGAGGTGCGCGTGGTCGGCCCCAAGACGCTGGTGCCCGCCGACATGGCGCAGATGGGCGTGCGCGTGTGCCACACGCTCGAAGAAGGCATCAGGGACTGCGACGTGATCATCATGCTGCGGCTTCAGAACGAGCGCATGACCGGCGCGCTGCTGCCTTCGTCTCAGGAATTCTTCAAGACCTACGGCCTCACGCCCGAGAAGCTGCAGTTCGCCAGGCCGGATGCGATCGTCATGCATCCGGGTCCGATCAACCGCGGCGTCGAGATCGACTCCGACGTGGTCGATGGCCGGCAGAGCGTGATCCTGCCGCAGGTCACCTTCGGCAT
>JANOCL010000132.1:0-2528 GCA_031412135.1 Variovorax sp. | reverse complement strand
CCAGCGCCACCTGCGACTCGCCCTTGTCGTCGATCGCGATGAAGGCCAGGCCGGTCACGCCCTGGTAGCTCAGCGTCGCGTAGCTCGATGCGGTGAGCGGAACACGCCGATCGACGGTGATGCGCACGCGAACATTGCCCTTCACCTTGGGGTCGAAGTCGATCAGGACCACCTTGCCGACCGCGATGCCGCGATAGCGCACCGTCGCCTGCGGCTGCAGCCCGCTAACGGCGTCGCGCGTGGAAAGCTCATAGATGTTGCGCACGGTGTTGTCGCGGGTGAGCCAGACGACCAGCGCAATGAGCACGGCGACCAGGCCGAGCACGAAGGCACCGGCGGCGATGGCATGGGCCTTGTTTTCCATGGCAGCTACCTTTCTTTCGAGAGCGTCGGAGCCGGCTTTTCATGGAGTGCCTCCATCGCGCGCTGGCCGCGGCCGCCGAGAAAATATTCGTGGATGAACGGGTGTGGATAGGCGATCACGTCGCGCGCCGTGCCGGCCACGATCACCCGCTGGTCGGCCAGCACCGCGATGCGGGTGCTCAGTTCGAACAGCGTGTCGAGGTCGTGCGTGACCATCACCACCGTGAGCCCCAACTCACGATGCAGCCCGCGCAACAGGTTGCAGAAACCGTCGGCGCTCTCGGGGTCGAGACCGGCGGTGGGCTCGTCGAGCAGCAGCAGCGGCGGGTCCATGATCAAGGCGCGCGCCAGCGCCACCCGCTTGATCATGCCCCCCGACAGGTCGGACGGGCTCTTGGTCGCATGCTGCGGCTCGAGCCCGACCATCTGCAGCTTGACCAGCGCGGCATCTCGGATCAGGTCGTCCGGGAGCAGCTTGAGTTCGCGCAGCGGGAACGCGATGTTGTCGAGCACGCTGAAGGCCGAGAACAGCGCGCCGTGCTGGAACAGCATGCCGACATTGGCTGCCGCCATCGCGCTGTGCCCCGCAGGCCGGCCGAGCACCGTCACTTCGCCCCGGTCCGGATGCTCGAGCCCGAGGATCTGGCGCAGCAGCACCGTCTTGCCGGTGCCCGAGCCACCCACGAGCGACAGCACCTCGCCGCGCATGATTGTGAGGTCGAGGTCGCGATGCACCACCTGGTCGCCGTCGGGCGACTCGAACACGGTCCACAGCTTGCGGATCTCGACGACGCTGTCGTTGCTCATGCCCGAAACCCCACGCCCTTGAACAGCACGGCGAACAGCGCATCGACCAGGATCACCACGGTGATCGAGGTCACCACCGACGATGTCGTTCCGCGGCCCAGGCTCTCGGTGTTGGGCTTCACCTTCATGCCGAAATAGCAGCCGATCAGAGCGATCAGGACGCCGAACACGGCCGACTTGGCCATGGCCAGCCAGAGGTTCGACATCGGCACCGCGCGCGGCAGCGCCGAAAGAAAGTACGCCGGCGAGATGTCTAGCGCAAGGTCGGCCGCGATCATGCCGCCGGCAAGCGCCGCCATCGACGTCCACATGCTGATCAGCGGCATCGCGATGGCCAGCGCCAGCACCCGCGGCATCACCAGCCGGAAGCCGTGCGGAATGCCCATCACCCGCATCGCGTCGAGCTCTTCGGTCACGCGCATGACGCCGATCTGCGCGGTGATGGCCGAACCCGAGCGCCCGGCGATCAGCACCGCAGCCAGCACCGGTCCGAGTTCGCGGATCAGCGACAGGCCGAGGATGTTGACGATGAAAGTCTCGGCGCCGTACTGGCGCAGCTGCTGCGAGGTGAGGTAGGCCAGCACCACGCCGATCAAGAGGCCGACCAGTGCCGTAATGGGCAGTGCCGTCGCGCCGAACTGGTACAGATGGCCCGAGAAGTCGCGCCACGGCGCACGGTGCGGCGCACGCAGCAGGGTGCCGACGTCGAGCGTGAGCTGGCCCAGGAGGCGCAGGAAATCGCGCGCCACGAACATCACGCGCGGTCCGTTGTGCGCAAATGTCTTCAGGCGGTCCGCGAGCGTCGGTGCGGGTTCGGCCGGCAGGTTGCAGGTGTAGCGCGCCACCTGGTCCAGCACCGCCTTGTGCTGCGAATCCATTTCGAGCTTCGACGGCCAGGCCTGGCCCCAGTGGTTCCAGAGCAATTGGGCGCCGATGTGATCGAGCTGCTCGATCGGCCGCAGGTCCCAGGCCCGGCCGTCCTGCGCCGGCAGGCCGCGCAGGCTGCCGGACAAGGCATTCCAGGCGCGTGGGGAGGACATCGCCAATGCGGTCCAGCGGCCGGCAGCCACGGTCCATTCGCGGCCGTCCTGCTGGCGCTGCTCGACGCGCGGCAGCGCGCTGTCTGCGTCTGACGCTTCGGCGGGCGGCGGCGATGCGGTCGGCATGGAGCTGGCTTGGAATCGGACGAAGCGGAGAACGCACCATCCTAACCGCGTGCCTGCAAGGGTTTGCCACAATCACGGGCTCAGCCCCGCCACCGCCCGGCCCGCGCCGGCAGGAGAACGACCCATGCAGATCAGCAAGACCCCCATCCACCACCACATCGGTGGCCGTATCGTCGCCGCGACCTCGACGCG
>JANOCL010000131.1:0-1677 GCA_031412135.1 Variovorax sp. | reverse complement strand
GACCAGGCTGTATGGGCCGGTCGAGCGGGCGTGCATCTTGTCGTCCACCAGGTGGTGCAGCTTGAGCACGTGCATGTAGCCGACCGTGACCGGGCGCTCGAACTGGTCGCCGCTGCGGCCGTCGTACAGGTAGGCCTGGGTACGCGTGTCGGTCAGTCCCTTGAGCTTGGCGATCTCTTCGGGGTAGGCCAGCTTCAGCATGCCGCGAATTTCGTCTTCCGACGCGCCGTCGAACACCGGCGTCGCGAACGTGGCGCCGGTCGACAGGTTGGCGGCCATTTCGAGCACGTCGGTGTCGCTCAGCTTGCCGAGGTCTTCCTTGCGGCCCGAGCCGTTGTACAGCTGGTCCATGAACTTGCGCAGCTCGGCCACCTTGGCTTCGGCCTGCAGCATGTCGCCGATGCGCTGGCCGATGCCCTTGCCCGCCCAGCCCAGGTGCACTTCGAGCACCTGGCCCACGTTCATCCGCGAAGGCACGCCCAGCGGATTCAGGCAGATGTCGCACGGTGTGCCGTCGGCCATGTGCGGCATGTCTTCGACCGGAACGATCTTGGACACCACACCCTTGTTGCCGTGGCGGCCGGCCATCTTGTCGCCCGGCTGCAGACGGCGCTTGACGGCCAGGTAGACCTTGACCATCTTGAGCACGCCCGCGGGCAGCTCGTCGCCTTGCGTGAGCTTCTTGCGCTTTTCTTCGAACATCAGGTCGAAGCGGTGGCGCGTCTGCTCGAGCGAGTTCTTGATCGACTCGAGCTGGCCCGCGACTTCGTCGTCCGCCGGGCGGATGTCGAACCAGTGGAACTTCTCGATCGAAGCCAGGTAGGCCTTGTCGAGCTTGGTGCCCTTGGCCAGCTTGTTCGGGCCGCCGTTGGCAGCCTTGCCGTTCAGGAGCTTCTCGATCCGGTCGAACGCGTCGGCTTCGACGATGCGCAACTGGTCGTTCAGGTCGAGGCGGAAGCGCTTGAGCTCGTCGTCGATGATCTGCTGCGCGCGCTTGTCGCGGGTGATGCCTTCACGGGTGAACACCTGCACGTCGATCACGGTGCCTTGCGAGCCCTGGTCGACGCGCAGCGAGGTGTCCTTCACGTCGGAAGCCTTCTCGCCGAAGATCGCGCGCAGCAGCTTCTCTTCGGGCGTCAGCGTGGTCTCGCCCTTGGGCGTGACCTTGCCGACCAGCGTGTCGCCAGGCTGCACTTCGGCGCCGACATAGATGATCCCGGACTCGTCGAGCCGGTTGAGCTGCTGCTCGGCCAGGTTCGGGATGTCGCGCGTGATTTCTTCGGCGCCCAGCTTGGTGTCGCGTGCCATCACCACCAGTTCCTCGATATGGATCGAGGTGTAGCGGTCATCGGCCACCACCCGTTCGCTGATCAGGATCGAGTCTTCGAAGTTGTAGCCGTTCCACGGCATGAAGGCGATCAGCATGTTCTGGCCGAGCGCCAGTTCGCCCAGGTCGGTCGAGGCGCCGTCGGCGATCACGTCGCTCTTGGCGATCTTGTCGCCGCGCTTGACGATCGGACGCTGGTGAATGTTGGTGTTCTGGTTGGAACGCTGGTACTTGATGAGGTTGTAGATGTCCACCCCCACCTCGCCGGCCTGTGTTTCGGCATCGTTCACACGCACCACGATGCGGGTGGCGTCGACATAGTCGACCACACCGCCGCGCGTGGCCGTGAC
>JANOCL010000130.1:0-1855 GCA_031412135.1 Variovorax sp. | reverse complement strand
GGTCATGCGATCGGGCTGGCTCGGGACCGGCCCGCGGGTGGCCGAGTTCGAGCGCGCGTTCGGCCTCTACCGCGGCGCGCCCCACGCCGTCGCGCTGAATTCGTGCTCGGCCGCGCTGCACCTTTCGTTGCTGGCCTCGGGCCTGGGGCCGGGCGACGAAGTCATCACGACGCCGCTGACCTTCTGCGCCACGGTCAACGCCATCATCCATGCCGGCGCGACGCCGGTGCTGGCAGACATCGACCCCCACACGCTCAACATCGATCCGGCGCAAGTTCGCGCCAGGCTGAGCGAGCGCACGCGGGGCATCGTGCCGGTCCACTTTGCCGGACGGCCCTGCGAGATGGACGCGCTGATGTCGCTCGCGCGGGAACACCAGCTCAAGGTGATCGAGGACTGCGCGCATGCCATCGAGACGCAGTACCACGGCCGCGCCGTGGGCACGATCGGCGACTTCGGCTGTTTCTCGTTCTACGTGACCAAGAACATCACCACGGGCGAAGGCGGCATGGTTCTGGCGCGCAGGGAGGAAGATGCAGCCCGCATCAAGGTGCTCGGCCTGCACGGAATGAGCAAGGACGCCTGGAAGCGATTTGGCGACGAGGGCTACAAGCACTACTACGTGGTCGCGCCCGGATTCAAATACAACATGATGGACCTGCAGGCGGTGATCGGCCTCAAGCAGCTGGAGCGGGTCGAAGCGTACTGGCAGCGGCGCAGGGAGGTCTGGGCGCGGTATATGGACGCGTTGTCCGACCTCCCGCTCGAGCTGCCCGCGCAGCCGGCGCCGGACACGCGCCACGCGCACCATCTGTTCGGCATTCAGATCGACCAGGCGCGCTGCGGCCTGTCGCGCGACGCCTTCCTCGACGCCATGACGGCGCAGGGCATCGGCGTCGGCGTGCACTACCTGGCCCTCACCGAGCATCCGTTCTACCAGGAGCACTTCGGCTGGAAACCCGAGGACACGCCGCATGCCACGCGGGTCGGCCGGCAGACCGTCTCGCTTCCGCTTTCGGCCAAGCTGACCGATCGGGACGTCGGCGACGTGATCGATGCGGTGCGGCTCATCCTCAAGCGGCACCGGGCGCCGGCCGCGTCGACGGCGTGCTGATATCCATCCTCATCCCGGCTTATGCCAGGCCAGAACAGCTGGGTACGGCGCTGGCAAGCATCGCGCAGCAGGACCGATCGGTCATCGGCGAAATCATTGTCGGGGACGACAGCCCGCGCAGGTTCTGGGCGAGCAATCAGGAAGTGATCGCGGCGAGCGGCCTGGCGGAGCTGGTCGAGTACATCCCGAGCGAGCCGTCCAGGGGCACCTATCCGAATCAATGGTTTCTGGCGTCGAGGGCAAAGTTCGACCATCTGCTCTTCCTGCACAACGACGACCAGCTCTGCCCCGGCGCGCTGAGCCTGCTGACGACCGCGTGTGCCGAGGAGACCGAACCGCGCGTGAAGCTGTGGTTCGGCACCCATCTGATCATGGACGGACCGGGTGTGGTCGATCCCGCGATGTCCGATGCCAGCGACCGGTGGTACGGCAGGGACGGGCCGGAAGCGACGCGCCCCTTGTGGGACTGGTGCCTGACGGAGTCGATTCCGTCGAACGCTTTTCTGGTGGAGAAGGCGAGCTATCTACAGCACATGCGCGGCGAGCGAGACGGCAATGTGGGGGATTGGGGCTTTGCAGTGCGTCTGGCCAACAGCGGCGCGCATGCACATTTCGTCGGGCAGAACGTGTCGCGCTACAGGGTTCAAGCCGGGTCGGTGACCAACACCGGGCGGGGTGTCGATGCGCACAGGGCCTTCGAACTGGCGCATCAGTTGCGCGTGCCTCCCGAGTTCGAAGCCG
>JANOCL010000129.1:0-5901 GCA_031412135.1 Variovorax sp. | reverse complement strand
CATCGGTGCGCTTGCCTTCTTCATAGCGGCCCTTCAGGCCCGAGCTGTAGAAGGTGGCGGCGTTGCTCGACTGGTCGGCGCCGAACAGGTCGATGGTCACGCTGTAGTGGAAGTTCAGGTAGCGCTGGACGGTGCCGAGGTCGATGGCGCCGGCCGCGCGCACCTTCTGCGGATCGTCGGTCTTGAGTTCGTTCATCACGGCAGCGGTGCGCGCGAGCACGCGCGAGACGCCGCTCTCGCCCACGAACATGTGGTGCGCTTCCTCGGTCAGCATGAACTTGGTGGTGCGCGCCAGCGGATCGAAGGCGCTCTCGGCCAGCGCCGACAGCTGGAACTTGCCGTCGCGGTCGGTGAAGTAGGTGAACATGAAGAAGGCCAGCCAGTCCGGCGTCTTCTCGTTGAAGGCGCCGAGGATGCGCGGGTTGTCGACGTCGCCCGAGGTGCGTTGCAGCAGTGCGTCGGCCTCTTCGCGGCCGTCGCGGCCGAAGTGCTTCTGCAGCAGGTAGACCATGGCCCACAGGTGGCGGCCTTCTTCGACGTTGATCTGGAACAGGTTGCGCAGGTCGTACATGCTGGGCGCGGTGAGGCCCAGGTGGCGCTGCTGCTCGACCGATGCCGGCTCGGTGTCGCCCTGCGTCACGATGATGCGGCGCAGGTTGGCGCGGTGTTCGCCGGGCACGTCCTGCCAGGCCTTCTCGCCCTTGTGGTCGCCGAAGTGGATCTCGCGGTTGGCATCGCCCGGGTTCAGGAAGATGCCCCAGCGGTAGTCGCGCATCTTCACGTGGCCGAACTGGGCCCAGCCCTGCGGGTCGACGCTCACGGCCGTGCGCAGGTAGACGTCGTAGTTGGTCGAGCCGTCGGGGCCGACGTCGTCCCACCAGTTGATGAAGTTCGGCTGCCAGCCTTCGAGCGCGCGCTGCAGCGTGCGGTCCTCGCCGAGGTTGACGTTGTTGGGAATCTTCTCGCTGTAGTTGATCGTGCTCATCGTTGTTCCTTGGTTGCTCAGACGCGATTCAAATCAAACCCGGCTTTTTCGCCGGTGCCGTAGACCTTGAGCGCGCCTTTTTCGCCGACGGCGTTGGGGCGGTTGAAGATCCAGTTCTGCCAGGCGGTGAGCCGGCCGAAGATGCGGGTGGCCATGTTCTCCTGGCTGGCGAAGCGCAGGTTGGCTTCGAGCCCGGTGAGCGCGTCGGGCGACATGGCGGCGCGCTCCTCGATGGCGATGCGGATCTCGTCGCCCCAGTCGATGTCGTCGGGCGCGGCGGTGACCAGGCCGAGCTTCAGCGCCTCGTCGGCATCGAGCGGCTTGCCGGCCGCGCCGCGCGCGGCTTCCATCGGCGCGGCCTCTTCATAGAAGCGGCGCTGCAGGCGGCTCTGATCGTTGACCATGGGATAGAAGCCGAAGTTGAACTCGTTCAGCACCAGCTTCGGTGCGCGCTCGGCATCGTCGGGCAGCGCGAGCATGTACGCGCGGTCGGCGGCAAAGGCGATCTCGGCCAGCGTGCCGGCAAAGCAGGAGCCCGACTCGACCAGCGCGAACAGGCTGCGCGAGGACACGTCGAGCCGCGCCAGCGTGCGGCGCAGTGCGCCGATGGTCTCGCGCACCAGCCAGTGGTCCTTGTTCGCGAGCATCGCGGCGTCGCTGGCCAGCACGGCCTGCGCATCGCCTTCGGTCTTGAGCAGCCAGGTGCCGATGTCGAGCTCGTTGGTGCGCATGTTGAGGATGGCGTCGTCGAGCTGGCGAGCCATGGCGAGCGGCCACCACGCGGCACCCGCCGCTTCGATGGCGGCGAGGTCGGCCGGCTGTGCGCCGGTCGGCGCCTTGACGGTGAAAGTCGCGGTGCGTCGGGCGCGGTCGATCTCGACCGTGACGTGTTCGTAGCGCAGGCTGTCGGCGCCGTCTTCACGCTCCAGGCGCGCGAGGCTCACGCCCTTGCCATCGGCGGGGCGGTCGCTGCCTGCTGCCAGCTTCGCTGCGCGCTCCTGCGCGGCGGCTGCGAACTGCGCCGGCTTGGCGATGGCATCCACCAGCCGCCATTCGACCGCGCGCTGGCCGCGCACGCCTTCGACGCTGGTGCAGAAGATGTCGGCCAGGTCGTGGCGCACATGGCGCTTGTCGGTCACGCGGGTCAGGCCGCCGGTGCCGGGCAGCACGCCGAGCAACGGCACCTCGGGCAGCGACACGGAAGACGAGCGGTCGTCCACCAGCAGGATCTCGTCGCAGGCGAGCGCCAGCTCGTAGCCGCCGCCGGCGCACGCGCCGTTGACCGCAGCCAGAAACTTGAGCCCCGAGTGCTTCGACGAATCCTCGATGCCGTTGCGCGTCTCGTTGGTGAACTTGCAGAAGTTCACCTTCCAGGCATGGCTGGACACGCCGAGCATGAAGATGTTGGCGCCCGAACAGAAGATGCGGTCCCGGGCACTGGTGACGATGACTGCGCGCACTTCGGGGTGCTCGAAGCGCACGCGGTTGAGCGCATCGCACAGCTCCACGTCGACGCCCAGGTCGTAGCTGTTGAGCTTGAGCTTGTAGCCGGGCCGAATACCGCCGTCTTCGGCGATGTCGAGCGACAGGCGGGCCACCGCGCCTTCGACACTGAGCTTCCAGTGGCGGTATTGCGTGGGATCGGTGCGGTAGTCGACGCGGGCGGGTGGTGCGGTGTTTTGCATGGCAGTCTCCTGAAGGACGTCGTGGAACAATAATGCATTCGCTCCGAGCCGACGCATGCATGATGCTGCATGTTTGACGGCAAGTCAAAGGCTTGAGCAGATTTTTACAAACCGGGTACCGAGCCCGTTCCCGCCTTCACGCCCGGCTCATCGCCTCGCGCACCGTCGTTCTCAGCGCATGAAAGCTCTGCGCCAGGTCCTGCCCGCTGGTGTCGACGCCGAGGTCGGCCTTCGAATAGAAGGCGGCGCGCCCGCTCAGGATGCGGCGCAGGTCTTCCATCGCCTCCTTGCTGGCGGCCATCGGCCGGGTGTCTCCCTGCGCCGCGACGCGACCCATGTGCTCTTCAGGCGCGGCCTGCAGCCAGACGGTGGTGCAGTGGGTGAGCAGTTCGTTGAAGGTGGCGGGGTCGGAGACGATGCCGCCGGGCGTGGCGATCACCACCTCGCTGTAGATCTGCACCGCCTCCTCGAGCGCGCGGCGCTCGTAGCGGCGGTAGGCGTTGGTGCCGTACAGGTCGTGGATCTCGCGCACGCTGCAGCCGGCGAGCTTCTCGATCTCGCGACTCAGTTCGACGAAGGGCAGGTCCAGGTCGTCGGCCAGCATCTGGCCCAGCGTGGATTTGCCGGCGCCGCGCAGGCCCACCAGCGCAATGCGGCGGTTGCGTGCCGGGTCGCCGGCAGCGGTGCCGAGCAGTTCGCCCAAGGCCATGCGGGCACGCCGCAGGTCGGACTCGTCGCGGCGCTCCAGCAACTCGCGGATCAGCAGCCACTCCGGCGTGCTGGTCGTGATGTCGCCCACCAGCTCGGCCAGCGAGCATTGCAGCGCCGTCGCCACCTGCTGCAGCACCAGGATGGAGGCATTGCCGATGCCGTATTCGAGATTGGCCAGATGGCGCTCGGACACGTCGGCCGCCTGCGCCACCGCCTTGCGGGTGAGTCCGCGGCGCGCGCGCAGGTTGCGCACGCGCTCGCCCAGCGCCACCAGCAGCGGGTTCTTGGCCTCCTCCGCCAGCGTCATCGGCTCAGCGGCAGGCGCGGTGAGCATCGCTTCGGCTCGGTCATTCATGTCGATCCCTCGTCTCTCTCCGGGTCAGTCGCGTTCAGGGTAAACACCATATATGCACTATATTGCTTGACACCTTTTGTGTCGGTGCTTATGGTTCATGCACAGGCAAGATACTGCACCCCGCCCGATGCCGCAAGTTTTAACCCGCTCATGACCGAACTTCTACCCAACTTCATCGCCGGCCGCTGGCAGGCCGGCAGCGGCGCCGGCACCGTGCTCCACGACCCGGTGCTGGGCACCGAACTGGTACGGGTCGATGCGACCGGGCTCGATTTGGCTGGCGGCTTCGACTTTGCTCGCGAGACCGGCGGCGCGGCGCTGCGCGCGCTGACGTACCGCGAGCGCGCCGGCCTGCTCGGCGCGGTGGTGAAGGTGCTGCAGGCCAACCGCGATGCGTATTACGAGATCGCCACGGCCAACTCGGGCACGGTGAAGAACGACTCGGCAGTCGACATCGACGGCGCGATCTTCACGCTCGGCCAGTACGCCAGATGGGGCGACGCGCTCGGCGACGTGCGCGCGCTGCGCGACGGCGACGCGGCGAAGCTCGGCAAGGAGCCGGTCTTCATGTCGCAGCACCTGCAGGTGCCGACGCGCGGCGTGGCGCTTTTCATCAACGCCTTCAACTTTCCTTCGGGGGGGCTGTGGGAGAAAGCCGCGCCGGCGCTGCTCTCGGGCGTGCCGGTGATCGTGAAGCCGGCCACCTCGACCGCCTGGCTCACCCAGCGCATGGTGCGCGACGTGGTCGATGCCGGTGTGCTGCCGGCTGGCGCGCTGTCGGTGGTCTGCGGCAGCTCGAACGGGCTGATGGACCAGCTGCAGGGCTTCGACGTGGTGTCCTTCACCGGCTCGGCCGATACCGGCGCGCTGATCCGTTCGCATGCCGCGGTGGCCGGGCGTTCGGTGCGCGCCAACATCGAGGCCGACAGCCTGAACGCCGCCCTGCTGATGCCCGATGCGGCATCCGGCAGCGATGCGTTCAACCTGCTGGTGCGCGAGGTGGTGCGCGAGATGACGGTCAAGGCCGGGCAGAAATGCACCGCCATCCGCCGCGTCCTGGTGCCGGCCGCGGTCTACGACGCGGCCGCCGAAGCCATCGGCGCCAAGCTGGCCGGCATCACGGTCGGCAACCCGCGCAACGAGAGCGTGCGCATGGGCTCGCTGGTCAGCCGGGCGCAGCTGAACGCGGTGCGCGAAGGGCTGGAAGAACTCAAGGCGCATGCGGGCGTGCTGCATGACGGCGGCAGCCAGGCGCTGGTCGATGCCGACCCTGCCGTCGCCGCCTGCATCGGCCCGGTGCTGCTGGGCGCACGCGATGCCGACGCAGCGGGCCGCGTGCACGACGTCGAGGTGTTCGGCCCCGTCGCCACGCTGCTGCCCTACCGCGACATCGGCCATGCGATCGCGCTGGCGCATCGCGGCCAGGGTTCGCTGGTGACTTCGCTCTACGGCGCCGACGAAGCCGCGCTCGGACAGGCGGCGGTGCAACTCGCAGCCAGCCATGGCCGGGTGCATGTGATCACGCCGGACGTGGCACAGGCCCAGACCGGCCACGGCAACGTGATGCCGATGTCGAACCACGGCGGCCCCGGCCGCGCCGGCGGCGGCGCCGAACTCGGCGGCCTGCGGGCGCTGGACTTCTATCACCGGCGCAGCGCCGTGCAGGCCAGCCCGGCGGTGCTCGCGCAGCTCGGCATCCAGCAGCAGCCAGGAACACGATGAACCCGCCGAACCCCCTGAACTTTGCAGAGCACCTGTTCGCACTCAACCGCGGCCGGCCGCAGAAGATTGCCTATGTCGACGACCGCGGCACGCTCGCCTACGGCCGGCTCGAAGACCGCGCGCGCCGGCTGGCGGCGGCGCTGCTCGCGTCGGGCCTGAAGCGCGAGGACCGGGTGCTGCTGCTGATGCTCGACGGCAGCGACTGGCCGGTGAGCTTTCTCGGCTGCCTGTATGCGGGCGTGGTGCCGGTGGCCGTCAACACGCTGCTCACGGCCGACGATTACGCCTACATGCTCGGGCACAGCGAAGCGAAGGCGGCGCTGGTGTCGGGCGCCCTGCTTCCGGTGCTGCAGGACGCACGCTCGAAAGCGGCGAACGCACTGCGCGCCCTCTTCGTGTCGCAGCCTGCCGGCGCGCTGCCGGAAGGCGCGCAAGACTTCGAA
>JANOCL010000128.1:0-15452 GCA_031412135.1 Variovorax sp. | reverse complement strand
GCAGCCACCGGTCGAACCACCGTGTTTCCCAGTCGCCGTGCGGCTGCCGGCGCCAGCGCGCCGGATGGCTGTGCGGCTGCGCCGAACGCCATCGGCCGGCCTCGCCGGGCCAGAAGGCCGGGTCGTCGTAGCCGCCGGCCGAAACGAAGCGCAGGTACTGCACAGCGGTGACCGGTGCCGCATCGATCTGGTAGGCGTCCAGGCGCACCGGGTGCGCAGCCCCTTCGTTGTCGAAGGCGAAGCCGCTGCGTGCGGCCGGCCAGCCGATATCGACCTGCGCAGCGGGCACCTCGACGGCGGCCGCAGCGCTGGCGATGCAAGGCGGTGCCAGCCCTTCGGGCGCCGGACAGCCGAGCGTCGCCCGCAGCCATGCGAAAGCCTCGCCGTGCATGTCCTCGTGGAACAGCGCCAGGCGATGGAAATAGAGCGCCTGGTCGCTGTCGCCTTGCTGCGCAAGCGCCGCCAGGCAGGCGTCGAGTTGCGCGTCGAGCCGGGCATCGATCTCTGCTCGCGAAGGCAGTGTTGCAGCCCACCTGTCGGCATGCGCGAGGCGAGATGAATCGAACAGCGCATCCGGCCCGGCAATGCGCGCCGGCGCGCCCGCCAATGTGCGGCCTTCGGCATCGAGCGCATGCGGGCCGCGCAGAATCCAGAACTCGGCGAACCAGGCCAGGTGCGCCAGCTCCCAGGCGATCAGGTTCACGCCCGACTGCCGGGGCACGCGCCATTGCGCATCGTCCAGGTCGAAGGTCCAGGCCCGGGTGCGTGCGCGGCTGTCGCACAGGGCATTCGCAAGCGCTTCGCCGGCAAGGCTGCGCGCATCAGCCATGGCCGGCTTTCGCATCGCCTGCCAGAATGAATCGATGGCCAAGCCGAAAGTCCTCATCGTTTCGCCCGCGCTGGCCGATGCCAACAACGGCAACTGGCGCACCGCCTCCCGCTGGCGGGAGATGCTGTCGGACGCCGCGGAAGTGGACATCGCCCGCAGCTGGGACGGCGGCAGTTGCGACGCGATGATTGCGCTGCATGCGCGCCGCTCTGCCGAGTCGATCGCAAGGCTTCGCGCGGCGCGGCCCGAAGCGCGGATCGCACTCATCCTCACCGGCACCGACGTGTACCGCGACATCGAACAAAGCAGCGAAGCGCAACATTCGCTCGAGTGTGCCAGCCAGCTCGTGGTGCTGCAGCCCGACGCGCTGGATCGCCTGAATGCGGAGCAGCGCGGCAGGGCCCGCGTGATCGTGCAATCGGCCAGCCGCATGCGCCGCGACGGCGCCGCCGGCACGGAACTGGTCGCGGTCGGCCACCTGCGCGACGAGAAAGACCCGCTCACGCTCATGGCCGCCGCGGGCCGGCTGGCGGCCGGCACGCCGATCCGCATCGCGCACATCGGCGCGGCGCTGGATGCCGGACTGGAGCAGGCGGCCCGCCGCACCATGGCGGAATGCCCGCACTACCAATGGCTCGGACCGCTGCCGCACGAGGCGGCACGCCAGCGCATCGCCGGCGCCGGCGCGCTGGTGCACATGAGCCGCATGGAAGGCGGCGCGCAGGTGGTGATCGAGGCGGTGCGCTCCGGCGTGCCGGTGCTCGCGAGCCGCATCGGCGGCAACCTGGGGCTGCTGGGCGCCGACTACGAGGGCTGCTTCGATGCCGGCGACGATGCGGCGCTGGCCGCGCTGATGCAGCGCTTTGCCGACGAGCCTGCGTTCGCCGCGCGCCTTGCCGCGCAGTGCGCCGCGCGCGAGCCCGGCTTCACCCCTGAGGCGGAAAGTGCAAGCCTGCTGGCCCTGCTGCGCGATCTGCTTGCGCAACCATAATCTTCCTCGCGAACACGAAAGACCATCATGAATCCAGGCACTCCCGACATCCGGCTCACCAGCTTTTCCCACGGCGGCGGCTGCGGCTGCAAGATCGCGCCCGGCGTGCTGTCGGAGATTCTGCGCAACAGCGCCGGCGGGCTGATACCGCCCGAGCTGCTGGTCGGCATCGAGACCGCCGACGATGCGGCGGTCTACCGGCTCAACGACCAGCAGGCGCTCATCGCCACCACCGATTTCTTCATGCCGATCGTCGACGACCCGTTCGACTTCGGCCGCATCGCCGCCACCAACGCGATCAGCGACGTCTATGCGATGGGCGGCACGCCGATCATGGCGCTCGCGCTGGTCGCGATGCCGGTCAACCAGTTGCCGGTGGCGGTGATCGGCGAGGTGGTGCGCGGCGGCCAGTCGGTCTGCCGCGAGGCCGGCATACCGATCGCGGGCGGCCACACCATCGATTCGGTCGAGCCGATCTACGGCCTGGTCGTGATGGGGCTGGTGCATCCGGACAAGGTCAGGCGCAATTCTGATGCGCGCGCCGGCGATGTGCTGATCCTCGGCAAGCCGCTGGGCGTGGGTGTGCTCTCGGCAGCGCTCAAGAAGGGCCAGCTCGATGCCGCCGGCTATGCGCAGCTGATCGCCAGCACGACGCTGCTCAACAAGCCGGGCATAGCGCTGGCGGCGCTCGACGGCGTGCATGCGCTGACCGACGTGACCGGCTTCGGCCTGGCCGGCCATGTGCTCGAGATGGCGCGCGGCGCCGGCCTGCGCGCCGTGATCGACTGGACGCAGGTGCCGCTGATGGCCGGCGTGGCGCAGATGGCGGCCGACGGCTTCGTCACCGGCGCGTCCGGGCGCAACTGGCAGGGCTACGGCGCCGAGGTGCTGCTCGACGCGGGGCTGCCGGCGGTCGCGCAAGACCTGCTGAGCGACCCGCAGACATCGGGCGGCCTGCTGGTGAGCTGCGCGCCCGAGACGGCCGATGAGGTGCTGGCGCTCTTCAGGCGCGAGGGCTTCGCTGCGGCCCGCGCGATTGGCCGCATGGAAGCCGGCACCGCCGGCCTGCACGTCAGGGGCTGAAGGCGGCGCCCGGAATTGGGGCAGTTGGACTAACTATCGAACGGTTCTAGCTTTCGCGGCCTAGGGCTTTGCGAAGAAGATGAACCCCATCAACTTCAACAGGAAAGCACCATGTCCACCGCCCACGTTTCCAGCACCGACTTCTCCACCGCCGCGATCCACGTGGTCGGCCAGTACAACGACGCAGGCAAGACCCTGGTCGGCGCGTACCGCAGCGGTGCCCACCGCCTGCTCGGCGGTGCCGCCTCGCGCTTTGCCCGCCTCGACAAGGTCGCCGGCTTCCTCGGCAACCGCCTCGACATCGACACCAGTCGCATCGTCAACCTGATGGACCGCGTTGCCACCGGCACCACCGGCGGCATCGCATCCGTTGCCAACGTCGCTGCCCGCATCGAATCGCCACTGGGCAGCTCGATGCTGAAGACGCTCGGCAGCATCCACCAGCCGATGGCCAATGTGTCGGTGCAGATCGCCGACCGCATCGCTGCCGGCGCCCGCCAGATCGAAAGCCGCGTCGCCGGCACCCCGGCCGTGGTGAAAGCCGCCCGCACGGTGAAGGCCAAGGCCAAGCCGGTCGCCCGCCGCGCAGCCCGCGTCGCCCGCAAGGCTTGATGAACGTGGCGGCACCCGCCAGGAAGTCCGCGCCGCGCAAGACGCCGGCCGCGGTAAAGAAAACACCCCGCGCCGCCAAGGTCGTCGGGGCTGCCAAGGCCGCTGCGCAACCCAAGCAGGCCGGCGCGCAGGGCCTCCTGCGCGCCGGCCTGAAGGCGCTGGACAACGTGCGCAACGATGTCGTCAAGCGCCAGACCAACGTGATCGAGAACCTGCTCGGCATCGGCCCCGCCAAGGACGGCAAGCCGGGTGGCTTCGGCATCCGGAAGTTCGAGGACGTGTTCGACCAGCGCGTCGCCACCGCCTTGCAGCGCCTCGGCATGCCGAGCGCCGACGAGATACGTGAACTGCGCGAGCAGATGCGCCTTCTGCTCGAACATCTAGAGCGCGCCGAATCCGGCCGGCGCAAGCGCTGAGCCCGAGGCACCCCGCCCCGTGGCCAGCCCGAACACGCGCGAACGCATCCTGCAGGCCAGCCTTGCGCTGTTCAACGCACAGGGGCTCGCGGCCGTGTCGACGCACCGCATCGCAGCCGAACTGCAGATCAGCCCGGGCAACCTGCACTACCACTTCAAGGCCAAGCAGCTGATCGTCGACCGGCTGTTCCGCCGCTTCGAAGACCGGCTCGAACTGCTCAATGCGTCATCGGACAGCGTGCGCGCCATTGACGATCTCTGGCTCGCGCTGCACCTGCGCTTCGAGACCATCGACGACTACCGCTTCGTCTACCGGGACATGGCCTTCCTGGCCGGCGAGTACCCGGCGCTCGGCCAGCGGGCGCAGGCGCTGACGGCGCAGAACCTGCTTGCCGCCAAGTCGCTGTGCGAGACGCTGCTGGCCGCGGGTGTCATCGAGGCCACCGCCGAAGAGGCGCAGATGCTCGCGCTGCAGATGGTCTTCACCACCACCTGCTGGCTCTCCTTCGAGCGGCTGGTGCCGGGGCGCGACGCGCTGCAGCAGGCCGACCCGGGCCTGGCGGCCTTCTACACGCTCACCCTGATTTCCCCCTATGTCTCACGGGAGTCGAGGGCTTACCTCGATTACCTGAGGGGCAAATACCTCGGATAAATGAGGCTGCCGTCCGACTCGGCCCGCAATGCAGCCGCGGCATCTTCACCTGAATGACGACAAGTACCTCTCTGAAAATGATGGCCGCCACACGACAACGAACGATCGCACCGCCCTCGCGCCTGCTGCTTCTCGCCGAAGCCCGCGCCGTGTGGGAGGCCGGCGCCGCCGTGGCCCTGTGGCCGCTGCTGCAGCTCACACCGCGCGGCGACGGCCATCCGGTGCTGGTGCTGCCGGGCCTGGTGGCCGGCGACGGCTCGACCAAGCTGCTGCGCATCTACCTGAGCGGACGCGGCTACGACGCGCACGGCTGGGGGCTGGGCCGCAATCTGGGCCCGCGCCGCGGCATCGAGGACGGCATGGTCCGCAAGCTCGAATCGCTGCATGCCGAAAGCGGCAAGAAGGTCAGCCTGGTCGGCTGGAGCCTGGGCGGCGTCTATGCCCGCCTGCTCGCATCGAGCCGGCCCGACCTGGTGCGCAGCGTGGTCACGCTCGGCAGCCCGTTCAAGGGCAGTGCCCGCGCCACGCACGCATGGCGCGTCTACGAAGGCGTGAGCGGCCAGAGCTCCGAAGACCCGCGCCGCATGCAGCATGTGATGCCGACGCCGCCGGTGCCAACCACCTCCATCTTCAGCCGCAGCGACGGCGTGGTTGCCTGGCGCTGCAGCATCGAGGACGCCGGGCCGCGGGCGGAGAACATCGAAGTGGTGGCGAGCCACCTCGGCCTCGGCGCCCATCCGGCCGTGCTTTATGCGCTGGCCGACCGGCTGGCGCAGCCCGAAGGTCAATGGAAGCCATTCAACCGCGGGCGGCTGGGGCCGCTGGTCTATCCCGATCCTGCGCGCGAAGAGTGAGTTGACGCGAAGTTCTGGAGGCCCGGTGATGGACGATGACCTTGAAGCGCTATCCCGTGAAGAACTGGCTGCCGAAGTCAAGAAACTGCGCACGGCCATCCGGCAGCACAGGGACGCCAGCGGCCACGATCTCTGCTGGCATCACCCGAACCTCTGGTCACTGCTGCCGGAACAGATCAGGCCTTCGATCGATGTACCCGCGTGGCCGCAGTTCATGCGGGGCTGCATCAAGTACCGGCAGTCGCTCGACGCGCAGGCGCCCGGAGCGCCACGCAGCGACCAAGGGTTCAACGGCTGAGACTGGCGGCCCTAGGGCAGGTCGAAGCAGCAGCCTGCGTAGTAGGGCTTCTCGCCATCGTCGACGAAAGGCACCTCGATCGGCTTGCCGGTGTTGCGCCACGCATCGCGCCGCTTGTAGCCAGCCTCTGCCAGTTCTGCCATCAGCTGGTCGTGGTGCTGGATCCGGTAGGGGCAGACGGCAAAGCCGATGCTGTTGAGCGTGTAGAGCGTTCGCTGGGGGTGTACCGCGGTGATGTTGAGCACGACGCGCCGAGGCTTCACCGGCAGCGCCGCGATGATGTCCGAGATGTGATTCGGCAGGTACTGCAGGCTGCCGGAGGCATAGAGCACGTCGCAACCGCTGGCGTCCCGGTAGTCGGTGGTAAATCCCAGCTGCGGGGCGGCGTTGCGCAGGAGGGCCAGTTCCCGGCCGCTCATCACCACGGTTGGCACGTCGCAGACGGTCCAGCGGAGTTCGGGCGGGTAGTCGAGCACCCGGCGGAACGCGTAGTACTTGATGCCCACGTTGCCGCCGAGATCGAAGATGCTGCGCAGCCCCTCTTGCAGCGAATGGCCGATCCAGAACAGGCCCGGATAGTCGTAGAAGGCGACCTGGTGGCTGTAGCAAACGCTCGCAGGGGCGTTGTCGTACCCGATGGGCGTGCCAGGCGGCGCAGCGGCTTCGGCGGCCTCGAAACTGTCGAAGGACCCCATGAAGAGGTTCTCGTCCCGGTTGTCGATGAACTTGCGGCGATAGGCGGATTCGCGGACGGACGAGGGCAGCAAAGTCAGATGCATCTCTTCCTCCAGTCGGTGCGGTGCGAAGCAGCAATCTGCTTCTCGAGGATTCAATTCCGCGACAGGAGACTTGCGCCGTCTGTAGGAGTGGACCTGCTCACGATGCGCGCCACTCGCCGGGCCGCCGGTGCCCGCAAGAACCCGACCCCGGTCTCAACCTCCCGCCCACACATCGAGCACATAGCGCTTGTCCGCAATCATCCGGTCCATCCACCCATTGCCATCCGCCCCGTGCTCCCGCGCGATGTCGCCGAGCGCGCGCCGCACGTCGGGTTCCATGCGCGAGCCATCGCCGCACACGTAGACGATCGCGCCGGCTTCGAGCAGCCGCCAGACATGCGACGCCTGCTCGCGGATGAGGTCCTGCACATAGACCTTGCGCTCGCCGGCGCGCGAGAAGGCGGTGTGAAGCTGCACCACGCCGCGCTCGGCCCAGCCCTTGAGCTCGTCGGCGTAGATGAAGTCCTGCTCCGGATGCCTGCAGCCGAAGAAAAGCATCGCCTCCCCGGGCGCCGTGCCTTGTGCGATGTTCGCTTCGCGTTCCTGCAGAAAGCCGCGGAAGGGCGCCAGGCCGGTGCCGGGGCCGACCATGATCACCGGGCGCTTCGCGTCGTCCGGCAGGCGGAAGCCTTCGGCCGTGGTCTCGCGCACGACGCCGTGCACCGTCTCGCCCGCCTCGGTCCGCGCGAGATAGCTGGAGCACACGCCTTCGAACTGGCCGATCCCCGAGCGCGCGGCGCCCGCCACTACGCCCACGGTGACGCTGCAGCGGCCCGCATCAACCCGTGGTGACGAAGAAATGGAGTAGTAGCGCAGCGTCAGCGGCGACAGCATCTCCAGATACCCCGCAAAGGGCAGCTGGCAGGCCGGAAACTCCTCCAGCAGGTCGAGCACCGATTTGCGCTTCTGCAGCACGTCGCTGCGGTAGAGCGCGGCAGACGCTTCGTCTGCACCGGAGAGTGCCAGCAGCTTCGGCCGGGTCGCCGGGCATTCGGTGTGCGCGGCGAGCTGCGCGATGTGCTTGCGCGTGGCCACGTCCTGCAGTTCGACGTAGTCGCCGAGCAGGCGGTCGACGGCAATCACTTCATCGATCGGCAGCGCGGCCTTGCGGCCCGCCGCAGCCTGCAGCCGCACGTGCGCCTTGCGGTCGAAGCCGAAGCGCGCCATTGCGCGCTCGACCTGCGCCGGCCCGTTTCGCGGCACCACGCTCAGATGGTCGCCTGCGCGGTAGCTCACGCCTTCGGGCAGCTGCAGCTCGACATGGCGGGTCGACCGGCTTTCGCCTGCGGCAGTGCCGCCCGCGCCTTGCAGTTCGCGGTTGGCGATGACGCGCATCGCCACCGCGCCCATCGCATCGACCAATGCGTTCTTTTGCGGCGGCGGCAACTCCTCCAGCGTGTAGAGCGGTTCGCCCTGCGACGGCGCTTCGGCCGCTTCCTTCAGGTCGAAGGCGGCGACCAGCGTCGGCCACAGCGCATCGCTCCAGTCCTGGAAGGCGCCGTCCATGTCTTCTCGTGCATCGCCTTCGCCGCGCGCATGCGCGCGCGTCGCGCCGAGTGCGGCCAGGCGCTCGTCGATGCGGCGCGGCACCGCCTGGTAGGTCGATGCCCAGTCGGTGTTGCCGCAGCCGAACACGCTGAAGCGCACGCCGTTGAGTGAGTCGTCGGCACGCTCCAGCCAGCGGTGGAACTCGGTCGCGTTGTCCGGCGCGACGCCGTTGTACGACGCGCAGACGATGGCGACCGCGCCGGTCGCGGGCAGCCGCTCGGCATAGTCGTCGAGCGATGCGACCTGGCTCGAAAAGCCGCGCATCTCGCCGGCCTCGGCCAACTGGCGCGCCAGGTCTTCGGCGGTGCCGAGGTTGGAGCCCTGCAGCACCAGGAGCGAGGTGCCGTGCCGCGCGGACTGCGGCGCCGCGGCGGCTGACCGCGGCGCGGTCGCAGGCGCTTGTGTCGACGAAGCCTCGCCGCGGCTGCGCGTGGTCGGGTCGCGCAGCAGCGCCTTGATCCTGAAGCCCTCGGGCTTGATCGTGAGCGCTTCCTTGATCTTGAGCTGGTAGCCGGTGTGGTCGACCAGCGTGAAGCGCTGCAGAATCATGCCGAGCGTGAGCACCGCCTCCTGCAATGCGAACTGCCGGCCGATGCAGGCACGCTGTCCGTTGCCGAAGGGCTTGAAAGCATTCACCGGCCGCTCGCGCTCGGCCTCTCGGCTGAAGTGGTCGGGGTTGAAGCGGTCGGCGTCTTCGCCCCACACCGTCTTGTCGCGGTGCAGCGCCAGCGCATGCATGATGACCATGTTGCGCTTCTTGATCGTGTACTGGCCGCCGATGGTCGTGTCTTCCTTTGCGGCCATCGCGATCGCCGGCGCGGTCGGAAACATGCGCAGCGATTCCTTCAGCACCTGCAGCACGTAGCCGAGCCGGTTCACCTGCGCATACGTGGCCTTCACCGACGGGTCGGGGCCGAGCACGCTGTCGACCTCGGCCTGCGCCTTGGCCATCGCCTCGGGATGGTTCAGCAGGAAGTAGATGGCGAACGACAGCAGGCCGCTGGTGGTCTCGTGGCCGGCGATCAGGAACTCGATGCACTCGTCGCGGATCTGCCGGTCGTCCAGCTGCTCGCCGGTCTTCTTGTCGACGCCCGCGATCATGTAGCTCAACAGGTCGGGCTTGGTCGCGATGTCGGCGCCGCTCTCGCGCCGCTCGCGCACGATGTCTTCGACCATCTTGTGCATGTAGCGCACGTCCTTGCGCTGCTGCGCCAGCTCCTTCTTGAGCATGAACTCCTCGAGCGGAATGCCGCGCCGGTTCTGCACCGTCTCGAGCGTTCGCACCATCGCATCGACGAAGGGATGAAAGCCCTCGCGGTAGAAGGAGTTAAAGCGGTAGCCGAAGCCGCACAGGCCGATGGTGTCGAGCGTGAGCGCGGTCATGTCCCGTACCACGTCGACCTCTTCGTCGAAGTTGAGCCGCTCCCACTTGGTCACCAGCTGATCGGCGATGTCCAGCATCATCGGGTGATAGGCCTGCATCGCGCGCTGGCTGAAGTTGGCCAGCAGGATGTTGTGCGGCTTCGACCAGGTCGACTCGTGCGTGTCGGAGGTGAAGAGCCCGTGCGACAGCGCCCGCAGCCGGCGCAGCGTGCCCTTGGTGCTCTTGTCGAAGCGCTTCTCGTCGCACAGCTCGTCGACCAGCGCGGCCGACGACACCACGATCACGGGCATGCCCGGCATGTCGAGCCAATAGATCGGGCCGAGCTCCTGCGCGATCTTCCACATGTCGAGCACCGGCGATTCGGAGCCGATCGAAAGGATGTTGCCGACAAACGGCTTCTTCGCCGGATGGGGGATCGGGTAGAGCGCGTTCTTTCCTGCCATGGTGTTCTTGTGCCTCTAAGCGATGCGGTGGTGCGCGACACCGCAGTATCTCGACGCCGTGGCAGGCGGCGGGCAGGGCTATCCCTTAGCGCCCATCATGGCCGCACCATCTTGCATTCGGTCCCCTGCGCCAGTTCGTTGCCGGTGTAGACCGCATCGGTGCGAAACCCGTAGTTGGTGCCCTCCCATCCGACCTTGACCGTCTTGCCGTCTACCGGCGCGATGGTGTTGACCACCTGCGGCATCAGCAGCTGGTGGTCTTCGGCGCGCATGCGCACCGGCCCGACCACCGAGTCGAAGCTCATGCCCTCGAGTGCACGCGCCACCTTCACCGTGTCGGTGCTGCCGGCCTTGTCGATGGCAGCGGCCAGCATGCGCGGCGTCAGTTCGATGCGCGGCGCGAGAAAGTCCTTGCCGGTCTTCGCCTTGTAGGCCTTGGCCAGTGCGTCTGCCCTGGGCATGTCGGCCTGGCCCGGATGCCACTCGGCCACCCACGTGAGCTGGCCCAGCCTGGCCTGCGACACGGCGAGCACGGTGCCCGGCACCGACCCGGCGCTGTGGTTGAAATAGCGCAGGTTGTAGCCGGCATCGCCGGCCGCCTTCAGCAGCAGCGTCATGTCCTGGCCCCAGTTGCCGCTGATCACCGAATCGGCACCGGCCTGCCGCACGTTGGCCAGGTAGGGCGAGAAGTCCTTCACGCGGCCGATCGGATGCAGCGTCTCGCCGACGAACTGGATGTCGGGCCGCGCCAGGCCCACCAGCTGGCGGCCGTAGCTGGCCCATTGCCTGCCGTGGGCGTAGTCCTGGTTCAGCAGGTAGACCTTCTTGATGTCCGGCGTCTTCTTGATGTAGTTGGCCAGCGCCTTCATCTTCATCGCGGTGTTGGCCTCGGTCTGGAAGTGCCAGAAGCTGCAGGTCTTGCCCGTCATGTCGGGGTCGATCGACGAGTGGTTGAGCACCAGCAGTTCCTTGCCCGGATTGCGCTGGTTCCAGCGGCTGACCGACTGCACCAGCGCCGCGACCACCGACGAACCCGAGCCACCGGTGACGATGGCCTGCGCACCCTGGTCGATGGCCGCCTGCAGCGCGCTCTGGCTTTCCTGCGCCGAGAGCTTGCTGTCGAACTGCAGCAGCTGCAGCTTCGTGCCGCCCAGCACGCCGCCCTTGGCATTGATGTCCTCGATGGCGTACTGCGTGTGCGTGAGCATCAGCTCGCCCACGTTCGCGAACGGTCCCGACAGCGGATCGATGTAGGCGATCTTGTAGGTCTGCTGGGCGTGCGCGGCGCCGGCCGCCAGGAGCGCCGCGGCCGCGACGGATGCAATACGGAAAGGAATCGTCGTCATGGGCTGTCTCCTGAAGGGTTCGTGGGGGAAGAACTTCGCTCGCGCAGGCCGAGCACGCGCCAGGCGAGTCTGGAAAGCTCGGCCACCACCGCATCGGGCGAGAGGCGGCCGTCGGGCCGGTACCAGCTGTACAGAAAGCCCGGCAGGCTGCATGCCGCGAAGGCGGTGATCCGGGTGTCGTTGAAGTCCAGGTCGCCGTCGCGCCGCGCCCGCTCGAGCAAGGGGCAGAGCCGGTCGTAGAAGTGATGCGCCAGCCGGCGCTGCGCGTCGATGTACTCGGCGCGATAGACCTGCGGCTCCTTGTAGGCGAAGAAGGCGCAGGGGTGGTGCATGACCGTCGCGCGAATCAGCCGCTCGATACCTTCCTTGACCTTGTCGATCGCGCAACGCGCGTCGTCCTCGGCAAAGTCCATCGCGGTGAAGCAGTCGACCGTGGGCCGCCACGAGAGCGTCTCGAAGATCTCCTGCTTGTCGCGGAAGTAGTAGTAGACGAACGGCTTGGTCATGCCGAGTGCGCGCACGATCTGCGCCATGGTCGTGTTCGCGTAGCCCTGCCGTGCAAACAGATCGGCAGCGGCCGCCAGGATTCGCTCGCGCTGCACGTCGGTCGACTGCGTCGCGGCGCGCTGGCGCCCGGTGCCCTGCGGCAGGTGGGGTTTGTGCGGTGTCTCCGATGTTCTACCCATCGGTAGGATTGTTTGTGCACCATGCGGGGTTGGCAAGCGCCGCGCCCTATCGATAACCCTGTGAGATTGACGCCATGGAGACAACGCAAGAGCTACCCCGCCGCCCGCAGCAGCCGCTGCACGAGTACCTGCGAACCCATGCGCGCGAGCGGGGCGGGCACCCGGCTTGCCTCTGGTACGGCCATGCGATGAGCTATGCCGAGCTCGATGCCGCGAGCGATGCCTTCGCGGCCCGGCTGCAGCAAATCGGTGTCGCGAAAGGAGAGCCGGTGGTGCTCTTCCTCAACAACTGCCCGCAGTACCTGGTGGCGCATTTCGGCATCCAGAAGATCGGCGCCATCGTCTGCCCGAGCGGCCCGCTCAACAAGGAGCACGAACTGGCCTACCAGGTCAACGACCTGAAGGCGCGGGTGATCGTCGCTGCCTCGCAGCTGCTGCCGGTGGTCGACAAGGTGCGTGCAGCGGGCAGCAGCCTGGTGCATGTGTTCGCAGTGCACTATGCGGACCTGCTGCCGTCCGAGCCCACGCTCGACCTGCCGGCGGAGCTGGCCTCGTCGGCCAGCGAGCCGCGGACGTTGCCGCACGGCTGCGAAGACTTCCTGGCGGCAATGCAAGGCAGCGCCAGGCCGACCCCTGTGCAGCTGTCGATGGACGACGTCGCGCTGATGACCTACACCTCCGGCACCACCGGGCTGCCCAAGGGCGCGATGCTGAGCTACGGCAATGCGCTCTTCAAGACCCGCGCCGCTGCCGACTGCAACGGTGTTGCGCAGGGCGACGTGCTGCTGTCGATCGCGCCGCTGTATCACATCGCCGGCATGCTGATGGGCGTCAACGTGCCGGTGCTCACCGGCGCCACGTCGGTGTTGCTGCACCGGTTCGAGCCGCGCACCGTGCTGCAGGCGATCGAGCGTTGCAAGGTGAGCTGGTGGTACAGCATCGCGCCGATGAACGTCGCCTGCATGCAGGTCGCAGGCATCGGAGGCTTCGACCTTTCGAGCCTGCGCATGAATCCGGTCACGAGCTTCGGCATCACCTTCACCGAGCCGCTGGCCGCGCAATGGCGCGGCTTCGCAGGCAACTGCAGTTCGTTCGAGGCGGCCTACGGCCTTTCCGAAACCCACACCTGCGACACCTACACGCCGCACCATGCGCCGCGCTGGGGAACGCAAGGTGTGGCGGTGCCGGGCGTCACCATCCGCATCGTCGATACCGACACCGGCGCCGACAGGCCGGCGGGCGAGGTCGGCGAGATCGTGCTCACCAGCGCCGGATCGTTCAAGGGCTACTGGAACAAGCCCGAAGCCACCGCGGCCACGCTGCGCAACGGCTGGGTGCATACGGGCGACATGGGCAAGATCGACGCCGACGGCTACCTCAGCTTCATCGGCCGCTTCAAGGAAATGATCAAGGTTTCCGGCTACAGCGTGTTCCCGGAAGAGGTCGAGACCATCCTCATCAAGCATCCGGGCGTTGCACAGGCTGCGGTGATCGCGCAGCCCGATGCCGAGAAGGGCGAAGTGGTCAAGGCCTTCGTGGTGCGCAAGCCCGGCGCCGAACTCGATGCAGAGGCACTCATCGCCTGGTCGCGCGAGAACATGGCGAGCTACAAGGCGCCGCGTGCGGTGCGCTTCATCGACGCACTGCCCACCACCGGCGCCGGCAAGGTGCTGCGACGGCTGTTGAAGGACTGATCGCATGTTCAAGAAAGTCCTGGTGGCCAACCGCGGCGAAATCGCCGTGCGGCTGGTGCGCGCGCTGCACGACCTCGGCATCGCGAGCGTTGCCGTCCATGCCGAAGACGATGCCGCTGCACTGCATGTGCAATTGGCCGATGCGGCGGTGCCGCTGGCGGCCACCGGGCCTTCGGCCTACCTCGACATCGAAGCGCTGATCGCGGTGGCGCGCGCGCAGGGCTGCGATGCGGTGCATCCGGGCTACGGCTTCCTGAGCGAACGTGCAGCGTTCGCACAGGCCTGTGCCGATGCGGGGCTGCGCTTCATCGGCCCGACGCCGGCGCAGCTCGCGCTGTTCGGCGACAAGGCACGCGCACGCGCGCTGGCCGGGCAGTGCGATGTGCCGGTGATGCCCGGCAGCCCCGGCGCGGTGACGCTGGCCGAGGCGCAGGCGTTCTTCGCGGCCCAGCAGGGCGATGGCGCAGGAGCCGCCGTCATGCTCAAGGCCATCGGCGGCGGCGGCGGCCGCGGCATGCGCGCCGTGCGGGACGCAGCCGAACTGCCCGAGGCGCATGCGCGCTGCATGTCGGAAGCCAGGGCCGCGTTTGGCGTGGAGGGCGTCTACGTCGAGCGGCTGATGCGCGATGCGCGCCACATCGAGGTGCAGGTGATCGGCGACGGCCAGGACGTCGCCAGCCTTGGCGAGCGCGAATGCACCCTGCAGCGGCGCTTTCAGAAGCTGGTGGAAATCGCGCCGAGCCCGACGCTCACCGACAGCCTGCGCGCGGCGCTCACCGCCGCTGCGCTGCGCATGGCGCAGGCGGTCGGCTACCAGGGCCTCGGCACCTTCGAGTTTCTGGTGGACATGCAGTCCACGACGCTGCCCTTTGTTTTCATCGAGGCCAACCCGCGCCTGCAGGTCGAGCACACCGTGACGGAGGCGGTCACCGGGCTCGACCTGGTGCAGTTGCAGATCGGCATTGCAGCCGGTCGGCGCCTGCATGAACTCGGCATCGATCCGTCATGCGTTGCAGTGCAGCGCGGCTTCGCGGTGCAGTGGCGCATCAATGCCGAGACGCTCGATGCAGAAGGCAACGCGCGCCCGTCCGGCGGCATGCTGGCGCGTTTCGACCTGCCGTCCGGTCCGGGCGTGCGCGTCGATACGCACGGCTGTCCGGGTCTGGCGCCATCGCCGCACTACGACACGCTGCTGGCCAAGCTGATCGTGCATTCGCCGTCGGCGCGTTTCGAAGACGCGCTGCGGCGCTCGCTGCGCGCACTTTCCGAATGCCGCATCGACGGCATCGCGACCAACCTGGCGCTGCTGCGCGCCATCGCGATGCGGCCGGAATTCGCGTCGCAGACGCTGCACACGCGATTCGTCGAGTCGCACCTGGCCGATCTGCTGGCTGCTGCGGCGCAGCTCGAGGCGGACGCTGCGGCAAGGGCGCCGATGCCGGCCGTCTCGGTGCGCACGGCTGCGGCCTTTGCGTCCGCGCCCGAAGACGACGGCCTGATGGTCGCCGCGCCGATGCCGGCACGGCTGGTGCAGTTCGAGGTCGAGGTCGGCGACATCGTGCCCGCCGGCGCGCAGCTCGGCGTGCTCGAGGCGATGAAGATGGAGCACTTGCTGCATGCGCCTGCGGCCGGCTGCGTGACGGCACTGCTGGCAGCGCCGGGCGACTACCTGGTCGAGGGCCAGCCGCTGGTGCGGCTCGAGGCCATGGATGCGCAGGCGGTCGCGGCCGCGACGGGCGCCGAGCACGACCTGGATGCGATCCGTCCCGACCTGCGCCGTGTGATCGACCGGCACGCGCCGACCCTCGATGCCAACCGCGCGGCAGCGGTCGCGAAG
>JANOCL010000127.1:0-7671 GCA_031412135.1 Variovorax sp. | reverse complement strand
GGTCACCATCTCGAGCGTGAGCTCGTCGTGGTTGCGCAGGAAGATGGCCCACTGGCAGCCTTCCGGAACGTCGGGCGTCTGCTGCAGGATCTCGACGATCGGGTCGCGGTCTTCCTGCGCGATCGCCATGTACATCCGCGGCATGAGCGGGAAGTGGTAGGCCATGTGGCACTCGTCGCCGTCGCCGAAGTATTCGCGCACGTCTTCGGGCCACATGTTGGCTTCGGCCAGCAGGAAGCGGTTCTTGTACTGCGCATCGATCGCGGCGCGCAGCTGCTTGATGACGACGTGCGTCTCGGGCAGGTTCTCGTTGCTGGTGCCGTCGCGCTCGATCAGGTAGGGCACGGCGTCCAGCCGGAAGCCGTCGACGCCCATGTCGAGCCAGAAGCGCATGGTGCGGTAGACGGCTTCGAGAACTTCCGGGTTGTCGAAATTCAGGTCGGGCTGGTGGCTGAAGAAGCGGTGCCAGTAGTAGGCCTTGGCCACCGGGTCCCAGCTCCAGTTGGAAGTCTCGGTGTCGGTGAAGATGATCCGCGTGCCCTTGTACAGCTGGTCGGTGTCGCTCCAGACGTAGAAGTCGCGCTCCGGCGAGCCGGGCGGCGCGTTGCGGGCGGCCTGGAACCACGGATGCTCGTCGGAGGTGTGGTTGATGACCAGTTCGGTGATCACCCGCAACTCGCGGCGGTGCGCCTCCTCCAGCATCTGGCGGAAGTCGTCCAGGTTGCCGTACTGGCTGTGCACGTCTTCGTAGGCCGCGATGTCGTAGCCGTCGTCGCGCAGCGGCGACGGGTAGAAGGGCATCAGCCAGATCGTGTTGACGCCGAGTTCCTTCACGTAGTCGAGCTTGGCGGTGACGCCCTTGAAGTCGCCCACGCCATCGTCGTTGCTGTCGAAGAAAGCCTTCACGTTGAGCTGGTAGATCACGGCGTCGCGGTACCAGGTCGGATCGTCCGAGGTGTCGATCTCCACCGTTTCGAGAGCCAGCGTGGGCAGGGGTGCGTTCATTGATGCGGCCTCAGGCGTAGTAGTCGAATTCGCGCTCGTCGCGCACCCGCCGGCGTACCGCGAAGATGTGGGCCGGCAGCCGGTGCGGGTCGAGCATCACGAAGTGCCGCCCGCCTTCCCAGATGTAGCGCTGGTCGGTCATGAGGTCGTGCATCTGGAACGGCTGGCCGGCGGTGACGCCGATGGTTTCCGGGTCGAGTTCGATCCAGCCCGACTGGGTATTGCGCGCATCGAGGTTGACCACCGTCACGACCACGTTGCTGCCGTCAACGGATTGCTTCATGTAGGCGATCAGCCGGTCGTTGTCGACGTTCAGGAAGCGCAGGCTGTGGTCGGCGTGGAGGGCAGCATTCGCCTGCCGGATGCGGTTGACGCGCGCGATGAAGGGGCGCAGGCCGGCGTCGGGCGACCAGTCCCAGTCGCGCAACTGGTACTTCTCGGAATCGAGGTATTCCTCGCTGGACGCGCCGCGCGGCAGGTGTTCCATCAGCTCGTAGGCCGGGCCGTAGATGCCGTAGTTCGCGGCCAGCGTGGCGGCCAGCACCAGCCGCGACTTGAAGACCGGCTCTTCGCCGCCCTGCAGCCGCTCGTGCAGGATGTCCGGCGTGTTCGGCCAGACGTTCGGCCTGAAGTAGTCGCGCCCCGGTCCTTGCGATAGCTCGGTGAAGTATTCGGTCAGTTCCGCCTTGCTGTTGCGCCAGGTGAAGTAGGTGTACGACTGGCTGTAGCCGAGCTTGGCGAGCCGGTGCATCACCTTCGGCCGGGTGAAGGCCTCCGCCAGGAAGATCACCTCCGGATGCGCCCGCTTCACCTCGGTGACGGCCCATTCCCAGAAGGCGAACGACTTGGTGTGCGGGTTGTCGACGCGGAAGATCGAGACACCCTGCGCGATCCAGTGGTCGAACACGCTCTTGAGTTCGGTCCACATCGCCCGCCAGTCTTCGGTCTCGAAGTTGAACGGATAGATGTCCTGGTACTTCTTGGGCGGGTTCTCGGCGTACTGCACGCTGCCATCGGGCCGGCGTCGGAACCAGTCCGGATGCGCCTTCACGTACGGATGGTCGGGGGCGCACTGAAAGGCGATGTCGAGTGCGATTTCGAGCCCGTGGCCGCGCGCTGCCTGCACCAGATGCCGAAAGTCCTCGGCCGTGCCAAGCGCCGGCAGGATGTCCTTGTGCCCGCCCTCGGCGGCGCCGATCGCCCAGGGGCTGCCGACGTCGCCCGGCTCGGCCGCGAGTGCATTGTTGCGGCCCTTGCGCTGCTCGCGGCCGACCGGATGGATGGGCGGGAAGTAGACGACATCGAAGCCCATGGCCGCGATGCCCGGCAGGCGCTCCTCGACGTCGCGGAAGGTGCCGTGCGCGCCCGGTCGGGTGGAGGCCGAGCGGGGGAAGAGTTCATACCAGGTGCTGAAGCGGGCGCGTTCGCGGTCGACGGTGAGCGGAAGCTCGGCCTTGAACCGGGTCTCGAGGCTGCGGTCCGGATAGCGGCCAGCGGTTTGCGCCAGCGGCTCGTCCAGCGCCAGCGCCTTGAGGGCGGGCGTGGTCATCGCTTCGTCGGCCGCACCGGCTTCCAGGGCGCGCGCCCAGCGTTCCAGTGCAGCCCGATCCTGGCCGGAAGCGCGGCCGGCCGCACCCGTGATCTCCAGCGCACCCACGCGGGCGGCGAGGCGAATGTCGTCGGGGTCGACGCGGCGCTCGAGCTCGTGCCGCCAGGACGCGAAGCCATCGACCCACGCGGACACCGTGTAGGCATAGCGACCGGGCGTCGGCGGCGTGAACTCCGCATGCCACTCGTCGTTGAATTCCAGTTCCATCGCCAGCTCGTGCCGTTCGGTGGCGCCCTCGGCCCACCACTGCAGCATGACGCACAGCGCATCGTGGCCATCGGCGAAACAGTGCGCGGTGATACGCAGGCTCTCGCCGGCCACGTGCTTGACTGCGAAGCGGCCGCCATCTACCGCCGGCAGCACCGCATCGATCACGGCGCGGCTGCGGCCGTCGGTTGTGTCGATCGGGGCGGGCACCGAAGCCGGTGCTGCAGCGGCAGGCTTCCTGGCAATCGGCTTCGCGACGGGTTTCTTTTGCGGGGCGGCTTTGGAAGTCGGGCGTTCAAGCATCGGCGCGAACCTTCAGGAAGAGGGTGGAGAGCGGAGGCAGCGTCAGCGACACCGAGTGCTTGCGCCCATGGGACGCCACCGGCGCGGCTTCGACGGAGCCGAGGTTTCCCCAGCCCGAGCCGCCGAATGCGCGGGCATCGCTGTTGAGGATTTCGACCCAGGTGCCGCCGCTCGGAACGCCGATGCAGTAGTTCTGCCGGGGCACCGGCGTCAGGTTGCAGACCACCAGCACCGGACTGCCGTCGCGGCCGCGGCGCAGGAAGGCGACAACGCTTTTTTCGCGGTCGTCGGCCTCGATCCACTCGAAGCCTTCGGGCGAAAAATCGAGATGGTGCAGCGCCGGCTCCGTCTGGTGGATGCGGTTGAGTTCGCGCAGCAGGTCCTGTACGCCGCGATGCTCCGGCGATTCGGCCGCCCACCATTCGAGTTCGCCCTCGTGCGTCCATTCGCGCCGCTGGGCGAACTCGCCGCCCATGAACAGCAGCTTCTTGCCTGGGTGCGCCCACATGAAGGCGAACAGGGCGCGCAGGTTGGCGAACTGCTGCCAGGCATCGCCCGGCATCTTGTTGATCAGCGACCCCTTGCCGTAGACCACCTCGTCGTGCGAGAGCGGCAGCACGAAGTTCTCGCTGAACGCATACACCATCGAGAACGTGAGGCGGTCGTGGTGCCAGCGACGGTGGACCGCCTCTTCCTTCATGTAGGCCAGGATGTCGTGCATCCAGCCCATGTTCCATTTCATGCCGAAGCCGAGCCCGCCCATCTCGATAGGTCGCGACACGTTGGGCCACGCGGTCGATTCCTCGGCCACCGTCAAAGCGTCCGGATGCTCGCGGTACACGGCGCTGTTCAGGTCGCGCAGGAAGTCGATGGCTTCGAGGTTCTCGTGGCCGCCGTGGCGGTTGGGAATCCACTCGCCGTCCTTCCGGGCGTAGTCGAGGTAGAGCATCGATGCGACCGCGTCGACGCGCAGGCCGTCGAGGTGGTAACGGTCCATCCAGAACAGGCCGGACGAAATCAGGAAGCTGCGCACCTCGTCGCGGCCGTAGTTGAAGATGGCGGAGTTCCACTCGGGATGGAAGCCCTGGCGCGGGTCGGCATGCTCGTAGAGATGCGTGCCGTCGAACTCGGCCAGGCCGTGCGCGTCGGTCGGAAAGTGCGAGGGCACCCAGTCCAGCAGCACGCCGATGCCGCGCTGGTGCAGGTGGTCGACGAAATACATGAAGTCCTGCGGCGTGCCATAGCGCGCCGTGGGTGCGAAATAGCCGGTGGTCTGGTAGCCCCAGGAGCCGTAGAACGGATGCTCGGTGATCGGCATCAGCTCGACATGGCTGAAGCCCATGTGGGCCACGTAGTCGGCGAGTGCGTGGGCGAGCTCGCGGTAGTCGAGGAACTCGCCGTCCTTGCGGCGCCACGATCCGGGATGAACTTCGTAGATGGAAACAGGCGCGTCCAGCGCATTGCGGCCGGCCCGCGTCGCCATCCAGTCGCCGTCGCTCCATTCGTATTCGAGCGACCAGACGCGCGACGCGGTCGCAGGCGCCATTTCCGAAAGCAGCGCGAGCGGATCGGCCTTCAGCAGCACGCGGCCGTCTGCAGCCACGATGCGGTACTTGTAGGTGTTGCCGCGCCGCGCGCCGGCACAGGTCGCGCTCCATACGCCGGTCGCGTCGTCGCTGGACGCGAGCGGGTCGGCATCGTCCTGCCAGCCGTTCCACTCGCCGATGACGCTGACCGAGCGGGCGTTCGGCGCCCAGACTGCGAAGTGGGCGCCTTCGCCATCGGCGCGCAGGTGGCAGCCGAGCAGGTCATGGAGGCGGGCATGCGTGCCTTCGCGAAACAGGTACGCGTCGGTGTCGCCGAAGGAGGGTTGGTGGGTCAAAAATAGAACTCCCGGCCGTTGCGGCCCGAAGTTCTTTTTTAGTACGGGGGCGCGTGCGGTCCGGCCTACAAAGCACCCGTTCAAATGTCGGACAGCGGCTCAAGCCGGCGCGTCGCGACCTCGGTGGTTCAGTCCGGCAGCTGGCTGACCTGCATCGACAGGTCGAACAGCTTCGACTTGCTCGCGTAGTACCGGTCGAGCCGCCATTCCTTCAGGATGTCCATGGCGAGCTCGAAGCTTTTGTAGTCGAGCTGGTAGAGCATGACCAGCTCGAAGCTGCGCTCCGATTCGAGCGCCAGCACCAGGCGAGCGAGGATCTGGGCCGACTCGTCGGCTGGGTTCGTCTCGATGAACCGGCGAGCGACCTTGATGGCGTTCATGCTGCGGAAATCCCTGGGATGGAAGGCCCATGACTATAGCCAGCACGCCGCCGCGTTTGATGTCAGTTTGATGACAAGGCCGGCCGGTCGCCGCGCCGGCCTCGCCGTCAGCGGGTAGGTGCTGCGGGTGCCGGGATCGGCGTCACCGTTTCGCGGATCAACCCGCCGCCCATCACGCTGCCTTCGACCGAGGTGCGGCCCGCGCCAGTGCCGCGCACCCGCGCCTCGCAATCGGCCCGGTCGGCCGGCGGCTGCAGGTCGCAGCGCGCCATGGCGTTCTGGTCGCCGCCCTGTCCGCTGGTCAAGCCGCCGCGGCGGGCTTCGTCTCGTGCCGCGCCGGCCTCTCGCAGACAGGCGGCACGGTCTTGCTGGACGCCGTCGCAAACCAGGCGTTCGCGCTGCATGCGGATCTCCGAACCGGGGCCGGTGGCTTGACCTTGCGCCGATGCCGGCAGCGCGCCGAGCAGGCTGACCGCCGCAAACACCGCGGCAAGAGAAGAATGAAGGGCTGTTTTCATCGAGATCGCTCCTGATCGTGCCGCGCAGGCTGCGCAGCAAGCTCTGCAGTGTGGGGCGACGCAGGCCTCGGCCGCTGTGGGACAGCGATCCAGCCGCGCGCCACCGCCGTCGCGGCTTCGTGTGGGACAGGTCCGTCAGCCGGCCGCGATGCGCTGCGCCAGATGCGCGAGCGCTTCTTCCACCTGATCAACCAGGATAAGCGACAGATCGCCCGGCCGCAGCCGGTCGAGTGCGGTGTCGATCGCGATGAACTCGCCACGGATCTCGTCGATGGTGCGGGTGCGCTGCGCGCCTTCGAGGCCCTGGCGCAGCAGCGCCATCACCTCGCCGTCGGCGCGGCCGCGCTGCGCCGCATCCTGGTAGAGGATGACGTCGTCGAAAGCCTGGCCGAGGATGGCGGTCTGGTCGCGGATGTCGCAGTCGCGGCGGTCGCCGGCGCCGCTGATCACCACTGAGCGCTTGGCCGCCGGCATGGTGTCGACCGCGGCCACCAGCGCGCGCATGGCGTCGGTGTTGTGGCCGTAGTCGGCGATCACGGTCGCGCCGCGGTAGTCCATCACGTTGAAACGGCCGGGCACGCCGGCGGCGTCGTTCTTGAAGCTCGCGAGGCCGCTGCGCACCGTGTCCCAGTCGAGGCCCACCGCCCACGCGGCCGCCACCGACGCCAGCACGTTGTCGACCTGGAAGCCGATGGTGCCGTTGCGGGTGATCTGCACGTCGCGCAGCGGTATGCGCTCGCGCCAGGAGCCCTCGGCCGCGACCAGCGCATCCTGGTCGACGTAGACGGTGCGCTTGCCCTGCGCCCGGTGCGTCGCCATCACGGGATGCTGCCGGTCGGTGGCGAAGAAGATCACGTTGCCAGGGCAGCTTGCGGCCATCGAGGACACGTTGGGGTCGGCTGCGTTGAGCACCGCATAGCCGCCCGGCGCCACGTTGCGCACGATCACCCGCTTGAGCACCGCCAGGTCTTCGACCGTGGTGATGTAGTTGAGGCCCAGATGGTCGCCGCTGCCGATGTTGGTGACCACCGCGACCTGGCAGCGGTCGAAGCCAAGGCCCTCGCGCAGCACGCCGCCGCGGGCTACTTCGAACACCGCGGCATCCACGTCGGGATGCAGCAGCACGTTGCGCGCGCTCTTGGGACCGCTGCAGTCGCCGCTGTCGGTCTGCCGCCCGTCGACCCACACGCCGTCGGTGTTGGTCATGCCGGTGCGCATGCCGCTGGCGGCAAGCAGGTGGTTGATGAGCCGGGCGGTGGTTGTCTTGCCGTTGGTGCCGGTGACGGCCACCACCGGGATGCGGCCGTCGTCGCCGGCGGCGTAGAGCGTGTCCATCACCGCCTCGCCGACCGCGCGGCCGCGGCCGAACGAGGGCGAGATGTGCATGCGCAGGCCGGGTGCGGCATTGACCTCGACCACGCCGCCGTGCTGCTCCTCGAGCGGGCGCAGCACGTTCTCGCACACCATGTCGACGCCGCAGATGTGCAGGCCAACCATCTGGGCCGCGTCGACCGCGCGGGCCGCCACTTCGGGATGCACGGTGTCGGTCACGTCGGTGGCACTGCCGCCGGTCGACAGGTTGGCGTTGTTGCGCAGCACCACCCGCTGGCCGAGCGCGGGCACGCTGTCGGGCGCGAGGCCTTGCGCTTCGAGCCGGCCGACGGCGATGTCGTCGAGCCTGATCTTGGTGAGCGATGTCGCATGGCCCTCGCCGCGCCGCGGGTCCTGGTTGACCGTGTCGACCAGCTGGCGCACGGTCTTGCTGCC
>JANOCL010000126.1:0-13460 GCA_031412135.1 Variovorax sp. | reverse complement strand
TTGCGCCACTTGGCCATCAGTTCCGTCCAGCGGATGCGTGCGGCGGCCAGGTTGCGCTCCTTCACGTGGCCGTAGCCGCGAATCTGCTCCGGCAGACTCGCGATTTCCAGCGCAGTCGCATGGTTGCCGGAAGCGAGGCCGGTCAGCACTTCCTCGATGCTCGCGCGGTATTCGCCGATGAGGGCGCGCTCGGTCCTGCGCTCCTCGGTGCGGCCAAACACGTCGAGTGCCGTGCCGCGCAGGCCCTTGAGCCTGGCGAGCAGCCTGAAGCCGGTCAGCATGGACGGGCCGAACTTCTGCTTCTGCAACTCGCCCTTGGCGTTCTTCTTGGCAATGAGCGGCGGCGCGAGGTGGTAGTTGAGTTTGAAGTCGCCCTCGAACATGCCGTTGACGCGCTCCAGGAAGGCGCGGTCGGTGTGCAGCCGCGCGACTTCGTACTCGTCCTTGTACGCCATCAGCTTGAACAAGTAGCGCGCCACCGTTTCAGTGAGCGCGGTCTTGCCGAGCGCGGACTCGGCCTGCTGCACCTTGGCGACGAAAGCCTTGTATTGCGCTGCGTAGGCTGCGTTCTGGTAGCCGGTCAGGAACTCGGCGCGGCGTGCGACCAGGCTGTCGACGGTCTCGCGCTTCTTGAATGCGACGACCTGCCCGGGCTGTACGCGCTTTTGCACTTCGTCGGGCCGCTCGGCGGCCTGGCGGCCCCATTCGAACGCGGCCTTGTTGTTCTCGACGGCCACCGCGTTGAGCTCGATCGCGCGCATCAGCGATGCGTGTTCGAGCGGCAGCCACCCCTTCTGCCATGCGTAGCCAAGGATCATGGGGTTGACGTAGATGCTGTCGCCCATGAGCGATGTCGCGGCCGCGTCGGCATCGAAGGCGCCGACCGCATCGACACCCACCGCGCTGGCGATCTCCGCGGCGCAGGCGTCCTGCGGGTTCTGCCAGTTCGCGTTGCGCACGAACGCCGCCGTGGGCGTGCTGTGGCTGTTGAGCGCCACATGCGTGCGTCCCTCGCGCATGCGGGCCATCGTTTCGGGATTGACGCTGACCAGCGGATCGCAGGCCAGGATCAGGTCGGCCGCCGCCGTGCCGACGCGGGTGGTGCGGATGTCGTCCTGCGTCTCGCCGATGAGCACATGGCTCCAGGTGGCGCCGCCCTTCTGCGCCAGGCCCGCCGCATCCTGCGTGACGATGCCCTTGCCTTCGATGTGCGCCGCCATGCCGAGCAGCTGCCCGATGGTGATGACGCCGGTGCCGCCAACGCCCGCCACCACCACGCCCCACACGCCACCGCCCGCCAGCGAAGGCAGCGCCGGTTCGACGAGCGCGCCCAGCTCGGCCGGCGTTGCGGCCTTGTTCTTCGCCTTCTTCCTGAGCTCGCCGCCTTCGACGGTGACGAAGCTCGGGCAGAAGCCCTTGAGGCAGCTCATGTCCTTGTTGCAGGTGCTCTGGTTGATGGTGCGCTTGCGGCCGAATTCGGTTTCGAGCGGCTCTACCGACAGGCAGTTGCTCTTGACGCTGCAATCGCCGCAGCCCTCGCAGACCAGGTCGTTGATGACCACGCGCTTGGCCGGGTCGACGGCCGTGCCGCGCTTGCGGCGGCGGCGCTTCTCGGTGGCGCAGGTCTGGTCGTAGATGATGGCCGTGGTGCCCTTGATCTCCCGGAACTCGCGCTGTACCTCGTCCAGCTCGTCGCGATGCCGCACCCGCACGTTGTCGCCCGGCACGCTCACGCCCTCGTATTTCTCGGGCTCGTCGGTGACCACCACCACCTTGACCGTGCCTTCGGCATGCAGGCTCTCGGCGATCTGCAGCACCGAATGGCCTTCTGGCCGCTCGCCGACCGGCTGGCCGCCGGTCATGGCAACCGCGTCGTTGTAGAGGATCTTGTAGGTGATGTTGACGCCGGCCGCGATGCTCTGGCGAATGGCCAGCAGGCCGCTGTGAAAGTACGTTCCGTCGCCAAGGTTCGCGAAGATGTGCTGGTCGGTCGTGAAGGGCTGCTGCCCGACCCACGGCACGCCCTCGCCGCCCATCTGCGTGAAGCCGATGGTGGAGCGGTCCATCCAGGTCGCCATGAAGTGGCAGCCGATGCCGGCCATCGCGCGCGAGCCTTCGGGCACCACGGTGCTGGTGTTGTGCGGACAGCCCGAGCAGAACCAGGGCTGGCGCGCCGCATCCGACACGCCGATGGTCTGGGGCGCCGCCATCGCGCGCTCCTTGGCTTCGAGGATTGCGAGCTGCGCCTCGATGCGGGCAGTCATGTCGGCGCCGGCCGCAGCAAGCAGGCCGGTCTTTCGCAGGCGTCGGGCGATCGCCTTGGCAATCATGGCCGGGCTCAGGTCGGCATTGGCGCGCAGCAGCGTGTGCGCGCTCGGGTTGGGCATCGACCACTCGCCGCCGGAGTAGCCCTCGGCCTCGTGCACCTCGCCCTCGTCGAACTTGCCGACCACGTTGGGCCGCACGTCGGCGCGCCAGTTGTATAGCTCTTCCTTGAGCTGGTATTCGATGACCTGGCGCTTTTCTTCGACCACCAGGATTTCCTGCAGGCCGGTGGCGAAGGCGCGGGTGAGCTGCGCTTCGAGCGGCCACACCACCGCGACCTTGTGCAGCCGGATACCGAGCTGCCGGCAGGCGGCATCGTCCAGGCCGAGATCGATCAATGCCTGGCGGGTGTCGTTGTAGGCCTTGCCGCTGGCCATGATGCCGAAGCGATCGTTCGGGCCTTCGATCGTGTTGTGGTTCAGGCGGTTGGCCCGGATGTAGGCCAGCGCGGCATACCACTTGTAGTGCATGAGCCGCGCTTCCTGCTCCAGCGCATGGTCGGGCCAGCGGATGTGCAGGCCGCCGGGCGGCATCTGGAAATCGGTCGGCATCGCGATCTCGACGCGCTCGGGGTCGATCATCGCGGTGGCGCTGGATTCGACGATCTCCTGGATCGTCTTCATGCCCGACCACAGGCCCGAGAAACGGCTCAGCGCGAACGCGTGAATGCCGAGGTCGAGGATTTCCTGCACGTTGGTCGGAAAGAAAACCGGCGTGCCGCAGGCCTTGAAGATGTGGTCGCTCTGGTGCGCTGCCGTCGAGCTCTTGGAGATGTGGTCGTCGCCGGCGACGGCGATCACGCCGCCGAACTCGGTGGTGCCGGCCATGTTGGCGTGCTTGAAGACGTCGGAGCAGCGGTCCACGCCCGGGCCTTTGCCATACCAGATGCCGAACACGCCGTCGAACCTGTTGGTGCCCGCCGGCGAGAAGCCGAGCTGCTGCGTGCCCCAGAGCGCAGTGGCCGCCAGCTCTTCGTTCACGCCCGGCTGGAACACGATGTTCTGTTCTTTCAGGAACTTGGCGGCCTTCCACAATGCCTGGTCGTAGCCGCCGAGCGGCGAGCCGCGATAGCCGCTGATGAAGCCTGCGGTGTTCTTGCCCGCGGCCTGATCGCGCAGCCGCTGCAGCATCGGCAGCTTGACCAGCGCCTGCACGCCGCTCATGAACGCGCGGCCGTAGTCGAGCGAGTATTTGTCGTCGAGCGTGACGGTTTCGAGCGCCTTGCGAATGTGCTCGGGCAGCGGTGCGTTCATTGTCTTTGTCTCCGATTTGGCTGTGCCTCGTGGGCGTGGCGTGTGCGGCGTTTGGGTCTGACACCCTCGGCCATCATCGCGCAAAGTGTATGCCTGCCATCCTGATAGGTGTTTGCGTTCTTTGCCCGCCGGATGCGCTGTTCTGGAAGAATCTTGCTTAATATCGGCTTCCATGGAAAGCATCGACAAGTTTGACCTCGGCATCCTGCAAGAACTGCAGGCCGACGGCCGCCTCACCAATGCCGAGCTGGCGCAGCGCGTCGGCCTGTCGGCCGCGCCCTGCTGGCGCCGCGTGCGGGCGCTGGAGGAGGCGGGCTTCATCAAGGGCTACCACGCCGAGATCGACCGCCACAAGATCGGGCTCGGCGTGCTGGCTTTCGTGCGCGTCGACACCGAGCGCGCCACCGGCGACGCCACCCGCAAGCTCGAGGACGCGATCCGCAAGCT
Source organism: Variovorax sp. (assembly GCA_031412135.1). Taxonomy (GTDB): domain Bacteria; phylum Pseudomonadota; class Gammaproteobacteria; order Burkholderiales; family Burkholderiaceae_C; genus Variovorax. The sequence continues at coordinate 9,435 of JANOCL010000126.1, read as the reverse complement.
GCCCGAAGTCATTGCATGCCACTACATCAGCGGCACCGGCACCTTCGAGCTGCAGGTCGTCTCGCAAGACCTCGACAGCTTCTCGCGCTTCGCCTTGCAGCACCTGCTGAACCTGCCCAACGTGAAGGATCTGCACACCAGCTTTTCGCTCGGCGAGGTCAAGGCAAGCCGGGCGCTGCCGCTGGCGCACCTTGCGCCGCCGAAGCCTGTGCGCTGACAGACCGCGCCGGCGCCGGGGCCGACAATACCCGCCGATGCCACCCATCTCCCCCGACGAATCACCCGTCCTGCCGGTGCGCCCGCTGCCGTCGCGCATCGGCCCGCTCGAACCGCTCAAGCTGCCCGTGTTCCGCATGCTGTGGAGCACCTGGCTGATCGCCAACGTGTCGATGTGGATGAGCGACGTGGCGGCGGCGTGGATGATGACCTCGCTCACCAGTTCACCGATGTGGGTCGCGCTGGTGCAGTCGGCCTCCACGCTGCCGGTGTTCCTGCTCGGCCTTCCCAGCGGCGCGCTGGCCGACATCCTGGACCGCAGGCGCTGGCTGGTCGCCACCCAGTTCTGGCTGGCGGGCACTGCGATCGTGCTGTGCGCCGCCGTGGTGCTCGACCTGATGACGGCGCCCCTGCTGCTGGCCCTGACCTTCGCCAACGGCATCGGCCTGGCGCTGCGCTGGCCGGTGTTCTCGGCCATCGTGCCCGAGCTGGTGCCGCGCACCCATCTGCCGGCCGCACTCGGACTCAACGGCATCGCGATGAACGCCTCGCGCATCGTCGGCCCGCTGGTCGCCGGTGCGCTGATCGCGAGCGCCGGCAGCGTGTGGGTCTTTGCGCTCAATGCGGTGCTGTGCATCGCATCGGGCTTCGTGGTGCTGCGCTGGCAACGCGAGCACACGCCCAATCCGCTCGGCCGCGAGCGGCTGGTCAGCGCGATGCGCGTGGGCGTGCAGTTCGTGCGCCAGTCGCAACGCATGCGCGCCGTGCTGGCGCGCATCTCGATCTTCTTTTTTCATTCGACTGCGCTGCTCGCGCTGCTGCCGCTGCTGGCGCGCAACCTGCAGGGCGGGGGCGCCGGCACGTTCACGCTGCTGCTGGCCTCCATGGGCTCGGGCGCGATCGTGGCGGTACTGTTCCTGCCTCGGCTGCGCCAGGCGCTCGCGCGCGACCAGCTGGTGCTGCGCGGCGCGATGCTGCAGTCGGCGGCGACGGCCGTGATGGCGATCGCGCCCAATGCCTGGGTGGCGGTGCCGGCGATGTTCGTCGGCGGCATGGCGTGGATCACGGTGGCCAATTCGCTGTCGGTCTCCGCGCAGCTGGCGCTGCCCGACTGGGTACGCGCACGCGGCATGTCGATGTTCCAGATGGCCATCATGGGCGCAAGTGCCTTCGGCGCCGCGCTATGGGGCCAGGTGGCCGAGTCCACGTCGCTGTACATCAGCATCGGCATCGCGGCGGCGAGCGGCACCTGCATGATGCTGCTCGCACTGCGCTACGTGACCGATGGGGTCGGCGAGGACGACGACACCAGCCCCGCGCGCAAGGGCTGGGTCGCCGGCCCGCCTGCCAGCGCGCCGGGCGAAGAAGGCCGCGTCGTCATCACTATCGAATACATGATCGACCCGCAGCGCGCCGCCGCCTTCCAAGTCGTGATGCAGCAGACCCGGCGGGCACGCCTGAGCCAGGGCGCCATCGGCTGGGAGTTGCTGCACGACATCACGGATGCGGGCCGCTACCTGGAGCAGGTTGTCGACGAGACCTGGACCGAGCACCTGCGCCGCTTTCACCGGGCCACGGCCGCGGACATGGCGCTGCGCGAACGGCGGTTGGCCTTTCACCTGGGCGAGGCCTTGCCCGTCGTCACCCGCTACATCGTGCAGCGCTGAAAGGCGTCAGGCTCTCTTGACGCCGGTGTATTCCGAGAAGACGCCGAGTTCGACGTGGCGCTTCACATCGTCGAAGCCGGCGGCGCGCAGGGCGGCCAGCACCGCATCGGGGGCGATGCAGGCTTCGATGGTGTCCCAGTAGTAGCGCCAGAGTTCCGGCGTGTGGCGCTGGCGGCCGACCACGCGGGCGATCAGCGGCACGACGGCGCGCATGTAGGTCTTGAGCAGCGCCGTGCCGACGCGCCCGGAAGGCTTGGTGATCTCGAGCACCACCAGCCGCCCGCCCGGGCGCAGCACCCGGAAGAACTCGGCGAACGCCGCGTTCACGTCGGCGATGTGGCGCAGCGCATAGCCCATGCTGACGAAGTCGCTGCTGGCATCGGGCCGCGGCAGCGCTTCGGCCCTGCCCTGGAGCAGCTCGACGCCGGGCAATGCCACCTGGCCCATCATGCCGACGCTGGGGTCCACGCCCACCAGCCGGCCGTGCGGCCCGATCAGTGCCAGCGCCTCGCGCGCGACCAGGCCGGTGCCGATGCCGACGTCGAGCACCTGCGCACCGGCCGCGAGCCCCGCGCGCTCGAGCGCCGCGCGCCGGTAACCGGGCCCGGAACCGAGCGCCAGCACCCGCTCGATGCGGTCGTAGTCGGAGGCGGTGTCGTCGAAGATGCGGCGCAGGAACCGGTCGTGCTCGGCTTCGTCGCCGTAGTAGGCCGCGAGCGGCGCGTGCGGTGCCAGCACTTCGGCCGGCGGGCGCGCGCCGGTCATCGCCTGGCCTCGCTGCGCGGCAGTGTCCGCAGCCAGTCGAGCCCGGCCGATGTGCCGCCGGGCACCGCGCCGCGTGCGGGCCGGTACTCGCACCCGATCCAGCCTTCCCAGCCGCATTGCGCCGAGACCTCGTCGATCACATCGAACAGGTAGGGATGGTTCAGCTCGCCCACGTCGGGCTCGTGGCGCTCGGGCACGCCGGCGATCTGGAGGTGGCCGACGCGTCCGGTCGGCAGGTACTTGCGGATCTTCATGGCCACGTCGCCCTCGACGATCTGGCAGTGGTAGAGGTCCATCTGCACCTTCAGGTTGGGCGCGCCGATGGCTTCGACGATCTCGTGCGCATGGTCCTGACGATTCAAGAAGAAGCGCGGGATGTCGCGCGTGTTGATCGGCTCCATCAGCAGATCGCGGCCGGCCTTCTGCGCCTCGGCGGCGGCCCATCGCAGGTTCTCCACGTACACCGGCTGCACCTTGTCGCGCTCGCATCCTTCGGGCACCAGGCCGGCCATGACGTGGATGCGCGGACAGTCGAGCGCCGCGGCATAGTCCAGCGCCTGCGCGATGCCTTCGCGAAACTCGGCCTCGCGCCCGGGCAGGCAGGCCAGCCCGCGCTCGCCGCCTTCCCAGTCGCCGGGCGGGCCGTTGAAGAGCACCTGCTGAAGGCCGTTGGCGGCGAGGCGCGAGGCCAGCTCGCCCGGCGCGTGGGCATAGGGGAACAGGTATTCGACGGCCTTGAAGCCGTCCTTGGCGGCAGCTTCGAAGCGGTCGAGAAAGTCGATCTCGGGATAGAGCATCGAAAGGTTGGCGGCGAATCTTGGCATGGCGCTTTTTACCAGCGAGCACCGAAGCTTCGGCGCAGTTCATCGATTTGGTCAGAATTCAATGGTCGAGCCCCGGCCGACCGGCCGCCGAGCAGCCACAGCCTGGCAGTTTCCTCGAGCTCTTCGAGCACCGCCATGGCTGCAGCCGGCGTGTCGTGCCACACGTTGGGCCCCAGGCGTTCGAGCATCACCGCGCGGATCGGCGTGCCGCGCTCGCCGTAGTCTTCGATGCTCCGCTCCACCTGCGCCGCGGCTTCCGGTGCCCCCGGGCGCTGGTACCGAATCACCGGCACATGGCCGACCTTCATCACGAAGTACGGCGTGAGCGGCGGCAGCAGTTCGTCGACGGTCTCGTTCAGCGTGAGCGCGACGCAATGCGTGGAATGGGTATGGATCACGCAGCGCGTGCCGGCATCGAAGCGGGTCGCCGCGCGGTAGATGCCGGCATGCAGCGCAATGGTCTTGCTGGCGCGCTCGCCGCCGGTCTGGTGCAGTCCGGCGTCGAGCCGCGCGAGCTTCGCCGGATCGAGGAAACCCAGGCAGGCATCGGTCGGCGTGATCAGAAAACCATCGTCCAGCCGCAGGCTGATGTTGCCGGCGGTGGCATGCACGTAGCCGCGCTCGAAGAGGCTGCGGCCGACGCGGCAGATTTCGTCACGCGCCTGGTTCTCGTTCATCGAAGCACCGTGAAGGCCTTGCCGAAGAAGTCGTCGGCGCCGAAGTTGCCCGACTTGAGCGCGATGTGCAGGCCCGCGCCGCCCGCCGCGTCGCTGGTCGCGTGGCACCACGGCACGCCGGGATCGATCTGCGCGCCGATCTGCAGTTGTGCAATACGCAGCGCCTGCACGCAGGCGCCGGAGGTCTCGCCGCCCGCCACCACCAGTTGCCGCACGCCCAGCTCGACCAGGCCGCGAGCAATCGCCGCCAATGTGCGTTCCACCATCGCACCGGCCTCGTCGACGCCCAGACGCGCCTGCACCGATTTGATCGTCGCGCTGTCGGCGCTCGAATAAAGCAGCACCGGCCCCTGCGCCAGCAGCGGCGCGGCCCAGGCCAGCGCCTGCGCGACCACGTCGACACCCTGCGCGATCTGCAGCGGGTCGATCGCCATGGCCGGCCCGCCGGCCGCAATGAAGTTCGCCACCTGCGCATTGGTCGCAAGCGAACAACTGCCCGACACGACCGCGCGCAAGCCGCCGGCCAGTGGCAGCGCGCTCGCCGTGGTCGAGGGCGCAATGCCGAAGTTGGCCGGCAGGGCGATCGCCACGCCGGAACCTGCCGTGACGAGAGGCATGTCCGCCAGCGCGGGCCCGAGCCGCAGCAGATCGTCATTGGAGATCGCATCGACGATGGCGATCGACACGCCCTCGGCGCGCAGTTGCTCAAAGCGCTGGCCGATGGCCTCCGCCCCGCGTGCGACGCTGGCGTAGTCGACCAGCCCGACACGGCGCTGCGTCTGCGCCTGCAGCACCCGCACCAGGTTGGCGTCGGTCATCGGCGTGAGCGGATGGTCCTGCATGCCGCTCTCGTCGAGCAGCACGTCGCCGGCAAACAGATGGCCCTTGAACACGGTGCGCTTGTTGTCCGGGAACGCGGGCGTGGCGATCGTGAAGCCGGTGTCCAGCGCATCCATCAATGCGTCGGTGACGGGGCCGATGTTGCCTTGCGGCGTGCTGTCGAAGGTGGAGCAGTACTTGAAGTAGATCTGCCGGGCGCCCTGCGACTGCAGCCAGCGCAGCGCCGCCAGTGACTGCGCTACCGCCTCGGCCGGTGCGATGGTGCGCGACTTGAGCGCCACCACCACCGCATCGACCTGCACCGCCGGAGGCTGCGCCGGCACGCCGATGGTCTGCACCACCCGCATGCCTGCGCGCACCAGGTTGTTGGCAAGGTCGGTCGCGCCGGTGAAGTCGTCGGCGATGCAGCCGAGCAGGATGGTCATGACGCAACCGCCGGTTTCGATGCACCCGGCAGTTCGATGCCCGGGAAGATCTTGATCACGGCGCTGTCGTCTTCCTTGGCGAAGCCGGCGCTCGAAGCCTGCATGAACATCTGGTGCGCGGTGGACGCGAGCGGCAGCGGAAACTTGGTGGCCCGCGCGGTGTCGAGCACAAGGCCCAGGTCCTTCACGAAGATGTCGACTGCCGACAGCGGCGTGTAGTCGCCGGCCAGCACATGGGCCATGCGGTTCTCGAACATCCAGCTGTTGCCCGCGCTGTGCGTGATGACCTCGTACAACGCATCGGGCGCCACGCCTTCGCGCAGGCCCAGCGCCATCGCCTCTGCCGCGGCCGCGATGTGCACGCCGGCGAGCAGCTGGTTGATGATCTTCACCTTGCTGCCCGCGCCGGCCCGGTCGCCCAGCCGGTAGACCTTGCCGGCCATGGCATCGAGCACCTCGTCGGCCTGCGCATAAGCCTCCGGCCGGGCCGAAGACATCATCGTCATCTGCCCGCTGGCCGCCTTCGCGGCGCCGCCGGAGATCGGCGCGTCGATGTAGTGGATGCCCGCGTCGTTCAGGCGCGCCTCGAACGCGATCGAGCGGTTCGGGTCGACCGTCGAGCACATCACGAACACGCTGCCCGGCTTCATCGCGGCGGCAGCGCCCGCGTCGCCGAACAGCACCGCTTCGGTCTGGTCGGCATTGACGACGACGCTGACCAGCACCTGGCATTCGGCGGCGACCTGCGCCGGCGTGGCCCAGGCGACGCCGCCCTGCTCGGCGAACGCGATCGCCGCACCCGGGCGCGCGTCGCACACATGCATCTGCCAGCCCTTGCCGCGCAGCGTGGCAGCGATGCCGGCGCCCATGGCACCCAGGCCGATGAGTCCTGCTTTTTTCATGATCTTTCCTGTAGGAAGGTCGGCATCATAGAAATGCCGAGCCTCGCCTCACAAGAGGAATACCCCGCGTCGAGCAAGTCAATTCGAGCGCGCCGCCGCCAGCGCATGACGCGCTGCGCGCACGATGCTCCGGGCATCGACGCCGAAGAACTGCCGCAGCGCGGCGCGCGTGTCGCTGCGACCGAAGCCGTCGGTGCCCAGCGTCAGATAGCGCCGGCCCTCCGGAAGATAGGCGCGGATGCTTTCGGGCAGCCCACGCACGTAGTCGGTGGCGGCGATCACCGGCCCGCTGCCGCCGCGCAACTGCTGTGCAATGAAGGGGACGCCGGGCACCGCATCGCCAGCCAGGGCGCGTGCTTCGCAGGCCTGGCCGTCGCGCGCGAGTTCGCTCCAGCTGGTGATGCTGAAGACCTCGGCATCGATGCCTGCTTCGGCCAGGATTTGCGCCGCCTTGACCACTTCGGTGAGGATCGCGCCCGACCCCATCAGCGTGACCTGCGCCGGCGCGCCCGATGCTCCGTAGCTCCCGAACCGATAGCAGCCGCGCAGCACGTCGGCATGCGCCTCGGCCGGCAGGCTCGGCTGGGCGTAGTTCTCGTTCATCAGCGTGACGTAATAGAAGACGTCCTTCTGCTCCACCATCATTTCGCGGATGCCGGCATCGACGATCACCGCCATCTCGCCGGCGAAGGCCGGGTCGTAGGCCTTGCAGTTCGGAATGGTCGCGGCCACCAGGTGGCTCGACCCGTCCTGGTGCTGCAGCCCCTCGCCGCCCAACGTGGTGCGCCCCGACGTGGCACCGAGCAGAAAGCCGCGCGCCCGCTGGTCGGCCGCGGCCCATATCTGGTCGCCCACGCGCTGGAAGCCGAACATCGAGTAATAGATGTAGAAGGGCAGCATCGCGAGCCCGTGCACGCTGTAGCTGGTGGCCGCAGCGGTCCAGCTGGCAATGGCGCCGGCTTCGCTGATGCCCTCCTCGAGGATCTGGCCGTCGGTCGCCTCGCGGTAGCTCAGGATCGAATCGATGTCTTCCGGCGCATAGCGCTGGCCCACGCTCGAATAGATGCCGACCTGCTTGAAGAGGTTGGCCATGCCGAAGGTGCGCGCCTCGTCGGCCACGATCGGAACGATGCGCGCGCCGAGCGCCTTGTCCTTCATCAGGTTGCCGAGCATGCGCACGAAGGCCATGGTGGTGCTCATGTCCTTGCCGTCGGCGCCGATCGCGAACTGCGCGTAGGCGGCGAGCTCCGGCTTCGGCACCACGTCGCAGGCGGTGTCCCGGCGCGGCATCGATCCGCCGAGTGCGTCGCGGTGTGCCTTCAGGTAGCGCATCTCCTGGCTGTCGTCGGCCGGCCGGAGGAAGGCCAGCGATGTCGCCTGCTCATCGGTCAGGGGCAGATCGAAGCGATTGCGGAATCCGATCAGGTCGGCGCTCTCGAACTTCTTGTGCGAGTGCGTCGTCATGCGGCCCTGGCCGGCACCCATGCCGTAGCCCTTCTTGGTGTGGGCCAGGACGACGGTCGGCTGGCCCTGGTGCGCCGCCGCGGCCGCATAGGCGGCGTGGATCTTCACCAGGTCGTGGCCGCCGCGCTTCAGGCGGTCGATCTGCTCGTCGGTCATGCCTTGCGCGAGCCGCTGCAGCTCTGCGTTCTGGCCGAAGAAGGTGTCGCGGTTGTAGCGGCCGTCCTTGGCCGCGAAGGTCTGCATCTGGCCGTCGACCGTGTCGGCGAAGGCGCGCGCCAGCGCGGCGCCCGTGTCGCGGGCGAAGAGGCCGTCCCAGTCGCTGCCCCAGACCAGCTTGATGACGTTCCAGCCGGCGCCGGCGAAGAGCTTTTCTAGCTCGTCGATGATGCGGCCGTTGCCGCGCACCGGGCCGTCGAGCCGCTGCAGGTTGCAGTTGACCACCCACACCAGGTTGTCGAGCTTCTCGCGGCTGGCCAAAGTCAACGCGCTCATCGATTCGGGCTCGTCCATCTCGCCGTCGCCGAACACGCCCCAGACCTTGCGCCCTGCGCAGTCGAGCAAGCCGCGGTGCTTGAGGTTGCGCATGAAGCGCTCGTGGTAGATGGCGCTGATCGGCCCCAGCACCTTAGAGCCGGTCGGGAACTGCCAGAAATCGGGCATCAGGTACGGGTGCGGGTAGCTCGACAGGCCGCGGGCGCCGGCCGCCGGCGCCGTGAGTTCCTGGCGGTAGTGCAGCAGATCGTTTTCGCTGAGCCGCCCTTCGAGAAAGGCCCGGGCGTAGACGCCGGGCGAGCTGTGCGGCTGGAAAAACACGAGGTCACCGCGATGCGCTTCGTTCTTCGCATGGAAGAAGTGATTGAAGCCGACCTCGAACAGATCGGCTGCGCTGGCGTAGCTGGCGATATGGCCGCCCAGCTCGCCATACGCCTGGTTGGCGCGCACCACCATCGCCAGGGCATTCCAGCGCATGAGCGCACCCAGGCGCTCCTCGATGGCCAGGTCGCCGGGGAACACCGGCTGGTCTTCCACCGCGATGGTGTTGACGTACGGCGTCGCCAGTTCGGGCTGCCAGCCGATGCGCAGGGCGCGGGCCTGTCGCGCCAGCGCGTGCAGTATCCAGCGCGCGCGCTCGGGGCCTTGGCTCGCTGTCAGCGCGGCAAAGGCGTCGTGCCATTCCGCGCTCTCTTGTGCGTCGATGTCTACAGCGCTGCCTAAGGCCGGTAACATTGATCGTTCCTGCATGGTGATTGCGTTCAGTTTGGTTCCGCACGCTATTTGATCCGAACTCAGGCAGTTTGGCTTTCGGCTTGTGCGATGGGTCAGGCCAACCAGGGCTGTTGCTCGATGTGCTGCTGCTCGAAGCGCCGGATGACGTCAGCATGCTGCAGGGTCAGCCCGACCGCGTCCAGGCCGTTGAGCAGCATGTGCCGGCGCAACGGGTCGAACTCGAAACGCAACACACGCTGGTCGGCGAGCGTCGTGATCGTCTGCGCCGCCAGATCCACGGTGAACTGGCAGCGTGCGGGATCGGACGCCAACGCCACCAGCCGATCCAGCTCTTCCGGCGCCACGCTGATCGCCGGCACACCATTGCGGGCACAGTTGTCGCCAAAGATTCCGCCAAAACTTGTGCCGATGACGCAGCGCAGGCCCAG
>JANOCL010000125.1:0-6417 GCA_031412135.1 Variovorax sp. | reverse complement strand
TGGAAGCGCTCGCTGTTCGGCGACATGCATGCCTACGGCGAGGAAGGCGTGCGCTTCTATACCAAACAGAAATCGATCATGCAGCGCTGGCCGGAGAGCATCGGCAAGGGTGCGGAGTTCGTGATGCCGACGGCGAAGTAGCTTGTCGTCGCGGTGCTACCATGGTGACACCCTCAACTTGCAGGCACCGTAATGAGCACCACCTCCCTCAAGCTGCCGGATGTCTTGAAAGAGCGCATTCAGCATTTCGCCGCCGAAAGCAGTGTTTCTGCACACGCATTCATGGTGAGCACGCTCGAAAGCGAAGTCGAGCGCCGCGAGGCGCGTGCCGAGTTCGAGGCAGCGGCCGAGGCGGCAGCGGCAGACATCGATGCCGGCGGGCCGGTCTATGAACTGGAGGAAGTGCGCCGCTACATCAAGGCCAAGCTCCAGGCACGGGCAAGCGGCGCAAAGGTGGAACGGCCTCGCCCAATGAAGCGGGAGACTCCAAGACCGGCGGCGGCAAATCGCCCGGCTCGCCGCCGGTGAGCCTGATCATTTTTTCGGCGCGGGCCGAATCCGATATCGACTGGCTGACCGATTTCCTTGCACAAACCGACCTTGCGGCCGCAGCAGCGACGGCCGAAATCATCTTCGACGCCGTGCTGATTCTCGATCGCCACCCCGCCATTGGACGTCGAACGACCAGAGGTCGCCGGGAGCTGGTGATTTCTCGAGGACGGTCCGGCTATATCGCCCTCTATCGGGAAAACCAGAGCGGAAATCGCGTCGATATCCTTGCCATCCGCCACCAGCGCGAAGCAGGCTACGGAGGAAGCAAGCATCCATGAACGACACCACCTTCGACTACATCATCATCGGCGCCGGCACCGCAGGCGCCTTGATCGCCAACCGCCTGAGCGCGAACAAGCAGTGGCGCGTGCTGCTCATCGAGGCCGGCCGCAAGGACGACTACCACTGGATTCACATCCCGGTGGGTTATCTGTACTGCATCGGCAATCCACGCACCGACTGGCTCTACACCACCGAACCCGACGCCGGCCTGAACGGCCGCTCGCTGCGCTATCCGCGCGGCAAGACGCTGGGCGGCTCGTCCAGCATCAACGGAATGATCTACATGCGCGGGCAGTCGCGCGACTACGACCAGTGGGCACGGCTCACCGGCGACGACACCTGGCGCTGGGACCAGGTGCTGCCGGCGTTCAAGAAGCACGAAGACTATTACCTCGGCGCCGACGATCTGCACGGCGCCGGTGGCGAATGGCGGGTCGAGAAGCAGCGCCTGCGCTGGGACATCCTCGACGCCTTCGCCGCAGCTGCGGTACAGGCCGGCGTTCCGCACACCACCGACTTCAACCGCGGCAGCAACGAGGGCGTCGGCTACTTCCAGGTCAACCAGAAGGACGGCCTGCGCTGGAACACGGCCAAGGCGTTCCTGCGTCCCACGTGCTATGGCCGGCCCAACTTCGAACTGTGGACCGGCGCGCAGGTCTCGCGGCTCGTCATCGAAAACGGCTCCGACGGCGTGTTGCGCTGCACCGGCGTCGAGGCATGGGACGGCAGCGAGATGACCGTGGCGCATGCCGCGCGCGAAGTGATCCTCTGCGCCGGCGCCATCGGCTCGCCGCAGCTGCTGCAGCTCTCGGGCATCGGGCCGGCCGATCTGCTGCGACAGCATGGCATCGATGTGGTGCTCGATTCCCCGGGAGTGGGCGCCAACCTGCAGGACCATCTGCAGATCCGCGCGGTCTACAAGATCAGCGACGCGCCGACGCTCAACGTGCTGGCCTCTTCGATGTACGGCAAGGCGAAGATCGGGCTCGAGTACCTGTTCAAGCGCAGCGGTCCGATGAGCATGGCGCCGTCGCAGCTTGGCGCCTTCACCCGCAGTTCGCCGGAACACGAGTGGCCCAACATCGAGTACCACGTGCAGCCGCTGTCGCTCGACGCCTTCGGCGAGCCGCTGCACCGCTTTCCGGCTTTCACCGCCAGCGTGTGCAACCTGAATCCGACCAGCCGGGGATCGGTACGCATCCGCAGCCGCCGCTTCGAGGACGCGCCCGCCATCGCACCCAATTACCTGAGCACCGACGAAGACCGGAAGGTCGCGGCCGATTCGCTGCGCGTCACCCGGCGCATCGCTGCCCAGCCGGCACTCGCAAAGTACCGGCCCGAGGAATGGAAGCCAGGAGCGCAATACCAGAGCGACGAAGACCTCGCGCGGCTGGCCGGCGACATCGCCACCACCATCTTCCATCCGGTCGGCACCACCAGGATGGGCGCCGACAACGATCCGATGGCGGTGCTCGATGCGCGGCTGCGCGTGCGCGGCGTCGCCGGCCTGCGCGTGGTGGACGCCGGCGCCATGCCCACCATCACGAGCGGCAACACCAACAGCCCGACCTTGATGGTGGCCGAAAAGGCGGCGGGCTGGATTCGAGAGGCGGGACAACGAGCCGCACCGGGGTAATTCCCGATGCACTGAGACGGTGCGCCGCCTAAAGTCGCGCCACTCGCAACGGGCCTGCCCGGGCGCGGGGGACCGAGGAGACAATTTCCGGAGAGATCAAAAACAATATCGACGAGGCATCCGCACGAGATGCTGTTTTCTTGAAAAGGCGCCGCTGGTCGGCGCTTTTTCTTTGGTCGGTCAGGGTGCAGGCACGGCCGCCGCGGTGGGTGCAACAACGATCGGCCAAGCCACTTCGCTCGCCACGCGTGGCTTGCCGATCGGCGCACCGGCCTTGCCGATCTGCACCGCCGCCATGTCCTGCTCGTTCGGATACTGGTCCGCCAGCCAGTAGTCGAACACGCGCCGAACGATCGGCGCGGCATGCGCGGCGCCGAAGCCCGCGTTCTCGACGATGAGCGCCACCGCGATCTTCGGTGCCTCGGCCGGCGCGAAAGCCATGAAGAGCGAGTGGTCCCGCTGGTGCTCCTCGAGCGCCTTGGCGTTGTACTTGACGTTGCGCCCCATGCTCACCGCCTGTGCGGTGCCGGTCTTACCGGCGGAGTTGTAGGACGCGCCGGCGAACACGCGGGTTCCGGTGCCGCCCTTGTTGACCGCAACCAGTGCGTTGCGCACGATGTCCACATGCTTCGGCGCATAGCCCAGGTCCTGGCCCGGGGGCAGCGGCACCGGCGCGACCGCGCCGCTCACCGTGTCCTTGATGCCGAGCACCAGATGCGGCTGGTGCCTGATGCCGCCATTGGCCAGCGTGGCGGTGGCCGACGCCAGCTGCAGCATGGTGAAGCTGTTGTAGCCCTGCCCGATGCCCAGCGAAACCGTCTCGCCCGGGAACCATTTCTTCATCTCGGGCCGCTTGTAGTAGTCGCGCTTCCATGCGGTGCTCGGGAGCAGCCCGCGCACCTCACCCTGCAGATCGATGCCGGAAAACTGGCCGAAGCCCAGCGGCTTCATGAAGTCGTGGATCGCGTCGACGCCCATCTCGACCGCCAGCGAATAGAAGTACGTATTGCTGGACTGCTGGATGGCGCGGTGCATGTCCACCCCGCCCAGACCGCCCTCGTGACTCTTGAAGGTGTGGCCGCCGAAGCTGTAGAACCCCGGATCGTTGACCACCACGTTTGGCGCGCGCTTGCCGAGTTGCAGCGCGGCGAGCGCCATGAACGGCTTGTAGGTGGAGCCCGGCGGGTAGGTGCCGCGCAGCGCGCGGTTCAGAAGCGGCTTGTCGAGCGATTCGTTCAGCGCCTGCCAGCTCTCGGTGTCGATGCCTTCGACGAACAGGTTGGGGTCGAAGGTCGGCTTGCTCACGAAAGCCAGCACCTCGCCGCTGTTGGGATCGATCGCCACCAGTGCGCCGCGGCGTTCGCCGAACATGTCTTCCACCAGCTTCTGCAGCTTGATGTCGAGCGACAGCTGCACCGTGTTGCCCGGCGTCGCCGGATGGCTCGCGAGCCGCCGCACCGCGCGGCCGCCGGCCGAGGTTTCCATCTGCTCGACGCCGGTGATGCCGTGCAGCGTTTTCTCGTAGCTCTGCTCGATGCCCAGCTTGCCGATGTAGTCGGTGCCTTTGTAGTTCGCCTGCTCTTCCTCGCTCCAGTCCTCGATCGCGGTCTTCTCGCGCTGGTTGATGCGTCCGATGTAGCCCAGCACGTGTGCGGCAAGCTCGCCGTGGGGATAGCTGCGGAACAACCGGGCCTTGATCTCGACGCCCGGAAAGCGGTAGCGCTGCGCCGCGAAGCGCGCGACCTCCTCGTCGCTCAGGCGCGTGCGGATCGGGATCGAATCGAAGCTGCGCGAGTCTTCACGCAGGCGCTTGAAGCGGCGGCGGTCGCGCGTAGTTACCTCCAGCACTTCGCCAAGGGCGTCGATCGTCTGCTCGAGGTTGCCGGTTTTCGACGGGGTGATCTCTAGCGTGTAGGCCGAGTAGTTCGAAGCGAGCACGATGCCGCGGCGGTCCAGGATCAGCCCGCGGTTCGGCACCACCGGGACCACCGCCGTGCGGTTGCTCTCGGCCTGTTCGGCGAGTTCTTCGTGCCGCACGACCTGCAGATAGACCAGCCGCGCGCACAGCAGTCCGAAGGCGGTCAACACCACCAGCCCGATGACGAGCACGCGGCGCTTGAAGCGTGCGAGGTCGGCGGCGACGTTGCGGAGTTCGGTCATCGGACCGGGAGCTTAGGCGGCATGGCGGCGGGTGGCAAATCCGTGTTCAGAGGGGCCGGTTCGCATCCGGCTCCGGCGTGCGCCGCTGCGGCGCGAGAAGCAGCAGGCTCGCCAGCGGCCATGCCGCGACCTGGATGGCGGGCGCCGCCAGCATTGTCCATCCGGGGAAGGTGCCGCCGCCGACCATGCGGATCGCGAGCTCGATCAGGTGAGACAGCGCAAACAGGGGCAGCAGCTGCAGCGCCTGCGAGACGAGCGGATACCAGAGCAGCCGCCGATGGATCATGGTCGCGAAGAAACCGAGCATGGTGTAGGACAGCGCATGCTGGCCGAGCATGGCCGTCTGGTGCACATCCATCAGCAGCCCGAACATGAACGCCGCGCCGATGCCGATGCGCGCGGGCTGGTGCACGCTCCAGAACACGATCACCAGCGCCAGCAGGTCGGGTGTCCACGCGGCACGCCCGAGCGGCAGCATGTTGAGCAACAGCGCAACGATGAGGCTGGCCCAGATGAACAAGGGGCTGACGGGCAGCAAGAGCTGCTGCTGGCCGGGACGCATGATCATCGCGGATTGGCTTTCTGGTTGCCGGCCTTCGGCGCCGGCTTGGCGGCCGGCTTGTCCGCGGCCTTGTCGGCTTTCTTCGGTGCCGACGTGGCCGCATCGGCCGCCGACGGACGCTGCACCGCATGGGTGCCGGTCGGTGCCAGCACCAACACATAGCGTGCGGCCGTCACATGCGCCAGCGGCAGACAGTGGATGCGGGCGAACGCGGAATCGGCACGCCGGTCGATGCGGTCGATCTTCGCAACCGGCAGCCCCGGCGGGTAGACGCCGTCGACCCCGCTGGTGGTGAGGAGGTCGCCCTCCTGCAGATCTGCGCTGGGCGCCATGAAGCGCAGTTCGAGTCCGCCGCCATGCGCGCTGGCATCGCCGAAGGCTACGCTGCGAGCGCCGGTTCGCACGTTCTGCACGGGAATGGAAAGGTCGCGATCGATCACCAGCGTGATCTCGCTGGTGAAGGGCTGCACCTGGGTAACCTGCCCGATCACGCCGTGCTCGTCGATCACCGGCGAGCCCGCGGCGATGCCGTTGGCAAGGCCCTGGTCGATGACCAGCTTGCGCGTGTAGGGGTCGGCCGCGTCGTACAGGACCTCGGCCGCCCGCCCCGGCGTCTGCGTCGTCTGGCGCAGTTCGAGCAGCGACCGCAGCCGCGCGTTTTCATGGGCCAGGGTGTCGGCCTGGCTCGCGCGCTCGGCCTGCAGCGCCAGCGCCCTGCGGGCCGCGGCCTCGTTGCTCTGCGCGCTCTGCAGATCCTCGAGGTAGCGGCCGCCGCCTATCGCGAGTTGCACCGGCTTGAGCGCCAGCCATTGAACCGGATAGAGCACCGCCCCGATCCCTGCGCGCAGCGGCTGCACGATCTTGAAGCGCGCGTCGGCCACCATCAGGAACAGCGCCAGCGCGCTGAAGAAGATCAGCTTGCTGAGCGCCGATGGCCCCTGGTTGAACAGGGGCGGAGCGGTGCGATCGAGAGTGCCGAGCGGCATGAGTTGTTATGCCACGAAAGGTCGATTCCAGGGGTGCCGCGGAACCGGCTCTGCCGGGCCGCAGGCGCCGCCCCCGGCAGGGGGTGGGAGCGCGACACGAAGTGCGCGCGACCTGGGGGCGAGCAACATTATTCGCTGGTGAAGATGCTTCCCAGGCGGTCCATGCGTTCGAGAGCGATGCCGCAGCCGCGCACCACGCAGGTCAGCGGGTCCTCTGCCACCAGCACCGGCAAGCCGGT
>JANOCL010000124.1:0-28423 GCA_031412135.1 Variovorax sp. | reverse complement strand
GATCCGCGAAGCAATCCAGAAGCACACCGAGGCCGGTGCGAACGTGGACGACGCGGCCTGGCTCTTCAACGCATTGCGAAAGTGCGGGCTGAACGAGGAGAAGAACAAGCTCTCGCAGCGCAGCCTGGCCAGCCTGCAGGTGATGTATTTCGAGGAAACGGTGGAAGAAAAGCTCTGGCAGCCGACTTTCATCATGGAGCACCCGACGGAAATTTCGCCGCTGGCGCGCGCCAACGACGAACGTCCCGAGGTTACCGAGCGCTTCGAGCTCTACATCACCGGCCGCGAGTTCGGCAACGGCTTCAGCGAACTCAACGATGCCGAGGACCAGGCCGCTCGCTTCAATGCGCAAGTGACGGCCAAGGACGGCGGTGACGATGAGGCGATGTTTTACGACCACGACTTCGTGCGGGCGCTCGAATACGGCATGCCGCCCACTGGCGGCTGCGGCATCGGCATCGACCGGCTGATGATGCTTCTGACCGACTCGCCGAGCATCCGCGACGTGATCCTCTTTCCTGCACTGCGCCGGGAATCTTGAGCACGTCCGCGCCCTTCATCGGCATCGACTTCGGCACGTCCAATTCCGCGGTCGCCTGCGTTGCAGGGCGTGGGCTCGCGCGCCTGCTGCCATTGGAGGGATCGGCGACGACGATCCCGACCGCGGTCTTCTTCAACACGGAGGATCGCAGCACGCACTTCGGGCGCGAAGCGATCGCGCTCTACCTGGCCGGCACCGAGGGCCGGCTGATGCGCTCGCTCAAGAGCCTGCTCGGCAGTTCGCTGATGCAGGAGCAGACCGAGATCGACAACCAGCGGGTCAGCTTCGAGGACATCATCGCCCTCTTCCTCTCGGAGCTTGCCGGGCGTGCCCGTCGGCAGCTCGGCGCCGAGCCCGCCCGGGTCGTCATTGGCCGTCCGGTGCATTTTGTCGACGACGATCCGGAACGCGACCGTCAGGCAGAGGACACGCTGCGCAGAGCCGCGCAAAGCGCCGGCCTGGGCGAAGTCGGGTTCCAGTACGAACCCATCGCGGCGGCTTTCGACTACGAGCGGCGCGTCACCCGCGAGTCGCTGGTGCTGATCGTCGACATCGGCGGAGGCACCTCGGATTTCACCGTCGTGCGCCTCGGGCCGGAACGGGTGACCAGAACGGATCGTTCCAGCGATGTGCTGGCGACGACCGGTGTGCACATCGGCGGCACCGATTTCGACCAACGGCTCAGCATCGAGTGCGTGATGCCGCACTTCGGTTTTCGACACCTAGGCCCCCAGGGCCGCGAGGTGCCGAGCGGAACTTTCTTCGACTTGTCGTCGTGGCATCTGATCAACTGGCTGTATGCGCCCAAGGCGATCAGGCAGGTGCAGGAGCTGCGCATCAATTACCTCGACACGCGGCTGCACGACCGGCTCATGGACGTGCTGGTGGATCGCCAGGGCCACCGTATCGCCAGCGAAGTGGAAGAGGCCAAGATCCGAACGTCGATGACGAAAGACGATGCGGTCATCGACCTGTCGTTCGCGGAACCGGCGCTGAGCGCCGCCCTCACGTCGAACGACATGCGCAGGCACCTCGGAGCGCTGCTCGACGGCGTGGTTGCCTGCGCCCGCGAGTGCGCCATGCGTGCCGGCGCAACCGGCGACAAGCTCGACGCCATTTACTTGACAGGCGGGTCGTCGGCGCTCGGCCCGTTCCAGGACGCGCTGCGGCATGCGTTTCCGAATACCGAGGTCGTCGAAGGCGATCTGTTCGGTGGCGTGGCCGCCGGCCTTGCCTACGCCGCCGCCGGCGCGCAGGCGCCGCAACACGCATGAAGTACCTTGCCGCCTATCCGGTGGCGCTGCGTGCCCAGGTCGAGCAGCTCGTGTCGCAGGGCCGGCTCGGCGACTGGTTGCTGAAGCGCTACCCCGGCATGCACGACATCCGCACGGACCGCGCGCTCTACGACTACGTGAGCGGCCTGAAGAGCGAGTTCCTGCGCAATGCGGAGCCGCTGTCGAAGGTGGCGTTCGACAACAAGCTGCATGTGATCCGCAACGCACTCGGCACCCACACGACGGTTTCGCGCGTGCAAGGCAGCAAGCTCAAGGCCAAACGCGAGATCCGCGTTGCCAGCCTGTTCAAGGACGTGCCCATCGAATGGCTGCGCATGATCGTCGTGCACGAGCTTGCGCATATGAAGGAGCGCGGGCACGACAGGGCTTTCTATCAGCTCTGCGCGCACATGGAGCCGGACTACCACCAGCTCGAGTTCGACCTGCGCCTGTACCTGACGCACCTCGAAAGTGGCGGTCAGCGGCTGTGGTTGCCCGAGGTCCCGGCGCCCGGAAGCATCGACGCGGCACGCCGATAGGCCGGCGACTGCATCAGCGCGTCCCAAGCGGGTGCGGGGGCGCGCGGCAAGAGATTGCGCCGGCGTGCGTCGCTGGCGGCTTCCGGCTTCCAGCGTCCGCTCTGCAGCGCTGCGGCAAAACCGGCAAGTACTTCGTCCAGCACCGCGCCTTTTTCCAGGCTCTGGTTGCACAGCAGCGCGAGGTCGCAGCCGGCATCGAGCGCGGCAAGCGCGGCGTCGGTGTAGCTCAGCGATTCGCCGTCGATGCGGCGTGCGGCTTCCATGCTGAGGTCGTCGCTGAACACGGCACCGTCGAAGCCCAGCCGGCCTCGCAAAATCTGCTGCAGCCACTTCGGCGAAAAGCCTGCGGGCCGGGCGTCGACCTTCGGATAGATCACGTGCGCCGGCATCACGGCCGCGAGCGTGCCGTTCAGCCAGTCGTAGGGGCGTGCGTCATCGGCCAGGATGGCCTTGAGGCCGCGCCGGTCCACGGGAATCGCGACGTGGGAGTCGGCCTTGACGAAACCGTGACCCGGAAAGTGCTTGCCGCAGTTGGCCATGCCCGCCTGCAGCAGGCCATGCACGAGGCTTCGGGCCAACAGCGCCACCACGCGCGGATCGCGATGAAAGCTGCGGTCGCCGATGACGCTGCTTTCGCCGTAGTCGAGATCGAGCACCGGCGTGAAGCTGAAGTCGATGCCGCAGGCACGCAGCTCGGCAGCGAGCACATGGCCGCAGGCCACGGCCGCCTGCGTGGCGCGCATCGGCTCGCTCATCCAGAGCTCGCCCAGCGTGCGCATGGAGGGCAGCAGCGTGAAACCATCGGTGCGAAAGCGCTGGACGCGGCCGCCTTCATGGTCGACGCAAATCAACATGTCGGGCCTGAGCGCCTTGATCTCGGCATTGAGTGCGCTCATCTGCGCCCGGTCGCGCCAGTTGCGCGCGAAATGGATCACGCCGCCCACCAGCGGGTCGGCCAGGCGGCGGCGATCGGCCGCGTCGAGTTCGGTGCCCGCGACGTCGATGATCAATGGCGCGTGCAGTGCTTGGTTTGTCATTCGTTCTGCTCGACGACGACGAAGCTCGCCGCGTAGTCGGTCTCGTCCGTCACGGTGACGTGCGCCGTCAACCCTTGTTGTTCGAACCACTCCTTCAGCGCACCGTGCAGCACGATGATGGGCTTGCCGCTGCGCTGGTTGGCAATTTCGCACAACCGCCAGCTCATCGGCATGCGCATGCCGGTGCCGATGGCCTTGCTGAAAGCCTCCTTGGCGGAGAAGCGGGTGGCGAGGTAGCCCAGTCCGCGCTTCGGCCAACGCGCGCTGCGCGAGCGCCAGACGGCGAGTTCGGCATCGTTCAGCACGCGTTCGGGGAAGCGTTCGCCCTGCCGTTCGAACGTGGCCGCGATGCGGCGGATGTCGCAGATGTCGGTACCGATGCCGTAGATCACTGGGCGAGTTCGATGCAGCGAAGATATTCGCGCGTGGCTGCGGCGTAGCCGAGCTCGAGCGCGTCCGAAACGAAGGCATGGCCGATCGAGACCTCGCGCACGCCCGGTATGGCCTGCAGCAACTCGGTGAGGTTCTCGCGGCTCAGGTCGTGGCCCGCGTTGACCTCGAGGCCGACGGCATGCGCGGCGCGCGCAGCCTCCACATAGAGCTGAAGTACCGCATCTGCGCGGGATGTTCCGCGGGAAGCGGCGTAGCCCTCGGTATAGAGCTCGATGCGATCGGCGCCTGCTGCTTTCGCGCCCGCCATCATGTCGGGCTCAGGGTCCATGAACAGGCTCACGCGCACGCCGAGCGCCCGCGCTTCTGCGATCAGCGGCCGCAAACGCTCGGCATCGTCGGGAAAGCGCCAACCGTGGTCGCTGGTCGACTGCGTTTCGCTGTCGGGCACGAAGGTCGCCTGGTGCGGTCGCAGCTCGCGCACGAAATCCATCAGGTTGTGGAAGGGATTGCCTTCGATGTTGAATTCGATTCGCGGCCAGTCCTTGGCCAGCAGTTCCGACAGGTCCTGCACATCCTGAGCGCGGATGTGGCGGCCGTCCGGCCGCGGATGCACCGTGATGCCCTGCGCACCCGCATCCAGGCAGAGCGCTGCGGCAAACACCACGCTCGGGATGCCAAGTTGCCGCGTATTGCGCACCAGCGCAACCTTGTTGAGGTTCACGGACAGGGAAGTGCTCATAGGGCTTGCAAGTCTCTCATCATCTGGCGCGTGCGCAGCGTCGACACACCGCAATGGTAGTTGAGCAGCCTGCGCAACTGGTTGCGCAAAGCCGAGTTGGTGCCCGCGTACATCATCGCGATCAAGCGCAGCGCGGCAGGAAACGGCGTGCGATCGTCGAGCGCTTGCTGCAATGCCAGCCATTCGGAGCCGCTGAGCGCGGCCTCGTGGGCGTCTGCCTGCCGCAGGCCTGCTTCCGTCACCAGCGTATAGCGCGCCTCAGCCTGTAGCGGCGCCAGCGTGAGGGTCTGGGCGTTCAGGCCAGGCAGCAGGCCAACCTCGCGCAGCAGCAAGAGCTCGAAGGCGCGCAGCGCCGCAGACTGCGCGGCGCCCTGCGCGCCACCATGGTCGCCTGCCAGCACCTGCACCACGCCGGTGTAGACGTCGAACAGCGCCTCGTGCGGGTCGTCTCGCGCCAGCAGCCTCAACATGAGCTCGTTGACGTAGTAGCCCGACAACAGCGCCTCGCCGGTCGGCATCACATGACCGCCCATCCATTCGGCACCCTTGAGCGTACGGATCTCGGCATCGCCGCCATAGTTGAGCTGCAGCGGCTGCAGCGGCAGCAGAACCGGCCGGAAGTTGGAACTCGGCCGCTTGGCGCCTTTGGCGACCAGAGCGATGCGGCCGTGGTGGCGCGTAAACACCTCGAGGATCAGGCTCGACTCGCTCCAGTCGTAGCGGTGAAGCACATACGCCGGTTCGTGCGAAACGCGGTGCGCGGCGGCCATCTCAGCCTCCCGCGCTGGTCTGCGGCCGGGTCACTCGTAGCCGAAAGAACGGACACGCGCCTCGTCGTCCGCCCAACCGGAGCGCACCTTGACCCACAGCTCGATGAACACCTTGGCATCCATCAGCTTCTCGAGTTCGACCCGGGTCTCAGTGCCGATGCGCTTGATGCGGTCGCCCTTGTCGCCGATCACCATCGCCTTGTGCGTGTCCCGCTCCACCACGATGGTCGCGGCAATGCGCAGGAGTCGCTTCTGGCCTTTTTTCTGCGGCGGCTCTTCTGCAAACTTGTCGATGATGACGGTCGAGGTGTAGGGCAGTTCGTCGCCCGTGAGGCGGAACAGCTTCTCGCGGACCAGTTCGCTCGCCAGGAACTGCTCGCTGCGGTCGGTGAGCTCGTCTTCTGCATACCACCATGCCTGTTCGGGCAGGTATTTGCCGCAGATGCCGAACAAGCGCTCGATGTCCTTGGCGTTCTTGGCCGACATCGGCACGAATTCGGCAAAGCCGTGCTTCTGCTGCATGGTCTGCAGCCAGGGTGCGATGTCGCCCCGCCGGTGCACGTTGTCGAGCTTGTTGGCGATCAAGAGCGTCGGAATGCCGGGGCCGAGCAGCTTCAACACACGTTCGTCGGCGGGCGTGAAGCTGCCCGCTTCGACCACGAACAGGATCAGGTCGACGTCCGACACGGCGCCCACCACAGTCTTGTTGAGGGAGCGGTTCAGCGCATTGGCATGCAGCGTCTGGAAACCCGGCGTGTCGACAAAAACGAATTGCGTCGCGCCCAGCGTGCGCATTCCGGTGATGCGGTGCCGCGTGGTCTGCGCCTTGCGCGAGGTGATGCTGATCTTCTGGCCGACCAGCGCATTGAGCAATGTCGACTTGCCGACATTCGGCTTGCCGACGATGGCCACAAGTCCGCAGTGTCGGGGAAGTTCGGGGCCGGCGACGTCGGTCGAGGCGCCTGTTGGTGCGGGGGTAGGTTCGGGGAGATCGTTCATTGAGATACCTTCGCGCCGCGCGCCTTGAGCCGGATCAACATGGCGGCGGCTGCGGCCTGCTCACCGGCACGGCGCGAGCCGCCGATGCCGCGCTCGCAAAGGCCCAGTTCGGGAACCTCGCACTCGACATCGAAAGTTTGTTTGTGCGCCGCACCGAGCGTTCCGACAACACGGTACGCCGGCAGCTTCATTTTGTGGCCCTGCAACCATTCCTGCAATTCGGTCTTCGGGTCCTTGGCGGCGGCGTCCATCCGCGGGGTGATCTCCACCGCCTGGTAGAGCCGGCGCACCAGGGCTCGAGCCGGCCCATAGCCAGCGTCGAGATAGACGGCTCCGATCAGCGCCTCGAGCGCATCGGCCAGGATCGAAGGACGGCTGGGTCCGCCGGAGCGGGCCTCCCCCTCGCCCAGCCGCAACAGCGGAGAAAGCGCGAGCTTGAGCGCCAGCTGATGCAGGGTCTCCTGCTTCACCAGATTCGCGCGCACCCGCGAAAGATCGCCTTCGGGCAACTCCGCGAGGCGCTCGTACAGCAGATCGGACACCGCGAGGTTCAGCACCGAATCGCCGAGAAATTCGAGCCGCTCGTTGTGGTCGGCCGAAAAGCTGCGATGCGTCAGCGCCAGCTGGAGCAGCGGCGCATCCGAGAACACATGCTGAAGGCGCGCCTGAAGCGCGGCAAGCCCGCCTTCGTTCACGGTGCGCTCGCCCCGCGAAGCCTGGGGGTGGGTCTCATCTAGCGCGACTGCCCCTTGTACTTCAACACCAGATAGGCGGGCCCGAACAGATGGATCTCGCGCTCGTAGGCATACGACACCACGACCTTGTCGCCAACCTTCTGAACGTCGAGGTCCTTGCCGCTGACCGACTTGAAATCATCGATGGCCTGCGCGCGATCGAAGATGGCGCGAACCTCGGGCACGGTCGAGCCTTCCTTGGCCTTGTTGGCTGCCTTGTCGATGGCCTGGTATTCGATCAAGGTCGGGATCACCTGTGCCGCAACCACGCCGACGCACGCCAGCACGATGGCGACGAACAGCAGCCCGATGAACGAAATGCCGCGCTGGTTCTGTTTGGATTGATTTGCTCTCATGCCCTCTTGCCCTCGATGAAAATCTCGATTTATTGGAATGCGCCGATGCGTTTGAGATTGCCGAAATTCATCCAGACGAAGAAAGCCCGGCCGACGATATTCTTGTCTGGAACGAAGCCCCAATAGCGCGAATCAAGCGAATTGTCCCGGTTGTCGCCCATCATGAAATAGTGGCCTTGCGGCACCTTGCACACCACGCCCTCGACACTGTAGCGACAATTTTCCTGGTTCGGAAACGCCATGATCTCGGCTTCGGAAAGTCCTGCACGACGGCTCTCGTCATTGAGCAGACGATGCTCCTTGCCATCGAACTTTTCGGTGTATTGCTTGAGGTAGCGCATCGTCTCCTCGTCGAAATAATCCGGCACCGCTTGCTTCTCGACCGGCTGGCCGTTGATGGTGAGCTTCTTGTTCAGATAAGCCACTTCGTCGCCCGGCAGGCCGACCACGCGCTTGATGTAATCCATGCTCGGCTTGGGCGGATAGCGAAACACCATGACGTCGCCACGCGCGGGCGGCTTGCCGTCGGTGATCTTGGTGTTGATGACCGGCAGGCGCAGGCCATAGGTGAATTTGTTCACCAGGATCAGGTCACCGGTCAGCAGCGTCGGCATCATCGAACCGGACGGGATCTTGAAAGGCTCGAAAAGGAAGGAGCGCAGCAGGAACACCGCCAGGATCACCGGGAACAAGCCAGCGGTCCAGTCCAGCCACCACGGCTGCATGACGAGACGTTCGCGCGTGCCGGGATCGACGGTATCGACCTGAGCAATGCCTTGGCCAGCAAGGTCCTTGCGACGCTGCGCGAGCGAAGCATCGAAGGCAGTTGCCGCCCGCCGCCGCTTCGGCAAAAAGTACAGTCGTTCGAATACCCAGTAGATGCCTGTGACGACAGTGGCCAGAAACAGCAGCAGCGCAAAGTTGCCTTCTACTGCGCCGAAATACCACGCGCCGATATAGCCGACGAAAGACGCAAGGATGAGGGAAGTGAGGAATGCCATTCTTCTTAGTCTTCGACTTGCAGGATGGCGAGGAAGGCCTCTTGCGGGACCTCGACCGAACCGATCTGCTTCATTCTTTTCTTGCCCGCTTTCTGCTTCTCGAGCAGCTTCTTCTTGCGGGTGATATCGCCGCCGTAACACTTGGCGAGTACGTTCTTGCGCAGCGCCTTGATTGTCTCACGCGCAATTATGTTGACTCCGATTGCAGCCTGGATCGCAACATCGAACATCTGGCGGCTGATGATTTCCCGCATCTTGGCGACCACCGCCCGGCCCCTGTACTGGCTTTGGCTGCGATGCACGATGATCGACAGCGCATCGACCTTCTCGCCGTTCAGGAGAATGTCGACCTTCACGACGTCGGAGGCGCGGTATTCCTTGAACTCGTAATCCATCGATGCGTAGCCGCGGCTGACGGATTTCAGCTTGTCGAAGAAATCCAGCACGATCTCGCCAAGCGGCATTTCGTAGGTCAGCATGACCTGCCGGCCGTGATAGGCCATGTTCATCTGCACGCCGCGCTTTAAGTTGGCAAGCGTCATGACAGCGCCTACATATTCTTGCGGCATGTAGAGATGGACAGTGACGATCGGCTCGCGGATCTCCGACATCCTGCCCACATCGGGCATCTTCGACGGGTTCTCGACCATCATGACTTCGCCGTCGTTCTTCATCACCTGGTAGACCACGCTGGGCGCGGTCGTAATGAGGTCCTGGTCGAATTCGCGCTCCAGGCGCTCCTGCACGATCTCCATGTGCAGCAGGCCCAGAAAACCGCACCGGAAACCGAAACCGAGCGCCTGCGACACCTCGGGCTCGTAATGCAGCGACGAGTCGTTGAGCTTGAGTTTTTCCAGCGCATCGCGCAGGGAGTCGTATTCGCTCGCCTCGGTCGGGTAGAGACCGGCGAACACCTGCGGCTGGATCTCCTTGAAGCCGGGCAAGGCCTGCGTCGCAGTGGCAGCCGCACCGCCAGTGCCCGCCTTGATCAGCGTGACGGTGTCGCCCACCTTGGCGGCCTGGAGTTCCTTGATGCCGGCAATGATGAAACCCACCTCGCCTGCTTCGAGCGACTGCCGGACTTCGGTTGCCGGCGTGAACACGCCGAGGTTGTCGGCGTTGTAGGTGGCGCCCGAAGCCATCATCTTGATGCGCTCGCCTTTCGCCAGACGACCGTCGACCACGCGTACCAGCATGACGACGCCCACATAGGCATCGAACCAGCTGTCGACGATCATTGCCCGCAGCGCGGCGTTTGGGTCGCCGCGCGGCGCAGGCACCTTGGCAACGATGGCTTCGAGAATCTCATCGATGCCCATGCCGGTTTTCGCCGAGCAGGGAATTGCATCGGTCGCGTCGATGCCGATCACGTCTTCGATTTCGGACTTCGCGTTCTCGGGGTCGGCCTGCGGCAGATCCATCTTGTTGAGCACCGGCACGACTTCCACACCGAGGTCGAGCGCGGTGTAGCAGTTGGCCACCGTCTGCGCTTCGACACCTTGACTCGCATCGACGACAAGCAGTGCGCCTTCGCAAGCGGAGAGAGAGCGACTCACTTCATACGAGAAGTCGACGTGGCCCGGTGTGTCGATCAGGTTGAGGTTGTAGACCTGTCCGTCGAGCGCTTTGTAGTGCAGCGCAGCGGTCTGCGCCTTGATGGTTATCCCACGCTCTTTCTCGATGTCCATCGAGTCGAGCACCTGCGCCTGCATGTCGCGATCTGCAAGACCACCGCAACGCTGTATCAAGCGATCCGCGAGCGTCGATTTGCCATGATCGATGTGCGCGATGATCGAAAAATTTCTGATGTGATTCATCAACGGGAACGCTTAAGTACTTGAAATCGCTTGTGCGCAGAAGGCGACAGGCAAGAAAAAAGGGCGCGTCCGCAAGAGACGCGCCCTGAACCAACAAGCAATGGCAACTGCAGTAGTTGGAACTTCATTGTAGGCAAAAAGGGCAGTGCGTACAGCCGCGCGGCCACACCGCAAAGGGCGTTGCAGGTCAACAACATGGAACTTATCAACAAGTTATCAACAGGATCGGTGGACGGTTTGCTTAACAACTTGTGGGCGATCTGTGGAAGGCCGGTGGACGGCCGAGGGGAATCTCGCATGGTGAAGAACCGAAGCACGCTTATGCGCCTTGGAGCGATCTGCCGAGGGCTATTCTACTCAAAACCGTCCTTAGTCCACTTGCAAGTTAGTGAGTACACACAACTATAACGCGTTCAAACGCCGAAAAAATTTTTATCGAGTGGATGTTCGCGCGCAAAAAGTGGCAAAAAAAAGGCCCCAAACCCGACTGTCGGGTGGGGCCACTTGACGTTGCCAATCCATTAGCGCGGCGGCCGGATCAACGCATATTGCGCCCATTCACCGCGACGGAAGAGCACGCTGACTGGCTTGCTCTTGTCCGCTTTCCCAAGCGCGGTATCGAATTCCTTCACGTTGGAAACCTCGACGTTGTTGATGGCCAGCAAGATATCTCCCTCGCGAAGACCCGCTCGCGTGGCCGCATCGGTGGCTGTGTCGATCTTCACGCCGCCCTTGAGTTTGAGCTCTTTCTTCTGCGCATCGGTGAGATCGCTGATGACCAATCCCATCGACTTCGCAGCGGCCGACGACGGTGCCTTGCTCGCTGCAGGCTCCTCCCGCTCGACCGTCGGCTTCGCGAGCGCTTCCGGTTCGATTTCAGCGATCGTCACGGTCAAGTCGCGCGAGCTGCCGCGTCGAAACACGGTGAGCAAGCTTTTCGTGCCAGGCTTGGTGTTGCCCACCAGACGCGGAAGGTCACTGGGTTTCTCGATCGCCTTGCCGTCGAATTTGGTGATGATGTCGCCCGGTTCGACGCCAGCTTTCTCTCCTGGCGAGCCTGCCTCTACGCCTCGAACGAGAGCGCCCTGTGCTTTGCCAAGCCCGATGGATTCTGCGACCTCCTTTGTGACTTGATCGATCTGCACCCCAATGCGCCCCCGCGACACGCGGCCCGAAGTGCGCAGTTGGTCGCTCACGCGAATGGCCTCGTCGATCGGGATCGAGAAAGAGATGCCCATGAAGCCCCCCGAGCGCGAATAGATCTGGCTGTTGATGCCAACCACCTCACCGCGCATGTTGATCAACGGGCCACCGGAGTTTCCGGGATTGATTGCGACGTCCGTCTGGATAAACGGCAGGTAGTCGCCCGTGTCGCGCTGCTTCGCACTCACGATGCCTGCAGTCACGCTGTTTTCCAGGCCGAACGGCGAGCCGATTGCCATTACCCACTCGCCCACGCGCAACTTGGACATGTCGCCCACCTTGACCGCAGGCAAGCCAGTGGCATCGATCTTCACGACCGCAACATCGGTGCGCTTGTCGGTGCCGATCAATTTGGCTTTGAACTCGCGCTTGTCGACAAGCGTGACCAGGACCTCGGAGGCGCCTTCGACCACATGCGCATTGGTCATCACGTACCCGTCCGCAGTAAGGATGAAGCCTGAGCCGACGCCGCGTGGGCGCTCCTCTTCCTGAGGCTGTTGCGGCCGGTTCGGTCGAGGCCCCTGGCGCGGTACGTTGGGCATGGGCTGGCCGAAGAAGCGGCGGAAGAATTCCTGCATTTCCTCGTCCATCTCGCCGCCGCCGCCGCCGCTGCGCTGCGCCACCTTTTCGATCGTCCGTATGTTGACCACTGCAGGTCCTACCTGATCGACGAGATCGGTGAAGTCCGGCAGCACGCGCGCTTGCGCAGTAGCGGTCGAGACCGGCAGGAGCGCCGCGCTTGAAGCAAGCGCGAATACGCAAGCCGTCAGGAATGAACGGATTTTGTTCCCTTCATTTTTGAACATCATCAGTTTCCTTCGTATTTTGAGAGATCTGGAACGAGCGCCGATATGGCGACTCAACGGATTCGGACAAGGTTTTGCGCAAACGCATCGAGCGTCTGCGGTGGCACCTCGCCAACGGCGGTAAGCCACCAATCGCCATCCTTGTCCGTGAGCCGGCGTGTCAACGTGTAGGTGGCTCCCAGCGCGAGCAGCACCTCACGCGACTGAGGTTGTGCGTCGTAGGGCTCGACAAACAGCGATACCGAGGCGAGCCCGTCCGAGAATGTCCACTGCATGGTGTGGCCTTGCGCACCGGTAGGTTGGACGCCCATGGGGCGACGGTAGCAACTGACGGGCTTGAAGCCTGCAATGGGCGCACGCAACGACCAGCCTTCCTTGACGGCCGTCGTGCGCTCGAGTTCGGACTTCTGGATTCGGTAGCCTGCGGTACTGCCCATCATCTGCGCGAGAACTTCGGCTTTGACCGGTGCATCGAGTTGAAGTTCGGAAAACGCGGACTGCTCGATCACCCGGCCTTCGCCATCGACCGTCTGCAATTTCACGACCAAGCCCGAACTCCGCTCGCTCCAGACCCGATAGCCGAAGCGCAACCTGTCACGCGGCTCCAGTTGCACCACGTCCGCATCGAAGCCTGCGACACGGTCCTTGCGCACCACCCGCACGCCGTAGTGATTGCCGATGGAGGAATCAGGCGTCCCGAGCAGGTTGGGGAAAAGTTCGAGGTTTTCTCGCTTTTCGCTTTTCACGACCTTCGCCTCAGGCAGAAAGGTCATGACGTGGTCGTTGCGCCTGAAAGTCGAGCGGGGCGGGCCCGACAAGACCTCGATGCGCTCCATCTGGAGATCGCCCTCGCACACATGCCAGATACGGGCGCTCGAAAGATTGCCTGCGGCCGACGAAACAACGAAGGTGCCTACATACGAACGCTCGCGCGAAGCCGTGTGCATGCGCCGCAACCACTCCACGACCGTGAGGTTCGGCGCCTCGCCTGCCGCTGCATTCGCCTGATGCTTCAAGGAAGCAGAGGGTGCCAGATTCTGGCCAACGGTGGCTTGAGCAAAGCACAGCGCGCCCACGACAAGCGCGATTCGCCGCGTGTACATCTGCATCGGAACAGTCATTGCCGGGAACGACGACGCGCGATCATCACCGCGAAGGCCCATCGAAAGTGGCATTGCGCAAGAAGCCCGAAGGCATCTGGGATGCGCCGCCTACCTGCTGATGCGCCTCGAGCAACTGGTCCAGCCGCGTATCGCGCAGCATGACTTGCGGGCCGCCGTTCCCGACCACGACCCGCATCGGCACCGATGCGAGTGGCGTTTGCTGCGAAGAATTCGATGCCGCAAGAATGGAACTCGATTGCTGCTGCTGCGCCAGCTGCGCACCGGCCGGCCCGGCGGTCAGGCCACCGACCCAATTCCAGCCGATGGCCGCTGCGGCCGCCAGTGAGGCGGCGCCGGCCACCAGCTTCCATCGAAAAACCGGCTCGTTGGCCGCTTCGATGTGCTGCTGGATCGCTTTCGCCGCCGGGGCAACCGTCAATGGCGCGGACGGTTCGACGGCCAGGCGCTGCTGAAGCCGTGAAACGAAAGATGGCGTGTCGCTGCAAGCGAAGTGGCCACCCGAGCGCAGCACATCCCCAACAACATGGTACGTCTGCCAGGTTGCCCGCAAATGGCTGTCCGAACAGACGCGATCGACCACGAGAGCGAGGTCTTCGCCGCTCAAATGCCCGTCCGCGAGCGCAGAAACCTGCTCTTGAACTGTGACTGTACTTGTATGCTTCATTTCATCCACCTGCTTACCAACGCTTGCCGGACTGGTTGTCCAACAAAGGTTTGACCTTGACCGAAATAGCCTCGCGCGCCCGAAAAATCCGCGAGCGAACGGTACCGATAGGGCAATTCATGACCTCGGCAATCTCTTCGTAACTCATGCCATCGATCTCGCGCAACGTCACGGCCTGCCGCAATTCAGCCGGAAGCGCCTCCATGGCGGCCTCGACCGCAGCCGCGATCTCGTTCGCCGCCATCACGGACTCGGGAGTCTCTTCGCTGATTGGTTCGTTTCCGGGCCGGTAAGTTTCATCTTCGTCGTCAGAAGACGAACGCAGCGCACTCTCGGAGATTGTTGGGTCCCGTTTCATGTCCACCAGGGCTTTCTTGGCGGTATTGACGGCGATCCGGTAGAGCCACGTGTAGAACTGTGCCTCGCCGCGAAACTGGTGCAGGGCGCGGTAGGCTCGGATAAAGGTTTCCTGCGCAATGTCTTCGACCAAATTCACGTCGCGAACCATGCGGCCGATCAGCCGCTCGATGCGGCGCTGGTACTTGATGACAAGCAGTTCGAACGCCTTCTGGTCACCCGCAACCGTGCGCTGAACCAGCTGGAAATCGACTTCTCCGGGTCTCGGCTCCGCGGCAGGCGCGTCGGTCGAGCTGGCGTCGGACGGCGGCACGGGCGGTGTAGAGGCTGTCATGAAAGTGGAGAGGCCGGCCCCGTCGGCACAGCGTGCCGAGGGACGGCAACCGGGTCCGCCGACGGGGCGCGCGAATATACCGCACGGCGCAGATCCTGCCAGCGTTCGGGCATGTCGCTGCCGTCCAGCCAGATCCAGCGCCTCGCACCGTTCGCTTCATTCAGGTGCAGCAGCAGCGAGGATTGGACGTCCAGCGCGACCTTGACCCGTGCCGCTCCCAGCCCGTTCGCCTCTCCGAGCGACCAATGCTCCCCATCGAAGTTCAGTTTGGCGAGAACATTGCGAGTCCAGGGAGCGCGCCATGCAGCCGCTCCGGAAAGCAAGACGCTCAGAACCAGCAGTCCGCATCGCCAATCGACACTGCGGGCTGAATAGAAGGCTGCGGCTGCGCAGCAGGCACCGCTTGCCCAGACAGCGAGCAGAAGCCGGCGCGCGCTGCGCGAGCCGCCCGCCGGGTAGCTCACCGACGGGGCGCCGTGCATTGGGGAAGGGTCTTCAAGCGCGCTTGAAGACCAGCGTGCCGTTGGTGCCGCCGAAGCCGAAATTGTTCTTGACCGCGACGTCGATCCTGAGATCGCGCGCCTCGTTGGCGCAGTAGTCGAGGTCGCACTCCGGGTCCTGGTTGAAGATATTGATCGTCGGCGGACTCTTCTGGTGATGCAACGCAAGCACGGTAAACACGGATTCGATGCCGCCGGCGCCGCCCAGCAAGTGGCCCGTCATCGACTTGGTCGAGTTAACCACCAGTTTTTTCGCATGGTCGCCAAAAGCATTTTTAATCGCATTGGTTTCGTTAAGGTCGCCAATCTGCGTCGATGTGCCATGCGCGTTCACGTACTGCACCTGATCGGCGTTCACACCGGCGTTCTTGAGGGCCATTTGCATTGAGCGGCGCGGCCCGTCGACGTCGGGTGCGGTCATGTGAAACGCGTCGGCACTCATGCCGAAGCCAGACATTTCCGCATAGATCTTCGCGCCGCGCGCCTTTGCATGTTCGTATTCCTCGAGCACCAGCACGCCGGCGCCCTCTCCCAGCACGAACCCGTCGCGATCGCGGTCCCACGGACGCGAGGCGGTGGTCGGATCGTCATTGCGCGTCGACAGCGCCCGCGCCGCTGCAAAGCCGCCGATCCCGAGTGGCGATACGGTCGACTCAGAACCGCCTGCGATCATGACGTCGGCATCGCCGTACTCGATCATTCGTGCGGAAGTCCCAATCGCATGCAATCCAGTCGTGCAGGCGGTCACGATCGCGATGTTGGGGCCCTTGAAGCCATACTGGATCGACACGTGCCCCGAGATCATGTTGATGATCGATGCCGGAACGAAGAACGGCGACACCCGGCGTGGACCGCGGTCGACCAGCTCACCGTGCGTGGCTTCGATCAGCGGCAGTCCACCGATGCCCGAGCCGATATTGCATCCGATGCGGACCGCTTCTTCGTATGAAAGCGCATCTCCGGTCGGCAAGCCGCTATCGCGTACCGCCTGCATTGCCGCTGCCAGTCCAAGATGGATGAAGCGATCCATATGGCGCGCCTCCTTCTCGGAGATGTACTGCGTGATGTCGAAGCCTTTGACTTCGCCCGCGAACTTGCAGGCGAAGGCACTCACATCGAATTTGGTGATGGTGTCGATGCCCGAGTTTCCCGCCAACAGATTGGTCCAGGAGTCGGTCACGGTGTTTCCGACGGGGGCAATGCAACCGAGTCCGGTCACGACGACGCGGCGTTTGGTCATGCCGGCAAACCTTTCTGAAAGCGTTGAGGCCCTCGTGCGGCCGCTCGCATGCGCGTGAACGCGGCGGCCCGGGACGGACACCCAATGTGGCCGATGTCAGGCCTTTTGATTCTTGGTGGCGTAATCGACGGCGTTCTGCACCGTGGTGATCTTCTCGGCGTCCTCGTCCGGGATCTCGATGCCGAACTCATCTTCGAGTGCCATCACCAGTTCGACCGTGTCGAGCGAGTCTGCACCGAGGTCGGCCACGAAAGCCTTTTCATTGGTGACCTGGGACTCTTCAACGCCGAGTTGCTCGGCAATGATTTTTTTGACACGTGCTTCGATATCGCTCATTTGGTTCCCTCTGAGGGTTGTAGGTAATCGGTGGATTTTAGCCGGCCGCATTGTGTCATTCGCCTCAATGCAGTACGGGAAAGAAATTGCGGCGCAGGCGTTACATGTGCATGCCGCCGTTGACGTGCAGTTCTTGCCCCGTCACGTAGCCGGCCTGGGGGGACGCCAGGTAGGCGACCGCGTTGGCGATGTCAGCCGGCTTGCCAAGATGGCCAAGCGGAATTTGCGAAAGCAGGGCCTGCTGCTGGGCTTCGGGCAGGCTGGCCGTCATGTCGGTTTCGATGAAGCCGGGCGCCACGCAGTTGACCGTGATGTTGCGGCTGCCGAGTTCGCGGGCCATCGCACGCGTCATGCCTGCCACGCCGGCCTTGGCCGCCGCGTAGTTGGCTTGGCCCGCGTTGCCCGAAGCCCCGACCACGCTCGTGATGCTGATGATGCGACCGTAGCGTTGCTTCATCATCGGGCGGATCACCGCTCGGGAAAGTCGAAAGACGGCCTTCAGGTTGGTATCGAGAACCGCGTCCCAATCCTGGTCCTTCATGCGCATGGCCAGCGTGTCGCGGGTAATGCCAGCGTTGTTGACCAGCACGTGAATCGCACCGTACGCTTTGACGATCTGATCGACCAATGCATCGACTGCGGGACCGTCGTTGACGTCGAGCGCGCAGCCGCGTCCGTCGGCAAAACCGAGCGCGGCAGTGATGCGGTTTGCGCCTTCTTCCGTGGTGCCGGTACCGATGACCTTGAGGCCGCGATGGGCCAGCTCGAGCGCAATCGCCGCACCGATGCCGCGCGAAGCGCCGGTAACCAGTGCGACCTGGCCTTCAAATTTAGGGGTACTCATATAAAGCGTTGAAGCTAGCGTTTAGCCGCCGAGCAATTGTCTGGTTTCTGCGAGCGTCATCGGGTCATAGACCGAAGCCGTCACGAGCTCTGGCGCAATGCGCTTGGCCATGCCCGCCAGGACCCTGCCGGGCCCGCATTCCACAACGACCTCGACGCCACTGGCCTTCAAGGCCTGCACGGCTTCAACCCAGCGCACCGGTCCTGCGGCCTGACGCACCAGTGCATCGCGAATACGGTCTGGATCGGATTCGATCGCCACATCGATGTTGTTGATCACTGGGATCTGCGGCGCTGCCAGGCTGACCGAGGCCAGCCGCTCGCGCAATGCTTCGGCCGCCGGGCGCATCAGGCTGGAATGGAAAGGCGCCGAAACCGTCAATGGCAAAGCACGTTTGGCGCCCTGCGCCTTCAGTACTTCGCAGGCCCTGTCGACGGCTGCCTTGCTGCCGGCGATCACGGTCTGCAACGGATCGTTGAAGTTCACCGCCTCCACGATCTCGGCACTTCCCGCACCGAATCCAGCCGTTACCTCTGCGCAGCCTGCCTCGACCTTCGCGGCGTCCATGCCAAGGATCGCCGCCATCGCCCCCACCCCGACCGGAACGGCCCGCTGCATGGCTTCTGCGCGGAAACGCACGAGCGGCGCTGCCTGCGCCAGCGTCAACACGCCCGCGGCGACCAAAGCGGAATACTCACCCAACGAATGCCCGGCAACCATCGACGGCTTGGCCCCGCCCTCCGCCAACCAGGCCCGCCACGCAGCTATGCCCGCGACCAGCATCACCGGTTGCGTGTTGGTGGTCAGGGCAAGCGCCTCTTTGGGGCCTTCGTGAATCAACTGCGCGACGTCTTCGCCCAAGGCATCGGACGCCTCGCGAATCGTCTCGGCCACGGACGGATGGCCGCGCCAAGCATCAAGCATGCCGACCGCCTGTGAACCTTGTCCAGGAAATACAAAAGCGAAGGATTTCATTGTTCGAGAGTTTCCGGTTGCAACGCGGTCGCCGTTGTTCGGCAAACGAAATTGCCCTACATGCTCAACAGCACCGCACCCCAAGTGAAGCCGCCGCCTACGCCTTCAAGCATGACCGTGTCTCCCTTCTTCACCTTGCCCGAGCGCACAGCCTCGTCCAGTGCCAGCGGGATGGAAGCAGCCGACGTGTTGCCATGCTCGTCGACGGTCACGATCAGCTTTTCGAGCGGCAGCTTCAGCTTTCGTGCGGTGCCCTCCATGATCCGGATGTTGGCCTGATGGGGAATCAACCAGTCGATGTCGGCTTCGGTCTTGCCCGCTTTCTGCAGCGTGGCGCGCGCGGCTTCTTCAAGTACACGAACAGCCAGTTTGAACACAGCCTGGCCGTCCATATGAAGCAAAGGCGTGCCGAGTACATTGCCGCCCGACACGTGGCCCGGCACACAAAGAATGCCGACGTGCTTGCCGTCGGCATGCAGGTCGCTGGCAAGAATCCCGGGCTCCTCGCTGGCTTCGAGTACCACTGCACCCGCGCCGTCGCCGAACAAGACACACGTGGTGCGATCGTCGAAATTGAGGATTCGGGAGAAAACCTCTGCACCGACGATCAGCGCGCATTTCGCCGAGCCCGTGCGAATCATCGCATCGGCAACCGTCAGCGCGTAGACGAAACCGCTGCACACCGCCTGCACGTCGAATGCAGCACACCCCGCGACGCCCAGTTTGTTCTGAAGAATGGCGGCCGAAGACGGAAACACCATGTCCGGCGTGGAAGTCGCAACGATGATCAGGTCGACATCGCTTGCGCTACGCCCGGCTGCCTCCAGTGCATGTCTGGAGGCATGCAGGCCCAGGTCGCTGCTTGTGACCTCTGGCGCGGCGAAGTGCCGGGCCCGGATGCCGGTGCGCTCGACGATCCATTGATCGGAGGTCTCGATGCCGCGAACAGCAAGTTCGCGTGCGAGGTCATCGTTGGTAACGCGACGCGGCGGCAGGTAGCTGCCGGTGCCGGTAATGCGAGAAAAAGAAGACATCAGACGTGGAGCGCGGTTGTGTCGGCTGTCCTCGTCGAATCTTGCCGTGCAAGCAGAGGCGCAGCATGAGCGATTCGGGCCCGCACACGGTCGAGCAAATTGTTGCGAGCGGCATCATAAGCGCGATCCAGCGCATGACCGAACGCCACCTCGTCCGCAGACCCGTGACTCTTGAAAACCAGTCCGCGCAGGCCCAGCAACGCAGCCCCGTTGTACCTGCGATGGTCCAGGCGTCTTTTGAGAGCTTTTAATACCGGATAAGAAACAATTGCCGCAAACTTACTGAAAACGCCATTCGAATACTCAAGCCGAAGGAAGTCGACGATCATGGAAGCGACGCCCTCCGAGGCCTTCAAGGTGACATTGCCGACAAATCCGTCGCACACCACGATGTCCGTCGTTCCCTTGAATATGTCGTTTCCCTCGACGTTGCCGTAGAAATTCAGATCTTGCGAGTCAGCAGCTTTTCGAAGCAATTGGCTGGCTTTTTTGATGGTTTCGCTGCCTTTGATCGCTTCTTCGCCAACGTTGAGCAAGCCCACCGATGGCGACT
The DNA here is from genome assembly GCA_031412135.1 of Variovorax sp. Classification (GTDB taxonomy): domain Bacteria; phylum Pseudomonadota; class Gammaproteobacteria; order Burkholderiales; family Burkholderiaceae_C; genus Variovorax. The sequence goes on along the minus strand of JANOCL010000124.1, from coordinate 8,253 downwards.
CGTTTCCGGTGAGCGCCGACACAAGCGCAGAACCCAGAACTGCGAACTGCAGCAGGTCTTCCGCATCACAATCGACGTTGGCGCCCAGGTCCAGGACTGTGGTCGCGCCGCCCTTGCTGTTCGGAAGCTGGGGCGCAATTGCTGGGCGATCGATTCCGTCAAGCGTTTTCAGCAGATAACGCGCGATGGCCATCAGCGCACCCGTGTTGCCCGCAGAGATCGCCGCCTGCGCGGTGCCGTCCTTGACCTGCTGGATCGCGACGCGCATCGACGAATCTTTTTTCTTGCGCAGCGCGACTTCAATGGGATCGTCCATTCCGACGACTTCGCTCGCGCCGATCACCGTAGCGCGAGGATGCGAAAAACCGGCCAAGGCTGCCGGCGCACCTACCAAGAGCAAAGAGGCTTCCGCGTGCCGGTCTAGAAACGCGCGGCACGCTGCGAGGGTAATGCGTGGACCGTGGTCGCCACCCATGCAATCGACTGCGAGCGTGATCACACGACCCTGGGGAGCAAATTCGGAAGGCGTAGCCATCAAAACAAAGGCCCGACGCTACGGTAAGAGTAGCTTCGGGCCTTGGCCTGAAAATGTGGGCTCAGGCTTCGGACTTGTTCTTCAGCACCTGACGGCCGCGATAAAAGCCGTTCGGGCTGATGTGGTGCCGCAGATGAATTTCGCCGGTGGTCGGCTCGACAGCAATGCCGGGCACGTCCAACGCATTGTGGGAACGGTGCATGCCGCGCTTGGACGGCGACTTCTTGTTTTGCTGGACAGCCATGCTGGCTCCTGAAAGTATGGGGTGAGTGGGTATGCATGCGGGGCGGTGACTGCGCTTCAAGTCAGCGTCGACATCACCGGGAGGCGCACGCGAAGCCCATGATTATAGCCCAAGCCGAACGGTGAATGCGCGGGCCTTGTCACGGCTCACTTGAGGCCTTCCCGCGGGCGCAATGCGCCCAACACGGCGAACGGGTTCGGCTTTGCGGCTTCCGCCGCTTCAAAATCGGGATCGGTCGCCGAAAGCTGTACCGGCTCCGGACATACCTCATGCCTCGGCGTGGCGGGAAGCTCCATCAGAAGTTCGTCCTCGATGAGGGCATGCAGATCGAAATCCCGGGTCGACACCAGCACGTCTTCGTCGGACTCCTCGTCTTCGACCGCAGCAGTGGCTTCGTCGGCGGCAAAACGGAACCAGCGGTCGACCTGAAGGTCGATCTCGACCGGCGACAGGCAGCGCTGGCAAACCAGCGGCACTCGGGTGCCCGCCAGCAGATGGAGCCATGGTTCCGATGTACCCGCAGAACCGGCCCGAGCGATACCGGCAGCCTCCCAGTGCACGCTTGCGTCGGGCGCAGGATCGGCCAATTCAGCACCGAGCCGCGGCCAAGCATTGATCGGCTCGTTGCCAGAGAGGCTGGCGGCTGCCTGAGTGAAGCTGCTCACGTCCAAGCGGTCTGGGGCGAATTCTCTCGTCATCTGCGTCAGTCTAAACCGCTCACGCACAATCAACGCCATGCAACGTCCAGTGATCCTTGCTTCGACCTCGCCGTACCGGCGCGAACTTCTCTCCCGCCTTCGCCTGCCCTTCGACGTGGTGGCGCCGGACGTCGACGAGACCCCGATGCCGGGTGAGGTGCCCCGCGCGCTGGCAGAACGGCTGGCATTCGAGAAAGCCCGCGCGGTGGCACGTCGGTTTCCCGAAGCCATCGTGATCGGCTCTGATCAGGTGGCGGACCTGGACGGCGAGCCGCTGGGCAAACCGGGAAACCACGCTCGCGCCACCGTCCAGTTGCAGCGCATGCGCGGCAGGGCGTTGGTCTTCCAGACGGCGGTCGCGGTGGTCTGTCAGGCCACCGGATTCACGCAACGCGAGCTGGCATCGGTGCGCGTGGTGTTCCGCAACCTCAGCGATGCAGCGATTGAAACGTACCTGCGCGCGGAACAGCCCTACGACTGTGCCGGGAGCGCCAAGAGCGAAGGCCTCGGCATCGCGCTGCTCGATGCAATCGATAGCGATGACCCTACCGCTCTGGTGGGCCTGCCCCTGATTCGCACCGCCAGCATGCTGCGAGCCGCCGGCGTCGATCTGCTGTGAGCATCGGCAAGCTCTTTCTGGTGCCCGCACCGCTTGATTTCGGATGCGATGTGCAGGCGCCCCTGCAAGAGGTGCTTCCTCTCGGCACGCTGCAAACCGCCGCTGGCATCACGCATTGGATTTGCGAGAACGCGAAGTCGGCTCGCGCCTATCTCAAACGCATCGACGCCGTAGCCCCACTTGCGTCGCCGTTGCAGGCACAGCAAATCCAGGAACTTCCTCGCGAGGTGCACAAGAAAGGCGATCACGCCGGCCAGTTCGACGCACGTCCGCTCCTCGCCGCGGCCCTCGGCGGCGCAGACATCGGCTTGCTTAGCGAGGCGGGCATGCCGGCGGTGGCAGATCCCGGTTCGTCGGTGGCAAGAGCCGCGCATGAACTGGGCATTGCCGTCGTGCCTCTCGTTGGCCCGGTGTCGCTCCTGCTGGCGCTCGCGGCGAGTGGACTCAACGGACAGAATTTTGCCTTCGTCGGCTACCTGCCGCAGGACGCCGACGGGCGCGTACAGCGCATTCGGGAGCTCGAAGCGCTAGCGCTGAAAACCGGCCAGACGCAGCTTTTCATCGAGACGCCCTACCGCAACGCGGCCTTGCTGCAAGCCTTGATGCAGACGCTGCAGCACAACACGCGCCTTGCGATAGCGCGGGGGCTGACGCTCGCTGCCGCCCACTGCCGCAGCGACACGGTGAAAACATGGCGCGCTCGGCCGGTACTCACCGACGAACGCATGCCGGCGGTTTTCGCGATCGGACGCTAGCGTTGTCCAGCACGTCGATCAACGTTTCCGCCCTGACGCGCTGGGCTTCGAGAACGCAATTTTTCAGCTCAGGCTTCGTTTTTGCGACCTGGGGTGTTCATATCCCGACGGTCAAGGCCCACTACGCAGTCGACGAAGCTGAGCTCGGCTTCGCCATGCTCGCTGCAGGTGCCGGCGCATTGCTGGGTCTGACGCAGGCGAGCCGCTGGATCGGCCGCTGCGGCGCGCGCGACACGGCGCGCCTGTGTGGGACTGTTTATGCGCTGCTGCTTTGCGGACTGCTCGCAATGTCCAGCTACGTCATGCTTTTATGCCTGCTTGCGGTGTTCGGCGTGCTGACGAGCATGTTCGACGTGTCGATCAATACCGAGGCAGCACAGCTCGAATTGCGAAACGGCCAGCCTTTGATGAGCGGCATGCACGGGATGTTCAGCCTTGGCGGCATGGCGGGGGCGATGACCGGAGGCGCAGTCCTCGCCGTGGGGCTCGCCCCCGAATGGCATCTGATCCTGGTGGCTGTGGTGATGGCGCTGGCGATCGCCATTTCGGCCCGATGGATGCTGCCGAAAGAAGCCACCTCGTTCAGCGGCAGCGACGCCGGTTTTCAACTGCCACGCGGCGCGCTCGCGGTGCTCGGTCTGCTGGCCGCACTCGGCCTCATTGCCGAGGGCGCGGTCTACGACTGGAGCGTGCTGTATCTGAAGCAGGAACTCGGTAGCTCCCAGTCGCATGCCGCGCTGGCGTATGCAAGTTTTTCGGCAGCTATGGCGGCGGCACGCTTCGGTGGCGACGCGATGCGCGCACGCTGGGCATCCGGCGTTCTGCTGCGCTTCAGCGCCTGCATGGCAGCAGCCTCCATGGCACTGGTGCTGCTTGCAGACAGGCCCTGGATCGCCCTGCTGGGATTCGCAGGCGTCGGCGCGGGCCTGGCGAACGTGGTGCCCATTCTGTTTGCCGCATCAGCACGAGTGCCCGGCGTCGAGGCGGCGCGCGGAATTGCCGCGGTGTCCGCGGTGGCCTATCTGGGCTTCATGGCGGGGCCGCCGGGAATCGGCTTTCTGGCGCAGATCAGCTCACTGACCGCCGCGCTCTATGTGGTGGTTGCCTTTGCCTTGGCGCTCGCGGTGTTTGCGCGCCACGCAGACGCGGGCACCTGAATCAACGCAGCGCGGGCGCGGTGCGCATGGCGCGCACCGAAGCGTCGCCGATTGCCGCTCCGAACCTCTTGGCCAGCTTTTCTGCCACGTTGTCGCGCCGCGTGTAGTCGATCACCTCCTCGGCTTTGATCACTTCGCGCGCGACGAAATCGACATTGCCCAACTGGTCGGCCAAGCCGAGTTCCACAGCCTGCTGGCCGCTCCAGAACAAGCCGCTGAACAAACCAGGCGTTGCGATCTTCAGCCGATCGCCGCGGCCCTTTTTGACCACGTCGATGAACTGCGTATGAATCTGGTCGAGCATCTGTTGCGCATGCACGCGCTGGGCGTCTGTCATCGGGCTGAACGGATCGAGGAAGCCCTTGTTCTCGCCGGCGGTCAAAAGCCTGCGCTCGACACCCACCTTGTCCATGAGACCGGTAAAACCGAAACCGTCCATCAGCACGCCAATGCTTCCCACGATGCTGGCCTTGTCGACGAAGACCTTGTCGGTCGCCGCGGCAATGTAGTACGCAGCAGAAGCGCAGGTCTCTTCGACCACGGCATACACCGGCTTGTTGTGCTTGGAGCGAAGGCGCTTGATCTCGTCGTTGATGATGCCGGCCTGCACCGGGCTTCCGCCCGGCGAATTGATCAGCAGCACCACACCCTTGGCGCCCTCGTCCTCGAAGGCGGCTTTCATTGCCGCGATCACGAATTCCGCACTCGCGTCGGCACCGTTGGCGATCTCGCCCTTGATTTCCACCACGGCAGTATGGGCCGTGGCTTTGGCGGTAGTCGGCGTGCCGCGCGACATCGCCAGCCATACCAGAAAAATGAAGAAGGCCAGCCAGCTCAGCCGAACGAAGGTCTTCCAGCGGCGCGTGGCTTTTTGCTCGCGCAGCGTGGCGAAGACGAGCTTCTCGAGCGTTGCGCGCTCCCAGCTCGGTTGTTGTGCCGGATCGTTTGGAGACATATTTCTCGAAGACGCGGCACGCTCGAAAGGCTCGAACCCCTCGGGCTCCGTGCGGTTGGATTCGGTCATTTCAAAAAGCCAGGGGTTGGAGGTTCCAGGCAGTATGCCAGTGCACCACGCCGTCTCGTTCGCTGAGGGCGATCTTCACCAGACCACCCCGGCAAGGGCCGCCGGCGCACTCGCCGCTGTCCGGTTTGTACGCCGCGCCGTGGGTCGCACACAGCAGCCATTGGCCACTGTCGTCGAAGAAGCGATCGGGCTGGAAATCGAGTTCCATCGCGACATGGCTGCAGCGGTTCAGATACGCATGCGGGCGGCCCTCGTAGCGAATGGCGAAGGCCCGGCATGTTTCTCCGCCATGGACCACATCGAAAGGAACAGCACGCCCGCCTTCCAGCAATTCGGACGCATTGCACAGCGGAATAACACCTTCGCTCATGGCCGGATTCTCACGCGTGATCGAGAAGCCATTCATGCAGGCTGGAAACGGAATGCGCCACGTGCAGCGGTTTCAGCACGTCGAAGCTGTCCGGCTGGTGCGCGCCGTAGCTGACGCCCACGCTGGCACAGCCGGCATTCAGCGCGAGTTGCAGATCGTGCGTGGTGTCGCCGATCATCAGGGTGCGCTCAGCCGGCACGTCCAGTTCATCCATGAGCTCGAGCAGCATGCGAGGGTGCGGTTTGCCGAAGGTCTCGTCGGCCGTGCGGGACGCATCGAAACGATCGCGCAACGCCACGGTGGCGAGCGCCTCGTCCAGCCCACGGCGCGATTTGCCTGTCGCCACTGCCAGCTTGTGGCCGCGCGCGCGCAAGGCATCGAGCATCGGTAGCACGCCATCGAACAGCACCAGGTCGTCCTGGTGCTGCAGGTAATGATGCCGGTAGCGCATGCCGAGCTCGGCGTACTTCGCCTTCGGAACGTCCGGTGCGGCACGTGCGAGCGCTTCCGCAAGACCGAGGCCGATCACCCATGCAGCATCGTTCTCGTTCGGCTTGGCGCCGCCCACGTCGACCACTGCAGCCTGGATGCAGCGCACGATGAGCTGCGTGGAATCGTAGAGCGTGCCGTCCCAGTCGAAGGCGATCAGGTCGAAGCGGCGAGCGTGTATGTCAGTCATGAGGTAGTTAGTTCGACGATGCTGGCCGCTACTGCGTCGAGCGCGGCTTTCGGCAGGAGCGAATGCAGCTCGGGCGGCAGGCCGGCTTCCAGCGCGATGCGCGCACCGCTGGCGGGATGGGTGAATTGAAGGCGCCACGCGTGCAGGAACATGCGCTTGAGACCGAGTTTCTGCAAGACGCGATTGCGTTCGAAATCGCCGTACTTTCCGTCGCCCGCAATTGGGTGTCCACCGTATGCGAGATGGACTCGGATCTGGTGCGTTCTGCCGGTCTTGATCGTCACTGCAAGCAGGGAAAGCGATCCACCTCCCGCGGCGAGCGTGACATCGGCAAGGACCTTTACCAGTGTGACGGCGCGCATCGCGTCGGGATGGTCCTTGGAAACCACGCGCACCCGCCGCTCTCCCGGTTCCGACGAACCTGTCTGGCCCGGCAACAGGTACTTGGCAAGTGGCGCGTCGAGCACCTTCATGTTCGCCGGCCATTTGCCTTCCACCAGCGCAAGATAAGTCTTGCCGGTCTCGCGCTGGCGAAACTGGTCTTGCAGGGCAGTCAGCGCGCTGCGCTTCTTGGCCACCAGCAGAACGCCCGAAGTTTCCCGGTCCAGGCGGTGCACAAGTTCCAGAAAACGTGCTGCGGGCCGCGCGGTGCGCAATTGCTCGATGACGCCGAAGCTCACGCCGCTGCCGCCATGTACTGCAACGCCGGCCGGCTTGTCGATGGCGAGTAGCGAGTCGTCTTCGTACAGCAGCGGAAACTCGCGCGCTGGCGGCGGCTGGCCTTCTCCCTGAGGCTTTGCAGCTACCCGAACCGGCGGTAGCCGCAAGACATCACCTTCCTCCAAACGGGTTTCGGCTTGGGCGCGTCCCTTGTTGATGCGCACTTCGCCCGACCGGATGATCCGGTAGACATGGGTCTTGGGTACGCCCTTGAGTTGGCGAAACAGAAAATTGTCCAGGCGTTGGCCCGCGGATTCTGGATCGACCGTCAGAAATCGAACTTCTGTCGTCGCAGGGCTCGGCTTCGCACCTATAATGTTTTTCACCAGCGCGGTCTTGTAAGTGCTTGATTAATCAGAAGTTTAGAGCACTGCCGGAGGCGCTGTGAGGTCGATGCCGCTTAGGCGTTGCGCCTGCAAGCCACGCGCAAATGCGCAAGGCGGCAGGCACCACATCCAAGTCAAGCCGACGCCCACGAAACACCGATACGGAATACCAGCCGGCAGGCTACAAGCTGCCGGCGGATCGAAGCGAGCACCTTGTGTTGATACTGTTGATTCAAATTTGCCTGCGCTGGCTGATGCCAGCGGTTTCAGGCATTGAATCGGCAGCGCGCGCCACCATTGCGCCAGCTGCTATGGCAAACATAGCGCGTCAGCACCATGCAGGGCTCGCGCCCATCCACGCGCCCCCACCCCGCTGTCGTCGAGCTCACGCTCGATAGGCTGGCACGCGCTCGCGCGTCCATCCTGCAGTGAGGTACAGCGGCAATTCCTTCGTTTCGCAGAGCGTCGTCCGTGCATCGTTAGGTCCGTCATGGACCGGTGAACGATACGAACAGACAGAAGGAAACGCATCATGAAGCGGATGCTGATCAACGCCACGCAGGCAGAAGAACGCCGCCTGGCCATCGTCGACGGGCAAAAGCTCCTCGACTACGAAATCGAGATCGAGGGACGCGAGCAGCGAAAGGGGAACATCTACAAGGCGGTGGTGACGCGCGTCGAGCCGTCGCTGGAAGCCTGCTTCGTCGACTACGGCGAAGACCGGCACGGCTTTTTGCCCTTCAAGGAAATTTCGAAGCAATACTTTGCCGAAGGCGTCTCGGCCAGCCAGGCCCGCATCCAGGATGCGATCCGCGAAGGCCAGGAACTCACCGTCCAGGTCGAAAAGGAAGAACGCGGCAACAAGGGTGCGGCCCTCACCACCTTCATCTCGCTGGCCGGCCGCTATGTCGTGCTGATGCCGAACAATCCACGCGGCGGCGGCGTGTCCCGCCGGGTCGAAGGCGAAGACCGGCAGGAACTGCGGGAAACCATGGACAAGCTGGACCTGCCGGCCGGCATGTCGGTGATTGCCCGTACCGCCGGCATCGGCCGCAATGTCGACGAACTGCAGTGGGACCTGAACTACCTGATGCAACTGTGGCGCGCGATCGAAGGCGCTGGCCAG
>JANOCL010000123.1:0-6730 GCA_031412135.1 Variovorax sp. | reverse complement strand
ACACCGAACTCGCGCTTCATGCGGTCGACGATGATTTCGAGGTGCAGCTCGCCCATGCCGGCAATGATGGTCTGGCCCGATTCTTCATCGGTCTTGACGCGGAAAGACGGGTCTTCCTGCGCCAGGCGCTGCAATGCGATGCCCATTTTTTCCTGGTCGACCTTGGTCTTCGGCTCGACGGCCTGCGAGATCACCGATTCGGGGAACACCATGCGTTCTAGCGTCAGGATGGCGGTCGGATCGCACAGGGTTTCGCCGGTGGTCACTTCCTTCAGGCCAATGCAGGCGGCAATGTCGCCGGCGCGGATTTCGCTGACTTCGACCCGGTTGTTGGCATGCATCTGCACGATCCGGCCAATGCGCTCTTTCTTGCCGCGCACGGGGTTGTAGACGCTGTCGCCCTTGCTCAGCACGCCCGAATAGACGCGCACAAAAGTCAACTGGCCCACGAACGGGTCGGTCATGAGCTTGAACGCCAGCGCAGAGAACTTCTCGCTGTCGTCCGCCTTGCGGGTCGTCGGCGCTTCGTCTTCGTCGATGCCGTTGACGGGAGGAATGTCGGTCGGCGCGGGCAGGTACTCGACCACCGCGTCGAGCATCGCCTGCACGCCCTTGTTCTTGAACGCCGAACCGCACAGCATCGGCTGGATCTCGCCGGCGATGGTGCGCTGCCGGATGCCGGCCTTGATCTCGGCCTCGGTCAGCGGAATGCCTTCGAGGTACTTGTTCATGAGCTCTTCGTTCGATTCGGCAGCCGCCTCGACGAGCTTTTCATGGTATTCGGCGCAGACCTCAGCCAGGTCGTCAGGAATTTCGCCGTACTTGAAGGTCACGCCCTTGTCATCGTCCCAGATGATCGACTTCATCTTGACCAGGTCGACGATGCCCTGGAACCGCTCTTCGGCGCCGATCGGAATCTGGATCACGACCGGGTTGGCCTTCAGGCGGTCCACCATCATCTGACGCACGCGCAGGAAGTCCGCACCGGTGCGGTCCATCTTGTTGACGAATGCAAGGCGCGGCACCTTGTACTTGTTGGCCTGGCGCCAGACCGTTTCCGACTGGGGCTGCACGCCGCCGACTGCGTCATACACCATCACGGCACCGTCGAGCACGCGCATCGAGCGCTCGACTTCAATCGTGAAGTCGACGTGGCCGGGGGTGTCGATGATGTTGATGCGGTGCTCTTCGAAGTTGCCGCCCATGCCTTTCCAGAAGCAGGTGGTGGCGGCCGACGTGATCGTGATGCCGCGCTCCTGCTCCTGCTCCATCCAGTCCATCGTCGCCGCGCCATCGTGCACTTCGCCGATCTTGTGGTTCACGCCGGTATAGAAAAGAACGCGCTCGGTGGTAGTGGTCTTGCCAGCGTCGATGTGCGCCGAGATACCGATATTGCGGTATCGCTCGATGGGGGTCTTGCGTGCCATGAAAATTACTCCGTTAACGGATGAAAGCCCGCCCACCGGCTTCGGTGGTTCGGGCTTGCAGCCTGTCTGATTGGGGGACGGTACTTAGAAGCGGAAGTGACTGAAGGCCTTGTTGGCTTCGGCCATGCGGTGCACTTCGTCGCGCTTCTTCATGGCGCCGCCACGGCCTTCCGTGGCTTCCATGAGTTCGTTGGCCAAACGCAGGGCCATCGACTTTTCGCCGCGCTTGCGAGCGGCTTCCTTGATCCAGCGCATCGACAGCGCCAGACGGCGCACGGGACGCACTTCAACCGGCACCTGGTAGTTCGCGCCGCCGACGCGGCGCGACTTCACTTCGACCATCGGCTTGACGTTGTTGATGGCCATGGTGAAGGCCTCGACCGGGTCCTTGCCCGGATTCTTCTTCTCGATCTGGTCGAGCGCGCCGTAGATGATGCGCTCGGCGATCGCCTTCTTGCCGCCTTCCATGATCACGTTCATGAATTTCGACAGCTCGACATTGCCGTACTTGGGGTCCGGCAGGATTTCACGTTTGGGGACTTCGCGACGACGTGGCATTTTTCTAACCTCTTTGCTTCAGTTGGCACCGTTTCCGGCGCCGCGAGAGTCAACAAGAACTCTCACTTACTCGACCCAACATCGGGTCACTTCGTTCGATGCGCCTGCCTGGCACGCCGAACACCGCTGAAATACCGAAAGCCTTAAGCCTTCTTGGGGCGCTTCGCGCCGTACTTGGAACGCGACTGCTTGCGGTCTTTCACGCCTTGCAGGTCGAGCGAGCCGCGCACGATGTGGTAGCGCACACCGGGCAGGTCCTTGACACGACCGCCGCGAACCAGCACGACGCTGTGTTCCTGCAGGTTGTGGCCTTCGCCGCCGATGTAGGAAATGACTTCGAAACCGTTGGTCAGGCGCACCTTGGCGACCTTGCGCAGCGCCGAGTTCGGCTTTTTCGGGGTCGTGGTGTAGACCCGGGTGCAGACGCCGCGGCGTTGCGGCGAGTTCTGCATGGCAGGGCTCTTCGAGTTGATCTTCTCGACCTCGCGACCCTGACGCACCAGTTGATTGATGGTTGGCATGAATGAATTAGTCCCAAAACACAAAACACCGGCCAGATTCCTCATCGTGACGTGAGGGGCCGGGATTGACGAAAACGTGAAACCCTTCGGAATTTCCGAAAAGCCTGCGAGTATAGCACCGACCTCCTGGCTCGCCCATCACGGCGCCCGCCGGAACTACTTGATCCAGAGGCGCACGGCGTCCCAGGCGCGGCCAAGAACACCGGCTTGCTCGACGGCTTCCAGCGCGACCAGCGGCACCTCGGCCACCGGCTGGTCGGCCAAGGTGATCTTGAGCGATCCGACCGTCTGGTACTTGGAGAATGGCGCGACCAGCGGCTCGGGGCGCACCACCTGCGTCTTGATCTTGCTTGCGGAGCCCGCCGGCACGGAAACCACGATCGCGTCCGGGCGGCCCAGCTTGACGACGTTTTCCTTGCCCTTCCACACTGCGGGTGTGGCCACGGGCTGGTTGGCATCGAACAGGCGGACCGCGTCGTAAGCGGTGTAGCCCCAATTCAGCAGCTTCTGCGCCTCGTTGGCGCGGGCGTTTTCGCTCGATGCGCCCAGAACGATGGTCAAGAGACGCCGCCCACCGCCGAGGTTGGGAAAGTCGCGCTTGGCCGTGACGATCATGCAGTAGCCGGCTGCATCGGTGTGACCCGTCTTCAGGCCGTCGACGGTCGGATCGCGGAACAGCAGCAAATTGCGATTGGTGTCATTGGTCGAGGGCGTGCCGGAGTACCGGTATTTGCGGATGGAGTAGTAGTGCAGGTACTCCGGAAAGTCGCGCATCAGCCGCGTCGCGAGGATGCTGAGGTCGCGCGCGGTGGTGGTGTGGCCCGGCGCGGTCAGGCCCTCGGGGTTTCGATAGCCCGTATTTTTCATGCCGAGCGCCTTGGCCTGCTCGTTCATGAGTTCGACGAACCGTTCGACGCTGCCGGCCACGCCTTCCGCCAGGGCGACGGTGGCGTCGTTGCCCGATTGCACGATCAAGCCCTTGATCAGGTCTTCGACCGGAACCTGCATCTTCGGGTCGATGAACATGCGCGAGCCCGGCATTTTCCAGGCCCTGCTGCTGACGGGCATGGCCTGCTGCAGGCTGATCTTCTTGGCCTTGAGGGCGTCGAACACGAGGTAAGCCGACATCAGCTTGGTAAGGGATGCGGGTTCGACCGGAGCGTCGATATCTTTCTGCGCCAGCAACTGATTCGAGGTGACGTCCATCAGGAGGAAGGCACGCGCCGCGACTTCTGGCGTGGCTGGAACCTGGGCGGCAGCGGCGATGCAGAAAGATGCGGCAGCGGCGCCCGCAAACGCGCGCAGCGCGACGAAAAAACGATTCATGGAGGTGCGGAAAGAGACGAAAACGAGTCCGCGCGAAGATGGCGAACGACAAGACTTTTGAGCAGCGGCAATTGTCCGTGAAAGAAGTGACTGCCCCCGGGGACGACTGTGACAGGAAGTGACTGCGGCCGGGCCCAGTCCATGACTGCGGCCAGCGGCACCGTGTCGTCGTGCTCACCGTGCACGACCAGCATGCGCTCATGCACCTCGGTCGGCAGCGCCGCCACCGAGAACCGCGACGCAGCCACGCCGACGAGCACCAGTTGCCGGATGTCGCGCTCGGCCCAGAGCCGTTCGGCCACGCAGCTGGCCACGAAGGCGCCGAATGAGAACCCGGCGATCGCCAGCGGGCCCTCGGGCGCGAGCTGCTCGACGACCGACAGCATGTCATCGCGCTCCCCGCGTCCTTCGTCGTGCGCACCTTCGCTGCCGCCGACGCCCCGGAAGTTGAAGCGAACCGCCGTCCACCCGCACGAGACGAAGGCGCGTGCCAACGTCTGCACCACCTTGTTGTCCATGGTGCCGCCGAAAAGTGGATGGGGATGGGCGATCACGGCCACGCCGCGCGCCGGCACGCCTTCGGCCGCCGCATCGCGCAGCACGGCGATGGTGCCGGCGGCGCCTTCGAGCTGGATCTTCTCGGTTCGTGAGTTCATGTCCCGCGGCTCAGCGTCCGACGTCGGGCGGCAGAACCAGCCGCTCCACGACCTTGCCGTCGCGCAGGTGCGAATCGACGATCTCGTCGATGTCGTCGTTGTCCACGAAGGTGTACCAGACCGCCTCCGGGTAAACCACCGCAACCGGCCCGCCGGCACAGCGATCGAGGCAGCCTGCCTTGTTGACGCGCACCTTGCCGGGTCCGGCAAGCCCGGCCTGTTTGACGCGCGACTTGCAATGGTCGAAGCCTTGTTGGGCGTCGTGTCTTGCGCACGACTCCTCGCCGTTCTTGCGCTCGTTCAGGCAGAAGAAGATGTGGCGGCCGTAGTAGCCGTAGGGAGGCGAGGTGATGGGATCGGGCATCCGGCGATTCTATTGAGCGCGCCGGACCGCGCCACGGTCAGGGCTGGCGCGTTCGACGGGACAGCGCGAGCAGCACGTAGCCCAGCGTCGCGAATGGCCAGAGCCATCCGAGCCACTGTGCAAGCCCATGAAACCGGATGAAGCGCCCCTGCTCCCAGGTGGCCAGCGTCTGCGCAAAATAGGCGCTCTCGGGCGCCTGGTTCAGCAGACTCAGATGCACGGCGAGCGCGACAAGCAGCAGGGCCGCACAAAACCGGCGCGGCGCTCCCAGCAGCAGCACGCTCAGAAACAATGCCACCGCGATGCCGACCCGCACCGGCGGGCTGAGCCAGGCCCAGGCGTGTTCGGGTCCGTAACTCAGGGCCGCGGACAAGGCCGAGGCCGCCACGCCGGCCGAGAGCGTCACCAGCAGCAGCACCGCGCGGCGCGGGACCGAGCGCGTGACCATGAATGCCAGCAGACAGGGCACCATCGCGCCCAGCATGACGCACAGCAGCTCGACCACCGGCACCAGCGGCTCAAGCTCGAACTGGCGAACCGGCATCCAGTCGATGAACGGCGTGTCCAGCAGCCACTCCGACACGGCCGTTTCGAGTCTTTCGAATACCTGGCCGAGTCCGAAGGTAACTGCCGCGGGAAACAGCAGCGCCAAGGGCCAGAGCGACAGCAGCACCAGCCCGCCGCGCGAATCGTCGAGAAACCAGTTGGAGCGGGTGCGGTGCCAATGCGCCACCGCGCCCAGGCGTTCGAGTGCCGCCGCCAGCACCGCACCCGCCAGCGCACCGGCGCTGTTCAGGACCAGATCGACGTTCGACGGAATGCGCGCCGGCAGATAGCTTTGCAGGGTTTCCATTGCGAAGGCAATCGCCGCGCCCGCCGCCGTCGCACGCAGCACGGCGCGCACACCGCCGGCGTCGGGCCGCGTGCGCAGGACGGCGATGGCCGACAGGAAGCCGAGCGGCAGGTAGCCGGCGACATTGATCCCGAAGTCGAAGCCGGTCCAGTACTTGGGGAACGGCGCCGCCAGATAGGACCAGGGCGCAATGCCCTGGTCGCGCCAGTCCGCAAACGGATAGAGGCTTGCGTAGACGATCAGCGCCGCATAGGCGAGCGCGAGTGGCAATGCGGCGGATTTGCGCTGCGTCGCCGCCACGTCAGAAGGGCTTGACCACGACCAGCACCACGATGCCCAGCAATAGCAGAACCGGCACTTCGTTGAACCACCGGTACCACCGGTCGCTGCGTCGGTCGCTGCCCGATGCGAGCTTGCGCAGGATCAGGCCGCAGCCGTGGTGATAGCCGATCGCCAGCAGCACCAGTGCCAGCTTGGCATGCATCCAGCCCTGGCCGGGGCCGCGCCCGATGCCGTAGCCGAGCCAGAGCCAGAGCCCGAAGGCTAGCGCCGGCACGGCCAGGAAGGTGGTGAACCGGAACAGCTTGCGCGCCATGAGAACCAGGCGCGCATGCTCGGCCACCGATTCGGGGGCCACCATCGCCAGGTTGACGAAGATGCGCGGCAAATAGAGAAGCCCGGCGAACCAGCTCGCAATGAACACGATGTGCAGTGACTTGACCCAGAGCATGGACGCGAGTTTAGTGAGATGCCCCGCGAAGGCCGGGCAATCGAAGGGCAAAAAAAAGCCCGGCGTCAAAACGCCGGGCCTGGGAAGCCCTTTTGCTGTCACACATCAAGGCACCCGCTCAGGGAGGAAAAGCGGGGAGCGGCAAGCCGCCCGAGACAGAATTTAACAAAGCCATCAAAAGCTATCAAGCTCGATATGGCCTTTTTGTTGCCTGAAGACAAGAATAAGTACCGATCGGGCTCTTTGCGGAGTGCAGCCCCACTTCGGGCACAATTTTCCGCATGACCGCCCACGC
>JANOCL010000122.1:0-11212 GCA_031412135.1 Variovorax sp. | reverse complement strand
CGATGCCGCAGTCCGGGCAGCGCGCAGCTGCTTCGAAACCACCTGGCACAAGGTCAGCGCCGCCGACCGTGGCCGCCTCCTGCACAAGCTGTCCCAGAAAATCGCCGAGCACGCCGACGAACTCGCCCTCCTCGAGCAGCGAGACTGCGGCAAGCCCGTCAAGCAGGCGCGCGCCGACGCGCTGGCGCTGGTGCGCTACTTCGAGTTCTACGCCGGCGCCTGCGACAAGCTGCACGGCGAAACCATTCCCTATCAAGACGGCTACAGCGTCTTCACCTGGCGTGAGCCGCATGGCGTCACAGGCCACATCATTCCGTGGAACTACCCGATGCAGATCTTCGGACGCAGCGTCGGCGGCGCACTGGCCGCGGGCAACGTCTGCGTGGTGAAGCCGTCGGAAGACGCATGCCTGTCGCTGATCCGCGTCGCGCAACTGGCGGCCGATGTCGGCTTTCCGCCCGGCGCACTCAATATCGTGACCGGCTACGGCCACGAAGTCGGCGACGCGCTCGCACGGCACCAAGGCATCGACCACATCAGCTTCACCGGCAGTCCCAGCGTAGGGACGCTGATCCAGCAGGTCGCCGCCGAGCGCCATTGCCCGGTGACGCTCGAGCTCGGCGGCAAGAGCCCGCAGATCGTCTTTGCGGATGCCGACCTCGACGCCGCCGTGCCGATGCTGATCAACGCGATCGTGCAGAACGCAGGGCAAACCTGCTCGGCGGGCTCACGGGTGCTGATCGAACGCACGATCTACGAGCCGCTGCTCGAACGGCTCGGCCAGGCATTCGAAGCACTGCGCGTCGGCCCCGCCGCGATGGATCTCGATGTGGGACCGCTGATCCGGCAGACGCAGCAGCAGCGTGTCTGGGACTTTCTGTCCGACGCGCAGCATGCGGGCATCCCGATGGTCGCGCAGGGCGTGGTGGTCGACGAAGCGCCGGAAACCGGCTTCTACCAGGCCCCGACGCTGCTGCGCGACGTGCCGGCAAACCATCGGCTCGCACAGGAGGAAGTGTTTGGTCCGGTGCTGGCTGCCATGTCGTTCAGCGATGAAGACGAGGCGGTAGCACTCGCCAACGCAACCCGGTTCGGACTGGTCGCCGGCATCTGGACGCAGAACGGCGCCCGCCAGTTCCGCATGGCCAAGCGCGTGCGCAGCGGCCAGGTGTTCATCAACAACTATGGCGCCGGGGGCGGCGTCGAGCTTCCTTTCGGCGGCGTCAAGTCATCGGGTTACGGCCGCGAAAAAGGCTTCGAGGCGCTCTACGGCTTCACCACCTTGAAGACGGTGGCCGTGCGCCACGGCTGAACGTCAGCCTAGAGCGGTGTCCAGAAGCATCATCAGCACGAAGCCCACCATCAGCCCGCCCGTCGCGAAGGCCTCGTGGCCCTGGCGGTGGGACTCCGGAATGATTTCGTGGCTGATGACAAACAGCATCGCGCCGGCCGCAAAGCCGAGCCCCCACGGCAGCAGCGCCGCCGAGTAGCCCACGATGGCCGCGCCGGCCACCGCGCCCAGAGGCTCGACCAGCCCCGAAGCCATGCCGATGCCGACTGCGAACGCCCTGCGGTAGCCCGCGCCCAGCAACGCAACCGCCACCACCAGCCCTTCCGGCACATCCTGGATCGCGATGCCGGTTGCCAATGCATCGGCGCGCACGCCGTCGTTCCCGGCATAGCCGACGCCGATCGCCAAGCCCTCGGGCAGGTTGTGCAACGCGATCGCAAACACGAACAGCCACGCGCGCCGCAGCGAACGCGCGTCATGTCCTTCCCGTCCCTTGATGAAATGCTCGTGCGGCAGCACGCGGTCGATCAGCAGCAGCGCGAGGCCTCCGAGCAGGATGGCGGCACCGACGATGCCACCCGCCGCCCAGGCACCGCCGCCGAACGCGCCGCCGCTTCGAGCCGCTGCCAGCCCCGGAATGATGAGCGAGAAGGCGCAGGCCGCCAGCATCACGCCGGCACCGAAGCCGAACATGGTGTCCTGCACGCGCTGGGAGAGCCGCTGCGAGAACACCACCGGGAGCGTGCCGAGCGCCGTCGCCAGCGCCGCGATCGAGCCGCCGACGAGCGCGTTGAACACCACGTCGCTGCCGCGTGCGGCCTGGAACATCTGCGCAACAACGACGGCAACGCCTACGCATGCTGCCGCCCAGACAAGCCATCCGCGCAGTGGATGCGCCGGCCGTGCAGTCGCTGCCTCTGGTCTATTCATGAAAAGGAACTCCTGGAGATCGAAGCGTTCTTGTACAACAGCGCCCACGACAGGCAAGCAGGCCGATGCCCCGATACACTGCCCTGCTGGTCGACACCAGTAGCCTTGGCCCGGCATCGAGTCGGCCCATGCGCTAAATTGCACAACCCATGACCAAGCATGTCGTTCACGTCTCCGATATCGGTCGCGCGCGTCGCGTCGCGGCCGCGCCGGAGCACGACGTGCCGGCCACCGGCCTGCTGCTCGACCGCCTCTCCCGGCCGCTTACCGACCTGCGCATCAGCGTCACCGACCGCTGCAATTTCCGCTGCAGCTACTGCATGCCGAAGGAAGTGTTCGACAAGGACTATCAATACCTTCCGCACAGCGCGTTGCTGAGCTTCGAAGAGATCACGCGGCTCGCGCGCATCTTCGCGACGCACGGCGTGCGCAAGATCCGGCTCACCGGCGGCGAGCCGCTGCTGCGCAAGAACCTCGAGGTGCTGATCGAGCAATTGGCTGCACTGCGAACGCCGGACGGCGCGCCGCTCGACCTCACGCTGACCACCAACGGATCGCTGCTGGCGCGCAAGGCCGTCGCCTTGAAGGCGGCCGGCCTGAAGCGCGTGACGGTGAGCCTCGACGGCCTCGACGATGCGGTGTTTCGCAGCATGAACGACGTCGATTTCCCGGTGGCGCAGGTCCTCGCCGGCATTGACGCAGCGCATGCAGCCGGGCTCGGCCCGATCAAGGTCAACATGGTCGTCAAGCGCGGTACCAACGATCAGGAAATCCTGCCGATGGCTCGGCGCTTTCGCGGCACGGGCGTGGTGCTGCGCTTCATCGAGTACATGGACGTCGGTGCCACCAACGGCTGGCGCATGGACGAGGTGCTGCCTTCGGCCGAGGTGGTTCGGCGCATCTCGGCCGAATTCCCTCTCGTTGCGGTGGAGGCAAGCGCGCCCGGCGAAACCGCGCAGCGCTGGGCGTATCAGGACGGTGCCGGCGAAATCGGCGTCATCAGCAGCGTGACCCAGGCGTTCTGCCAGGACTGCAGCCGCGCGCGCCTGTCGACCGAAGGCAAGCTCTACCTTTGCCTCTTCGCCAGTTCGGGACACGACCTGCGTCCGCTGCTGCGCGGCGACGCCGGCGATGCGCAGATCGCCTCGGCGCTCGGCCACATCTGGCAGGGCCGCGCCGACCGCTACTCCGAACTGCGCGCACTGCGCGGCCCCGACAGCGCCGATGCAGGCGGCGCCCGACGGGTCGAAATGAGCTACATCGGCGGATGACGAACACACATCGGATCGAGCCCGCGGACATCACCGGCCTCCTGCTTGCCGGCGGCCGCGGCTCGCGCATGGGCGGCGTCGACAAGGGCCTGCAGAATTTCAACGGCTCGCCGCTCGCGATGCATGCGGTGCTGCGCCTGGGCACGCAGGTCGGCGAAGTGATGATCAACGCCAACCGCAACCTCGCGGCCTACGAGTCTTTCGGCGTGCCGGTCTGGCCCGACGGGCTGGCCGACTATGCGGGTCCGCTGGCCGGCTTCCTGACCGGCCTGGAACGCTGCGAAACACCTTATCTGCTCACTGTGCCCTGCGACACGCCGCTGTTCCCGCTCGACCTTGCCAGCCGGCTTGGCGAAGCGCTGGTGGATGCGGATGCCGAGATCGCCATGGTGAGCGCGCCCGAGGCTGCCGAACCCGGCGGTGTGCCGGCCTTGCGCCCGCAGCCGGTGTTCTGCCTGCTGCGCGCCACCCTGCTCGAAAGCCTGGTGCGCTTCACCCACGGCGGCGGCCGCAAGATCGACCTCTGGACAGCGCAGCACCGCACGGTGCTGGTGCCCTTCGATCGCCCCGGCGACGCGCCCGATGCGTTCTTCAACGCCAACACGCTCGCCGAACTGCACGCGCTGGAAAGCCGATGAGCCGCATCGCGGAGATCGCCGCCGCACTGGCCGGCTACGACCCGAAGGCACTGGGCGTCGACGCCGTACAGGCCTTTCTGGCGCAGATGGCGGCACCGTCTGTGGTGGTGCAAGGCGAGCACATTGCACTTCGCGATGCACTCGGGCGGGTGCTGGCCGAGGACATCATCTCCCCGGTCAGCGTGCCACCGCACGACAACTCGGCGATGGACGGCTTCGCTTTCGACGGCGCCGTGCTCGATGCCGATGCATCGAGCGATTCGTCGCTGCGGCTGCGCGTCGTCGGCACCGCGTTTGCCGGCACTGCATGGCGCGGGACGCCCGGCGCGGGCGAAGCGGTCAAGATCATGACCGGCGCGGTGATGCCGCCTGGCCTGGACACGGTGATCCCGCAGGAGTTCTGCGTCGTCGAGGGCGACAGCATCTCCTTTCCATCCAGGGTTCTGCGGCGCGGTGACAACCGCCGGCTTGCCGGCGAAGACCTGCTGCAAGGCCAGCCCGCGTTGCGGGGGGGCGAGCGCATCTCGCCGGCCGCGCTCGGCATGGTGGCAAGCCTCGGCCTGCCGATGGTTAATGTGCTGCGGCGCCTGCGCGTGGCCTATTTTTCGACCGGCGATGAGATCCTGAGCCTCGGTGACGCACCCCGCGAAGGCGCGGTATACGACAGCAACCGCTACACCGTGTTCGGCCTGCTTGCCCGGCTGGGCTGCGAAGTGATCGATCTCGGCCTGGTGCGCGACGATCCCGAAGCGCTCGCCGCAACCTTGCGCCTCGCCGCACAGGAAGCCGACGCGATCATCACCAGCGGCGGGGTCAGCGTCGGCGAGGCCGATCACACGCGCGCCGTGATGCAACAGCAGGGCGACATGGCTTTCTGGCGGGTCGCGATGCGCCCCGGAAGACCGATGGCTGTCGGACTGATCCCCAAGCAGGACGGTGGCGGCAGTGCGGCCGTGCTGTTCGGCCTGCCCGGCAATCCGGTGGCGGTGATGGTCACCTTTCTCGCTTTCGTTCGCCCGGCCCTGCTGCGGATGATGGGTTGCAACGCCCGGTGCTGCGCGCCCCCACCCGTGCTGCGGGCGAAGAGCGTGGATGCGATCCGCAAGAAGCCCGGCCGCACCGAGTACCAGCGCGGCTTCGTGCAGGCGGCGCCGGGCTCGATGCCCGAAGTCCGCATCGCCGGCAACCAGGGCTCCGGCGTGCTGAGTTCGATGGTGGAGGCCAACGGCCTGGTGGTGCTGCACCATGACCAGGGCAGCGTGGCGGCGGGCGAGGCGGTCGATGTGCTGATGTTCGACGGCGTGATGTAGCAAGGACGACGCACCCATGCGGGCCGCCCGGATCGAGTTGATGCAGCAGATGCCGGTATTCGGCGCCATCGCCGCAGAGGCGATCGAGTTCCTGCTCGAACCAGCCCCGCTGGTCCGGGTGGCGGCCGGCGACTTCTTCTTTCATGAGGACGATCCGGCGAGCTCGATGTTCGTGCTCGAGTCGGGGCGCGTGACGGTTTCGAAAAACTGGCAGAACCACCAGCTGCTGCTGCGGCACCTGGCCGAAGGCGACTGCTTCGGCGAGATGGCACTGCTCGATCTTTTTCCGCGCAGCGCATCGGTGCGCGCCGATGTGGACTGCCGCGCCATCGAACTCTCGTCGGCCAACCTCTACCGGCTTTTCGAACGCGATGCCGAGCAGTTCGCACTGATCCAGATGAACATCGCACGGGAAATGAGCCGCCGGCTGCGTGCCACCGACGAGCTTCTGTTCCGGGCACGGATGGGCGAACCGCTCGTTGCGCCGCAGCGCGTGGCCACACGGCAGGCGTCGCTCTAGAGTCGCCCCAGCGCGCGTTCGACGCCCTTGTTGGCCAGCATGTCGGCGCGGTCGTTGCCGACATCGCCCGAGTGCCCCTTCACCCAGCGCCACTCGATCTGGTGGCCGCCCTCGGCCACCAGCTTGTCGAGCTCCTGCCAGAGCTCGACGTTCTTTACCGGTTGCCCGGCCGAGGTGCGCCAGCCCTTGGCCTTCCAGCCGCGAATCCATTCGGTGATGCCCATTCGCACGTACTGGCTGTCGAGATAGAGCACGACCTTGCAGGGTCGCTGGAGCGCGCGCAGGCCTTCGATGACCGCCTTCAGTTCCATGCGGTTGTTGGTGGTCACTAGTTCTCCGCCGAACAGGTCCTTCTCGGTCGTTCCCGACTTGAGCCATGCGCCCCAGCCGCCGGGGCCCGGATTGCCCTTGCACGCGCCGTCGGTGTAGATCTGTACTTCGGTCAAGAATTTCTTCCTCGTTGTCGTTGTCGATCGTCGCTGTCGCGGTGCACCTTGCCGGCGATCGGCACCGGTGCGCTCGCACGTTGCGCGGCGCGCCGCCAATCGGCGCTCAGGAGCCGCAGGCCCCGCACCCGTTTGATCGCGACCAGAAAATAAACCGCACCGAAAATCGGCCACCAGCGCTCGCCGGCGGTATCGAACCACCGGCACCGCTCCAGCCAGGCATCGCTTCGCGCTGCCGGCCGATAGATGCCGAAGTCCCCCGACTCGACCTCGAAACTCAGAAGCCGCAGCCAGTCACGCATGCGCCAGTAGCCGATGAAGTCGCCGGCCTCGGGCAGAAACAAGTCGCCGAAACCCATGCGCCGGTACAGCCGTGCGCGGCGCTGCCGCATGCCCCACAGGCTTGCGGGATTGAATCCGCAGATGACGACGCGGCCCTCCGGCACCAACACGCGCTCGACCTCGCGCAGCGTGGCATGCGGTTCGTGGCTGAGCTCGAGCGCATGTGGCAGCACGACCAGATCCAGGCTGTTGGCGGAGAACGGCAGCGCGGTGAAGTCGGTGATCAGCGCGCTCTGCGCAGCGGCGGCGGGATCGTCCAGCGCCAGCCAGCGGTGCGGCATGCGATTGGCCCGCAGGCCGTCGACCTCGGCCAACCCGAGCTGCAACGCGTGATAGCCGAACACATCGGCCACCGCCTGGTCGAACCGGGCCTGCTCCCAGGCGAGCAGATAGCGGCCGGGAGGGGTCTCGAACCAATCGTGCAAACCTATAATTTGACCGCTCATGACCCTCGTTCCACTGCCCGCCTTCGCCGACAACTACATCTGGATGCTGCAGGGTGGGCGCGACGCGATCGTGGTGGACCCGGGGGAAGCCGGCCCGGTGTTCGAAGCACTGGAACGCGGCAATCTGCAGTTGGCCGCGATTCTAGTCACGCACCATCACGCGGATCACACCGGCGGCGTGGCTGCGCTGCATGCGGCCACCGGCGCACCGGTCTTCGGCCCGGCACGCGAGTCGATTCCCGAGCCGTTCACGCCGCTCGCGCACGGCGACCATGCCGAAGTACTCGGCTTGCGCTTCGAAGTGATCGACATTCCGGGCCACACCGCCGGCCACATCGCGTTTTTTCTGCCGGCCGATGCGCGCCCCGCCGCGTCCGGCGAAACCGCGCCGCTGCTGTTCTGCGGCGACACGCTTTTCTCCGGCGGGTGCGGCCGCCTGTTCGAAGGCACTCCCGCGCAGATGCTTGCGTCGCTCGACGCATTGGCCACGCTGCCCGACGACACCCGCGTGTGCTGCGGCCACGAATACACGCTCGCCAACCTGCGTTTTGCGCAGGCGGTGGAACCCGACAACCTCGAACTGACTCAGTACAAGGCGCACTGCGAAGCATTGCGTGCGAACGGCATGCCGACGCTGCCTTCACGCCTTTCGACCGAGCGCAAGATCAACCCCTTTCTTCGCAGCCGCGAAGCCACTGTCCTTCACGCAGTCCAGGCTCACGCCGGCCTCCGCGCGCAGAGCGCGGATGTCGCCGTATTCACCGCGCTGCGCCAATGGAAAAACGACTTCCGATGAGATTTATCGCTGCCGCCTGCCTCGCAGGCTCACTGTTTCTGGCAGGTTGCGCGAGCACCACCGGAAGCGGCCCTTCCACCGCTGCCGACACCACACCGTCCGCTGCCGCATCCGGCGCACCGGCCGCACCGGTCTATCCGGGCGGGGTGCTTACGCCCATCACTTCGGGCGACACGAAGTCTCGCGCGGTCGTCACGCTCGCACCCCCTACCGACATGTGGGACCGCATCCGCCGCGGCTTCAAGATGCCGGACCTCGAAGGCGAACTGGTGCGCGACCGCGAGCAGTGGTATGCGAGCCGGGCCGACTACATCGAGCGCATGACCATGCGCTCGAACCGCTACATCTTCCATATCGTCGAGGAGCTCGAGCGCCGCGACATGCCGACCGAACTGGCGCTGCTGCCCTTCGTCGAGAGCGCCTTCAATCCGCAGGCGGTTTCGAGTGCGCGCGCGGCAGGCATGTGGCAGTTCATGCCGGCAACCGGCACCGATTTCGACCTGAAGCAGAACGTGTTCCGAGACGATCGGCGCGACGTGCTGGCCTCCACCCGTGCAGCGCTCGACTACCTGCAAAAGCTCTACGGCATGTTCGGCGACTGGCATCTGGCGCTCGCAGCCTACAACTGGGGCGAAGGCAGCGTCGGCCGCGCCATCGCAAAGAACAAGCGTGCCGGCCTGCCGACCGGCTACACCGACCTCACCATGCCGGCCGAGACCCGGCTCTACGTACCCAAGCTGCAGGCGATCAAGAACATCGTGGCCCAGCCGGAGCGCTTCAACGCCGACCTGCCGCTGATCGCCAACCACCCGTACTTCCAGACCGTCACCCTGAAGCGCGACCTCGACGTGGCGCTGGCCGCAAAGCTGGCCGACGTGAAGATCGACGACTTCCGTGCGCTCAACCCTTCCGCGCACAAGCCCGTGATCCTGGCCGCCGGCACGCCCGAGATCCTGCTGCCCTGGGACAACGCCGCGGTTTTCGAACGCAACTTCGAGGCGTACACGCAGGGCCAGTACGCCAGCTGGACCGCGTGGATGGTGCCTGCGACCATGACGGTTTCGGACGCAGCCCAGCGCACCGGCATGAGCGAGTCCGACCTGCGCGCCATCAACAGCGTGCCGCCGCGCATGCTGATCAAGGCGGGCTCCACGCTGATCGTCCCGCGCGGCGCACGGGTCCAGGAAGACGTGCGGGCGCTGGTCGCGGACACCGGGCACCTGAGCTTCCAGCCCGAGATCGTCACGCGCAAGACGGTCGTCAAGGCCGGGCGCAGCGACAGCGTTGCGAGCATTGCCCGCCGCTACCGACTGAGTGCCGCGAACGTGGCCGAATGGAACGATGTCACGACCAACCATGCGTTCACGCGCGGCTTTCAGGTGATCGTCTACCTGCCCGTGAAGGCGGCTGCCGCCGAACGCGTCGGCCGCGGCGTCGCATCGCGCACCGACCGCTCCAGCACGGCGATCACGAGCAAGCGCGGCGGCGGCGTGGTCAAGATCAGCGCCAAGAAGAGCGTCCCGATCGTGCGCGAGAAGCGCGGCGGCTCGCCTTCAAAGAAGAAGCGCTGAGCGCGTCGCCCCGCTGCGGCAAATCAGAGCTTCTCGGTCTCTGCGCTGCGCGGTTGCCATTTCATCAGCCGCTTCTCGACCATGCCGACGATGCCGTCAAGCAGCAGCGCGAATGCGGTGAGCACCGCGATGCCGGCAAAAACCGTGTTGACGTCGAAAGTGCCTTCGGCCTGCAGGATCAGGTAGCCGACGCCCCGCGCGGAGCCCAGGTACTCGCCCACCACCGCACCCACGAACGCGAGGCCCACCGAGGTGTGCAGACTCGAGAACACCCAGCTGGTCGCGCTCGGCAGGTAGACCGTGCGCAGCAGTTGCCGCTGGTTGGCCCCGAGCATGCGCGCATTGGCCAGCACCACCGGGCTCACTTCGCGCACGCCCTGGTAGACGTTGAAGAACACGATGAAGAACACCAGCGTGACCGCCAGCGCCACCTTGCTCCAGATGCCAAGGCCGAACCACAGCGCGAAGATCGGCGCCAGGATCACCCGCGGCATCGAGTTCGCGGCCTTGATGTAGGGGTCGAGGATCAGGCTCGCGGTCGGCGCGAGCGCCAGCCAGAGGCCGCACGCCAGCCCCAGCAGCGTGCCGATGCCGAAGGCCAGCACGGTTTCGAGCAGCGTGGTGCCCAGGTGCCGGTAGATGTCTGCATTGCCTGCCAGGCCTTCGGGGAACAACAGGTTGGGCGGCACCGCGAACGGCAGGAACCAGTTCCAGATCCGGCCCGCGACTTTGATCGGTTCGCCGAGGAAAAAAGCGAACTGGTCGTCGCGCGAAAACAGGTGCCACAGCACCAGCAACACGACCAGAAGCGCAACCTGCCAATAGCGTGCGTTGGTGGGGTCGGGACGAAAACGCATGGTCAGGCCGCCTTTTCGAGCTGCTGCGCATAGCCCTTGAGGACCTCGTCGCGCAGCACGTTCCAGATCTGCGTGTGCAGCTCGACGAAGCGCGGATGCGTGCGTACCTCGGCAACATCGCGCGGCCTCGGCAGATCGATTGCGAACTCGCCGATCGGGTGAGTCGCGGGGCCGGCCGAAAGCACCACCACCCGGTCGCTCATCGCGATCGCCTCATCGAGGTCGTGCGTGATGAAGAGGACTGCCTTCTTTTTGGCAGCCCAGAGGTCGAGCACCTCGTTTTCCATCAGCTGCCGGGTCTGGACGTCGAGCGCACTGAAAGGCTCGTCCATCAGGATGATGTCGGGGTCGAGCGCCAGCACCTGCGCCAGCGCGGCGCGCTTGCGCATGCCGCCGGACAGCTGGTGCGGATAGCGGTCGCCGAAGCCGGCAAGGCCCACGCGCGAAAGCCACTGCTCCGCCAGCGCTTTCGCTGCGGCATCGGGAACGCCGCGGTACTCCAGACCGACCATCACATTGGCCAGCGTGCTGCGCCAGGGCATCAGCGCCTCGGTTTGAAACATGTAGCCGGCGCGCGCATTGATGCCGACCAGCGGCTCACCGAAGACCTTGATCGTTCCCGACGAAGGCGCCAGCAGGCCGGCACCGACATTGAGCAAGGTCGACTTGCCGCAGCCCGTGGGGCCGACCACCGACACGAATTCGCCTTCGCGGATGCGCAGCGTGGTCCCGGCCACCGCGGTATAGCGTTGGCCGGGATCGTCCTTGGCGCGGAAAGTGCAGCCGATGTCGAG
>JANOCL010000121.1:0-8233 GCA_031412135.1 Variovorax sp. | reverse complement strand
ACGATCTTGTCCATCTGCTTGCCGGTGATCAGGCTGCGCGGACGGGCCGTGGGCGTCGCCTTCATCTCCGGCGCCGACTGCAAGTGGCCGTAGTCGAAGGTGAAGGGCTCGTAGTAGTCGTCGATCTCGGGCAGGCTCGGGTTGGCGAAGATGCGCATCAGCAGTTTCCACTTCGCGCCCTGCCGCGGCTCGATCGCACCGTTGGCCTTGCGCACCCAGCCGCCGTTCCACTTGTCCTGGTTCTCCCACTCCTTCGGGTAACCGATGCCGGGCTTGGTCTCGACGTTGTTGAACCACGCGTACTCCATGCCGGGGCGGCTGGTCCAGACGTTCTTGCAGGTAACCGAACACGTGTGGCAACCGATGCACTTGTCCAGATTCAGCACCATGGCGATTTGAGCGCGGATCTTCATGCGACTTCTCCTTCGGCCTGCACGGGGCGGATCAGTTCATCGGCGACCGGCGTGTCGAGCCAGTCGATCTTGTTCATCTTGCGCACCACCACGAACTCGTCCCGGTTGGTGCCGATGGTTCCGTAGTAGTTGAAGCCGTAACTGAACTGCGCGTAGCCGCCGATCATGTGGGTGGGCTTGAGCACGATCCGGGTGACCGAGTTGTGGATGCCGCCGCGCGCGCCGGTGATCTCGGAGCCGGGCGTGTTCACGATCTTTTCCTGTGCGTGGTACATCATCACCATGCCCGGCTTGACGCGCTGGCTCACCACTGCGCGCGCCGCGATGGCACCGTTGATGTTGAACAGCTCGATCCAGTCGTTGTCGACGATGCCGATGCGCTTCGCATCGTCCTCGCTGATCCACACACAGGGACCGCCACGACTCAGCGTGAGCATCAGCAGGTTGTCGGTGTAGGTCGAGTGGATGCCCCACTTCTGGTGCGGCGTGATGAAGTTCAGCGCGATCTCCGGGTTGCCGTTCGGCTTGACGCCCTGAATCCCCGCGGTGGTCTTCAGATCCACCGGCGGGCGGTAGCTGGCGAAGCCCTCGCCGAACGCGATCATCCAGGGATGGTCCATGTAGAACTGCTGACGTCCGGTCAGCGTGCGCCATGGAATCAGTTCGTGCACGTTGGTGTAGCCGGCGTTGTACGAGACGGTCTCGCTCTCGATGCCGCTCCAGGTCGGTGAACTGATGATCTTGCGCGGCTGCGCCTGGATGTCGCGAAAGCGGATCTTCTCGTCCTCGCGGTGGATTGCCAGGTGCGTGTGATCGCGACCGGTCTGCTTGCCCAGCGCCTCCCAGGCCTTCACCGCCACGTGGCCGTTGGTCTCGGGCGCCAGCATCAGCACGACCTCGGCGGCGTCGATGTCGCTCTCGATCTTCGGCATCCCGCAGGTCACGCCGGGCTCGGTGACGAAGCCCGACAGCTCACCGAGCTGTTTCACTTCAGTCTGCGTGTTCCAGCTGATGCCCTTGCCGCCGTTGCCGACCTTTCCCAGCAGCGGCCCCAGCGCCGTGAAGCGCTTGTAGACATTGGGGTAGTCGCGCTCGACCACCTGCAGGTTGGGCGCTGTCTTGCCCGGGACCAGCTCACACTCGCCGCGCTTCCAGTCGCGCACCTCGAAGGGCTGGGCCAGTTCAGAGGGGGTGTCATGCATCAGCGGGGTCAGCACCAGCTCGCGCTCCACACCGAGATGGCCGACGCAAACCTCGCTGAACTTCTTGGCGAAGCCCTTGTAGATGTCCCAGTCGCTGCGCGATTGCCACGCCGGGTCCACTGCCGTGGAAAGCGGGTGGATGAAGGGATGCATGTCGCTGGTGTTGAGGTCGTTCTTCTCGTACCAGGTGGCCGTCGGCAGCACGATGTCGCTGTACAGGCAGGTGGTGCTCATGCGGAAGTCGAGCGTCACCAGCAGATCGAGCTTGCCTTCGGGCGCCTTGTCGTGCCAAACGACTTCTTCGGGCTTCGCCTCCTCTGCGCCGAGATCCTTGCCCTGCACGCCGTTGCTGGTGCCAAGCAGGTGCTTGAGGAAGTACTCATGGCCCTTGCCGCTGGAGCCCAGGATGTTGGAGCGCCACACGAACATGTTGCGCGGCCAGTTGTCCGGGTGATCGGGGTCGGTGCAGCTCATCTTCAGCGAGCCGTCCTTCAGCGCTCCGACGGCGTAGTCCTTCGGATCGACGCCGGCGGCCTGCGCGTCGCGCACCACCTGCAGCGGATTGGTCTGCAGCTGCGGCGCGCTCGGCAACCAGCCCATGCGCTCGGCGCGCACGTTGTAGTCGATCATGCTGCCCGCGTAAGTCTTCTTGTCGGCCAGCGGCGAGAGCACTTCTTCCATGCCCAGTTTCTCGTAGCGCCACTGGTCGGTGTGCGCGTAGAAGAAGCTGGTGCTGTTCATCTGGCGCGGCGGGCGTATCCAGTCGAGCGCGAAGGCCAGCGCGGTCCAGCCGGTCTGCGGGCGCAGCTTTTCCTGGCCCACGTAGTGCGCCCAGCCGCCGCCGCTTTTGCCGATGCAGCCGCACATCATGAGCATGTTGATGACACCGCGGTAGTTCATGTCGCTGTGATACCAGTGATTCATCGCCGCGCCGATGATCACCATCGACTTGCCCTGCGTCTTGTGCGCGTTCTCGGCGAACTGGCGTGCCACCGTGATCAACTGCGCGCGAGGCGTGCCGGTGATGCGCTCCTGCCAGGCCGGCGTGTAGGGGGTGTCGTCATCGAAGCTGCCGGCCGCCATCTCGCCGCCGAGTCCGCGCGCCACGCCGTAGTTCGCCACCTGCAGGTCGAACACGGTCGCCACCAGCGCATCGCGTTGATCGCCTGCCCTGCCCAGCGCAATGCGCCTGACGGGCACGGTGCGTACCAGCACGTCGGTCTGCTCGTTGTTGGGGAAATGTTCGCTGACGATGCCGCCGAAATAGGGGAAGCCGACCCGCGCCGTTTCGGCGCCAGGCTCGTTGCCCTCCAGCACCGACAGCCGGAGCTTCACCTCGTTTCCGTGGTGCGCCTCCCTGGCCTCGAGGTTCCACTGCCCTTCGTCGGCCCGTCCGTCGGGCCCCCAGCGGAAGCCGATCGCGCCGTGCGGCAGCACTACCCTGCCCTCGTCGTCGAACGCGACGGTCTTCCAGTCGGGATTGTTGGCCTGACCGAGCTTGCCGTCGAAGTCCGACGCGCGCACATAGCGGTCGGGCACCATGACGACCTCGCCGCCAGGCAGCGTGTGCTCCTTGAGCATCACCAGCATCGGCATGTCGGTGTAGCGGCGTACGTAGTCGTCGAAGTAGGCGCTGCGCTCGCGACCGCCATCGGGAAAGTAGAACTCCTTCAGGATCACATGGCCCATCGCCATCGCCACCGCCGCGTCGGTGCCCTGTTTCGGGTGCATCCAGATGTCCGCCAGCTTGGCGACCTCGGAATAGTCCGGCGTCACCGCCACCGTCTTCGCGCCCTTGTAGCGCACCTCGGTGAAAAAATGCGCGTCCGGCGTGCGCGTCTGCGGCACGTTGGAGCCCCACGCGATGATGAAGCTCGAGTTGTACCAGTCCGCCGACTCCGGCACGTCGGTCTGCTCGCCCCAGACCTGCGGGCTCGCCGGCGGCAAGTCGCAGTACCAGTCGTAGAAGCTCATGCAGACGCCGCCGATCAAGCTGAGATAGCGGCTGCCCGCGGCGTAACTGACCATCGACATGGCGGGGATCGGCGAGAACCCGATGATCCGGTCGGGGCCGTGCTTCTTGATGGTGTGGACATTGGCCGCGGCGACGATCTCGTTGACCTCGTCCCAAGTCGAACGCACGAAGCCGCCGAGGCCTCGCACCTGCTGGTAGTCGCGGCGCTTGGCATCGTCATCGACGATCGAAGCCCATGCGGCAACCGGGTCGTGTGCGGCGCGCGCTTCGCGCCAGCCCTTCAGAAGCCTGCCGCGCACCATCGGGTACTTGACGCGGTTCGCGCTGTACAGGTACCAGCTGTAGCTGGCGCCGCGCGCGCAGCCGCGCGGCTCGTGATTGGGCATGTCCCAGCGCGTGCGCGGGTAGTCGGTCTGCTGGGTTTCCCAGGTGACGATGCCGCCCTTGACGTAGATCTTCCACGAGCAGGAGCCGGTGCAGTTCACGCCGTGGGTCGAGCGCACGATCTTGTCGTGCGCCCAGCGGTTGCGATAGGCGTCTTCCCAGGTACGGTCTTCGCCGGTGGTGACGCCGTGGTCGCCGGAGAAGGATTCCCTGCGCTGGCTGAAATAGCTGAGGCGGTCGAGGAAATGGCTCATTGGATGGTCTCCGGAAAATCGTGGCTCAGGGGTTCTTCACATACGCATCGGTGCGCAGGTAGAACCACCAGTTGAGAATGAGGCACAGGGCGTAGAACGCCGCGAAGCCGTACATGGCGAGTTCGGGCGTGGCGGCCTTGATCTGGGCACCGATCACCACCGGCGCGATGAAGGCGCCGTAGGCCGCCACGGCCGAGGTCCAGCCAAGCACGGGACCGGCCTGCTGGCGGTCGAAGATCACACCGATGGTGCGAAAGGTCGAGCCGTTGCCGATGCCGCTGGCGGTGAACAGCACCACGAACAGCACCATGAAAATCAGGAAGTACTGCTCGGGCGCGGCCGACCGGTAGGCCAGCAACATCACATAGCCCACCGCCGTCGAGGCGAGCACCATCACCGCCGAGATGATCTGGGTGACGATCGAGCCACCGATCTTGTCGGCGATCCAGCCGCCCACCGGCCGCACCGCCGCGCCGACGAAGGGCCCGATCCAGGCGTAGGTCAGGGCTGAAGGCGCATTGGGATTTTTCAGCACATGCTGCATCGCGCCGGACGCATCGGGCACATGGCTGACGCCGAAGATCACCGTGATGGCCAGCGGCAGCGCCATCGAGAACCCGATGAACGAGCCGAAGGTCACGATGTACAGCAGCGTCAACGCCCAGGTGTGCCGGTTACGGAAGATCTCGAACTGCTTGGCAATACTCTCCTTCATCGAGCCGAAGGCGGTGAGCTTGAGCACCAGCAGCGTGCTGACGATGATCAGCGGCATCGCGACCCACATGTTCAGCACCCCGAGGCCGGTGGGCGGCGGCAGGTACAGGTACAGACCGAGACCGGCGGGAAGGAACGACAGCGTGTAGAGCCAGACGATCTTGAGAAAGGCGACGATCGAGCCGCCCGTGTTCGGCGAGACGGTATTCAGGTTGTTCATGCCGAACCAGCACAAGGCCGCCAGCGGTACCAGCGACAGCAGCCAGGCGAAGCCCGCGTTCTGGATCCAGGTGGGGGTGCCGGCCGCGATCTTTCCGAAGATCCAGCCGCTGTCCTTGACAAGCGTCATCGGTTCGCCGCCCACCGCGCCGAACATTCCGACCGTCATGACCAGCGGAATGACGATCTGCATGCTCGTCACGCCGAAGTTGCCAAGGCCGGCATTCAGCCCCAGTGCCGTTCCCTGCAACCGCTTGGGAAAGAAGGTGCTGATATTGGACATCGAGCTCGCGAAGTTGCCGCCGCCCACGCCCGACCACAGCGCCATCAGCTGGAACGACCACAGGGGCCAATCCTTGTGCTGCAGCACGATCCCGGTGCCGATGGCCGGCGCCAGCAGCATCGCGGTGGTCAGGAAGATGGTGTTGCGGCCACCCGCAAGGCGAATCAGGAACGAGGCCGGGATGCGCATCGTCGCACCGGCCAGGCCCGAGATCGCGGTGAGCGAGAACAGCTCGGCCTGGCTGAACGGAAAGCCGAGGTTCAGCATCTGGACCGTGATGATTCCCCACATGCCCCAGATCGCGAAGCCGCACAGCAGGCTGGGCACCGAGATCCACAGGTTGCGATAGGCGATGCGCCGGCCGGTGGACGCCCAGAAGGCGTCGTCTTCGGGGCGCCAGTCTGCGATGTCGGCGCCGCTCGCGGCCCGCGCCGGGGCCGTGCTGACGGGAGTGGGATTCATGAGGTTTCCTGCAATGAGGGTGGAGTGGTTCGGCCGTCGAGGCTGAAAGCCCGAGCGTGTCGGCCCAGGACCTCGGTGCTGCGCACCTCCGTCCAGTACATCCAGATCAGCGACACCCAGACCACGCCGTACATCAGCATGAAGGCGCTGGAGCGGATGCCGGTGAGATCCACCAGCACGCCAAACATGATCGGCAGCACGAAGCCGCCCAGCCCGCCGGCCAGGCCGACGATGCCGCCGATGGTTCCGATGTTCTCGGGGTAGTCGTCGGCGATGTACTTGAACACCGAGGCCTTGCCGAACGCGAATGCAATGCCGAGCAGGAACATCAGGCCGGTGAAGGCGTATATGTTCAGGCCGAGGTGAAAGGTCTTCGGGCCGGTGATGGTGACGATGGTGAAGTCGGTCTGCGGGTAACTCAGCAGGAACAGACAGATCCAGCTGACCCACATCACCCACCAGGTGACCGAATGCGCGCCGTACTTGTCGCTCAGCCAGCCGCCCACGGCGCGCAACACGCCGCCCGGCAGCGAGAAGCACGCGGCGAGGAGCGCCGCAGTGCGGATGTCGAGGCCGAACTCGCCGATGTAGTACTGCACCATCCAGAGGCTCAAGGCCACGTACCCGCCGAACACGATGCTGTAGTACTGGCAGTACTTGATGACCTTCGGGTCCTTCAGCGCGCGCAGCTGGTCCGAAAAGCGGGTGTTGCTCGGCACGCGGTGCGCCGGGTCGCTGGCGCTGAAGATCCAGAACAGCAGCAAGGTGCCGAGCATGACCGCGGCGTACACCTGCGGCACCATGGCCCAGCCGAAGGCGACGACGAGCGCGGGCGCGATGAATTTGTTGACCGCCGCGCCCGAGTTGCCGGCGCCGTAAACGCCCATCGCGAAGCCCTGGCGATTCTTCGGGAACCAACGCGCCACGTAGGGCGTGCCCACCGAGAACGAGCCGCCGGCCAGGCCGACGAACAGGCCGATGACGAGGAAGTGCCAGTACGCCGTCGCGTAGCTCATCAGCCAGATGGCGGGCACGGTGAGCGCCATCAGCAGCGTCATCACGATGCGGCCGCCGTACTTGTCGGTCCAGATGCCCAGGGGCACGCGGACAAGGGAACCGGTGAGCACCGGCATGGCGGTCAACAGGCCGAACTCGGTGGCATTGAGACCCAGCGTCTTCTTGATCGGGATGCCGATCACGCCGAACATCATCCAGACCATGAAGCACACCGTGAATGCCAAGGTGCTGACCATCAGCACCGCCAGCGCCTGGCTCTTCTTGCTCATGACAAATTCCGCTCGTGGCTCATGCACCGACTTTAGGAAGCATCGGCGCTTTGCGGCATCCTTCGGCAGGAGGGCCACACGGCGGCACACGAACGATGCGGCCGGTCGCCGGCATCCTCATGAAGAACTAGCGGCGTGGGAAAACGGCGCGCGCTTGCGCTGGATCAACCCAGGCCGTGCTCGACTGCGATAACGGCAGCCTGCACGCGCGAACTCACGTCGAGCTTGCGCAGGATGTGCTGCACATGGATCTTCACCGTGGTTTCGGCGATGCCCAAAGAGCGCGCGATTTCCTTGTTGCCATGGCCGTTCGCGATCCCGCGCAGGATGTCCTGCTCGCGCGGCGACAGCGCGTGCAGCCGCGACGCCGGCGCCGCGGGCTCCACGACCTGGGCAGGCTGCGGTGTGGCGGCATCGCGGTAGGCCGCCACCAGCTTGCCGGTCATCTCCTCGGCCACGATGCTCTCGCCGCGCATGACACGGCGGATCGCCGCGGCCAGCGCATCGCCCTCGATGGTCTTGAGCAGGTAGCCGCTCGCGCCGGCGCGCAGCGCGCCCGCGAGGTCGCGCTCGTCTTCGCTCACCGTCAGCATCAGCACCCGGGCCGCGGGCGCGGCTTCGCGCAGTGCCGGCAAGGCGTCGACACCCGTCACGCCCGGCAGGTGGTTGTCGAGAAGGATCACGTCGGGCTGCAACGCCTGGGCGCGGCGCTGCGCCTCGCCCGCATCGCCGGCATCGCCGACGACCTCGAACTGCGAATCGCGGTGCAGCAGCGCCGTCAGGCCACGTCGAAACAGCGTGTGGTCGTCGACAACCAGGATGCGGATTTTCAGAGGCAACTCTGTCATGGGAATTCAGGCAACCTGGTGTTGCGGTGCCACCACCGCGCCACCGGTGCTTGACGCCATCGGCAGCGTCAGCACGACCGAGGTGCCCCGGCCGGGCGCAGCCATCACGTCGAGCTGCGCGCCCAGGCGTTCGGCGCGTTCCGCCATGATGCGCAGGCCCACGTGGGTCTCATCGGAAACGCCATGGCCGTCG
>JANOCL010000120.1:0-23732 GCA_031412135.1 Variovorax sp. | reverse complement strand
CTTGCGCAGCGCTCGGCGGCGGCGGCCAAGGAGATCAAGGGGCTGATCGACGACTCGGTCGGCAAGGTGGGCGCGGGCACCGCCCTGGTGGGCGAGGCCGGCAAGACGATGGACCAGATCGTGGGCAGCGTCAAACGCGTGGGCGACATCATCGGAGAGATCACGGCGGCGAGCCAGGAGCAGACCTCGGGCATCGAGCAGATCAACCAGGCGATCACGCAGATGGACCAGGTGACGCAGCAGAACGCGGCGCTGGTGGAAGAGGCGTCTGCGGCGGCGCAGTCGATGCAGGAGCAGGCCGGCAATCTGGTCGAAGCAGTGAGCGTGTTCAGGCTGGAGGCGGCCTGAACGGGCCTTGCGGATGCGACTGGCCTGGCTCCTGTCGCTTGCGCTGCCGGCCGTGCTCGCGGCTTCGGTCTACACCGGCGCCCTGAGCGTTCCCGAGCGCTACAACCCCTGGGCGCCGCTCGACGTTGCGGCCGAACCCAACCTGCTCACCGGCTTCAAGCTGCGGCAGGCGCGCGGCACGCCGGAGCGCTGCCTCGCCGCCCTCGCGCTCAGCGCCCTGGACTACGAAAAGGTGCCCGATCGCCGCACCGGCGAGGGCTGCGGCTTCGCCAACGCAGTGCGTTTGCGCCGCGGCAGCGGGCTTTCGCTCGCTTCGCCGGTGGTGCTCAGTTGTGGCGCTGCGCTTTCGTTCGCCATGTGGGAGCGCCACGCGCTGGAGCCGGCGGCCTCGCGACACCTGGGCGCTCCGCTGGTGTCGATCGAACATCTGGGCAGCTACGCCTGCCGCAACGTCAACACGGGAGAAGGCGGTGCGATCGTCGGCCGCCGCAGCCGCCATGCGACGGCGGACGCCTTCGACGTGGCCGGCTTCACGCGCGGCGACCGGCGCCGCATCAGCGTGCTGCGCGACTGGCGCAGAGGCAACGCCGAGGACCCGGCCGATGCCGAGGCCCTGTTCCTGCGCGAGGCCCATGCGGGCGCGTGCCGCTTCTTCGACGGCGTGCTCGGGCCCGACTACAACGCCGTGCATGCCAATCACCTGCACCTCGAGGTCGGCGGCTGGCGCACCTGCCGCTGAGGGGGTCGAGCTTGGGTAACATCGCCCCCGAACCCGCGCATGAAATCCCAGAACATCTCCTTTCACCACCCGCTCGCCTTCTGGATCGGCTGTATCGCCATCGTCGGCGGCGTGCTGTCGCACGTACCCATGTTCATGATGGGCCGCTACACCGGCTGGCAGATGGTCGGCATGGAAATGGACATGCCCATGCTCGTCGGCATGGCGCTGATTCCGCTGGGCCTGCTCCTGGCCGGCTATGGCCTGATGCCGCGCATTTCGCAGATGCACAAGAGCCTGCATGGCGACCGCCACCTGCAGTTCCATGTGGCCGACGGCGTGCCGCTGAACCGCGAGCACTGGAAGCTCGTCACCGTGCTGGTGATCGCGCTGGCGGTCGACGTGCTCAAGCCGGCGACGCTCGGCTTCGTGATGCCGGGCATGACCGACGAGTACGAGATCAGCAAGCAGACCGCCGGCATCCTTGCGCTGGTGGCGCTCACGGGCACCACGGTGGGTTCGATCGTATGGGGCCGGCTGGCCGACGTGTTCGGCCGGCGCGCTGCGATCCTGCTGTCGGCGCTGATGTTCGTCGGTACGGCGATCTGCGGCGCCATGCCCAGCTTCGAATGGAACCTGGCGATGTGCTTCCTGATGGGTGCTTCCGCCGGCGGCCTGCTGCCGATCACCTTCACGCTGATGGCCGAAACCGTTCCGGCCGCGCACCGCGGCTGGCTGCTGGTGGCGCTGGGCGGCGTCGGCACATCGGCCGGCTACCTGCTCGCCGCCGGCTCGGCGGCGCTGCTGGTGCCGGAGTTCAGCTGGCGCGCGCTGTGGCTGCTGGGCCTGCCGACGGGGCTGATCATCATCTTCCTGGGCCGCTATATCCCCGAGTCGCCGCGCTTCCTCGCCAACGCCGGGCTCGACAACGAGGCCCGTGCCGTCCTGGCACGCTTTGCCGGCGCCGGCGACGCGGCGGCTGCACCCGGCACTGCGCCTGCCATCGTGGCCGAGCGCGAGGTGCAGGCGCACGGCGGACTCGCCCAGCTGCTGCGCGGCAGCCATGCGCGCATCACCTGGGGCCTGATGGTCTGCGGCGTCGCCTGGGGCCTGGTGAACTTCGGCTTCTTGCTGTGGCTACCGACCAATCTGGGCGCGATGGGCATGGACGCCACGGCCGCGAGCGCCCTGCTCGCGCGCTCTGCGCTGCTGGCGCTGCCCGGCATCGCGGTGGTGATCTGGCTCTACCACCGCTGGAGCAGCATCAAGGCGCTGGTGCTGTTCATCGCGCTCACCACCGCGACGCTGCTGGTGTTCTTCGCGCTCGGCATCGCGCAGGTGCAGTCGACGACGGCGATGGTCCTGACCACTGCCTTGCTCCTGGTGAGTTCGAGCGGCGTCATCGCGATGCTCATTCCCTATGCCGCCGAGATCTATCCGGTGCACCTGCGCGGCACCGGGTCCGGGGTGATCGCCGCCAGTTCGAAGTTCGGCGGCATCCTGGGTGCCGGCTTCGGCGTGCTGGGCGTGTTCGGGCATTTCGCCGCTTCTGCGCTGCTGATCGCTGTGCCGATGGCCGTCGCCGCATTCATGCTGATCCGCAGCGGCATCGAGACGCGCGGCCGCGGGCTGGAGGACATCCAGGACATGCTCGGTGCCGGTCGCGGCACTTCGTGAGACGCCGACCGCATTGCACGGAACAAGCATTCCATAGGCCCGCAGCCCGCGCCGGCGCTGGTGAATATGCTTATCCGCATAAGGCCCGCACCAAAAAATAGTTTGTTTCCATAAGGCTCGCTTCTACAGTCCGTGCTCGCTGCGCGGGCGTGCATGCATCGCCTTCAACACCTGACCCACGATGTATCAATACACAGATTTCGATCGCCACTTCGTACACCAGCGTGCCGAGCAATACCGCGACCAGCTCGAACGCTGGCAGTCCGGCAAACTTTCGGAAGAAGAATTTCGCCCGCTCCGGCTGCAGAACGGCTGGTACGTGCAACGCTATGCGCCGATGCTTCGGGTGGCCGTGCCCTATGGCGAGCTTTCGAGCGCGCAACTGCGCGTGCTGGCGCGCATCGCACGCGAGTACGACGAGCCCGAGGCCGAGGTCTACCGCACCGCAATCCAGACCCAGGGCAAGCTGGGCACGCACAAGCTGCCCACGCACTACGGCCACTTCAGTACGCGCCAGAACGTCCAGTTCAACTGGATCCCGCTCGCCAAATCGGCCGACGTGATGGACCTGCTGGCCTCGGTCGATATGCACGGCATCCAGACCAGCGGCAACTGCATCCGCAACATCACCAGCGACGAGCGCGCCGGCGTCGCGGCCGACGAAGTCGCCGATCCGCGCCCGTTCGCCGAGATCATGCGGCAGTGGAGCACGCTGCATCCGGAGTTCGCGTTCCTGCCGCGCAAGTTCAAGATCGCGATCATCGGCGCGGCCGAAGACCGTGCCGCAACCGGTTGGCACGACGTCGGCCTGAAGCTGGTGAAGAACGATGCCGGCGAACTCGGCTTTCGGGTGCAGGTCGGTGGCGGCATGGGCCGCACGCCGATCATCGGCACGGTGCTGCGCGAGTTCCTGCCGTGGAACCAGGTCATGAACTACCTCGAAGCGGTGGTACGGGTCTACAACCGCTACGGCCGGCGCGACAACATCTACAAGGCACGCATCAAGATCCTGGTCAAGGCAGAGGGGCAGCGCTACATCGACGATGTCGAGGCCGAGTACCGGCAGATCGTCGACCACGATGGCGCGCCACACACCATCACCCAGGCCGAATACGACCGCGTGGCCGCTTCCTTCGTGCCGCCCGAACTGGCGACCCGCGTCCTGCGCGACGCCGCCGAAACCGATGCCGA
Organism: Variovorax sp.; assembly: GCA_031412135.1. GTDB lineage: Bacteria > Pseudomonadota > Gammaproteobacteria > Burkholderiales > Burkholderiaceae_C > Variovorax. The sequence goes on along the minus strand of JANOCL010000120.1, from coordinate 19,798 downwards.
CCTGCAGGCGCAGGCGGCCGACGACGTGCAGTTCGCACGCTGGCTGCAGCGCAACGTGGCGCCGCACCACGACCCGGCGCTGCGCGCGGTCACGCTGTCGTTCAAGCGCATCGGCCAGGCGCCCGGCGATGCCTCGGCAGACCAGCTCGACACGGCGGCGCGGCTTGCCGATCGTTTCAGCGCCGGCGAAGCCCGCGTCACGCACGACCAGAACCTGCTGCTGCCCTGGGTGCATGCCGAAGACCTGCACGCGCTCTGGCTCTGCGCACGCGAGGCCGGCTTCGCCAGCGCCAACGTGCACCTGCTGACCGACATGATCGCCTGCCCCGGCGGCGATTTCTGCGCGCTGGCCAACGCCCGCTCCATCCCGATCGCCGAAGCCATCACCGAGCGCTACCAGGACCTGGACGAGCTCGACGACCTGGGCGAGATCGACCTGCACATCAGCGGCTGCATTAACTCCTGCGGCCACCACCACAGCGGCCACATCGGCATCCTCGGCGTCGACAAGGACGGCAAGGAGTGGTACCAGGTCACGCTCGGCGGCTCCGACGGCTCGGCGCTGTCGGGTGCCGCGCAGGCCGGCAAGGTGGTCGGGCCTTCGTTCTCGGCGGCCGAGGTGCCGGAGGTGATCGAGGCGCTCCTCAACACCTACCGCGACACGCGCGAGCCGGGCGAGACCTTCATCGACGCGCTGCGCCGCGTCGGCATCGATCCCTTCAAGGCAGCCGCGAACGGCGCGCGCTTCAAGGTCGAGGAGGCGGCATGAACAAGACGCTGAAGATCCTTGCCGCCGAGGAACATGTGGACGACGGCGAACCCAACGTGCTGCAACTGTCCAACGATGCCGACCCGCTGGCGATCGAGGTGTGCCTCGACGACTTGGAGCGCATCGACCTCGACTTTCCCAAATTCACCGACGGTCGCGCCTACAGCCAGGCCTTCCTGCTGCGCCGCCGGCTGGGCTTCAAGGGCGACATTCGCGCCACCGGCGAGGTGCTGATCGACCAGCTGGTGCAGATGGAGCGAACCGGCTTCTCGAGTGCGGTCCTCAAGGAAGGCACCGACGCCTCCGCGGCGCAGCGCCAGTTCGACCGTTTCTCCTCCTTCTATCAGGGCGATGCGGTCGAGGCCGCCCCCCTCTTCAAACGCCGCGCGGACTGAACCCATGAGCGCGATCTCGCTGTACGCAAAGCCTTCGGCCGACTTCGACGCCAAGCTCGCCGAAAGCATCGCGCTGCTGCAGCGGTGCGCGCAAGAGTACGCACCGATCACGCAGGCCTCGAGCCTGGGCGCCGAGGACATGGTGATCACCGACCTGCTGCACCGCTTCGGCGTGCAGTCCGGCATCTTCGTGCTCGACACCGGCAAGCTGCATGCAGAAACGCTGGCGCTTGTGGCGCGCCTGCAGGCGCACTACGGCCGCGAAATCGACGTATTCCGACCCGACGCGAAAGCCGCAGCAGCTTTCGTTGCCGAGAACGGCGAAGAGGCGATGTACCGCAGCCTCGATCTGCGCAAGCACTGCTGCCACATCCGCAAGATGGAGCCGCTCGACCGGGCCCTGGCCGGCAAGCGCGGCTGGATCACGGGACTCAGGCGCGAACAGTCGGGCGCCCGCGCCGAGGTCGAGCTGGTCGAAGTGCAACCCGGGCGCGCCAAGATCAATCCGCTCGCCCGATGGACCTGGGGCGATGTATGGCACTACATCGCCGCGCACCAGGTGCCCTACAACCCGCTGCACGACCAGTTCTATCCGAGCATCGGCTGCGCACCATGCACCCGCGTCGTGACCCTGGGCGAAGACCCGCGCTCCGGCCGCTGGTGGTGGGAGCAGGAAGGCGCCAAGGAATGCGGACTGCATGTAGACGGCGCTACTTCGTCGGTTATCCCGATTCGAGCGCTCGCATGAGAACGGAATCCGGATATTCGGACGCAGAAGGCGTAAAGGTTTCGCGAAGGACGCAAAAGGAAAACCAACGCTCTTTTGTCGAATTCTTTCGCGTCCTTCGCGTTTCTTCGCGAACTCTGCGTCCGGTCAAGCCCGTTTTCCGATATTCAAGAACTCCATGAACGCCCGTACAGAATCCGACCTCCTGCTGCACCCCGCCCGCCTATCCAACAAGCAGCTCGACGCGCTCGAGGAAGAGACCATCTTCATCCTGCGCGAAGTGGCGGCCTCGTTCGAGCGTCCGACGCTGCTGTTCTCCGGCGGCAAGGATTCGCTGGTGCTGCTCAGGTGCGCCGAAAAGGCGTTCGGCACCGGGCGCATTCCGTACCCGCTGCTGATGATCGACACCGGCCACAACTTCCCCGAAGTCACGGACTTCCGCGACCAGCGCGCGCAGGAGCTGGGCGCCGAGCTGGTCGTGCGCAGCGTCGAGGACTCGATGGCGCGCGGCACGGTTCGCCTTGCGCATCCAGGCGAATCGCGCAACGTGCACCAGTCGGTCACGCTGCTCGAAGCCATCGAAGAATTCCGATTCGACGCCTTGATCGGCGGCGCCCGGCGAGACGAAGAAAAGGCGCGGGCCAAGGAGCGCATCTTTTCGCACCGCGACGCGTTCGGCCAATGGCAGCCCAAGGACCAGCGGCCCGAACTCTGGACCCTGTTCAACACGCGCCTGGCACCCGGCGAGCATTTCCGCGTGTTCCCGATCTCCAACTGGACCGAGCTCGACGTCTGGCAGTACATCGAGCGCGAGCAGATCGCCCTGCCCTCGCTCTACTACACGCACAAACGCCAAGTGGTCGAGCGCCGCGGCCTCCTGGTGCCGGTGACCGAACTCACGCCGCCGCGCGACGGCGAAACCGTTGAGCTGCGCGACGTGCGCTTCCGCACTGTCGGCGACATCACCTGCACCTGCCCGGTCGAAAGCCTCGCCGCCGATGCGGCCGACGTGGTGGTCGAAACGCTCGCCGCCGACGTCAGCGAGCGCGGCGCCACGCGCATGGACGACAAGACCTCCGAGGCTTCGATGGAAAAACGCAAGAAAGACGGGTACTTCTGATGAGCACGGCAACGTCTCCCGCCGCTTCCGACGAGCTTGCCGGAACGGCTGCCGACACCGGCACCGCCCTTCGCTTCATCACGTGCGGCAGCGTCGACGACGGCAAGAGCACGTTGATCGGCCGGCTCCTGGTCGACAGCAAGACCGTGCTGCAGGACCAGCTCGCCGGCGTGCAGCGCGGCGGCGAAACCGACCTGGCACTCTTGACCGACGGGCTCTCGGCCGAACGCGAGCAAGGCATCACCATCGATGTCGCCTACCGCTACTTCGCGACCGCGCGGCGCAAGTTCATCATCGGCGACGCGCCCGGCCACGAGCAGTACACCCGCAACATGGTCACCGCCGCATCGAGCGCGGACGCGGCGGTGGTGCTGGTCGATGCCACCAAGCTGGCCTGGGCGGCCGAGGTCGAAGACGGCGAGGTGGTGCGGCGTGAGCTGCTGCCGCAGACCCGCCGCCACACGCTGCTGTGCCATCTGCTGCGCGTGCAGTCGATCGTGTTCACGGTCAACAAGCTCGATGCCATGGGGGACGCCGGCCTGGCTTTCGAGCGCATCTCCGCGGCGCTCGAGGCCTTTGCCGAAGCCGCCGGCGTGAAGGTGGCGGCCATTGTCCCGATCTCGGCGCTCAAGGGCTGGAACGTGGCCTCGCGCCACGAGCAGTGGTGCGGCTACGAAGGCCCGAGCCTGATCGAATTGCTCGAAGCGCTCCCTGTCACGCAGCAGGACGAGGCCGTGCCGTTCGCCTTTCCGGTGCAGTGGGTCGAGAAGTTCTCCGAATCCGCCGACAGCTCACGCGGCCGCCGGGTTTTCTGGGGCCGCGTCGCCAGCGGCCATGTCGAGCCCGGCCAACGCGTGACCGTGATGCCGGGCAACCAGAGCGCCACGATTGCGCGAGTGCTGAGCCACACGCGCGAGCCGAAGAGCGTGCATGCGGGCCACAGCGCCGGCATCGTGCTCGACCGCGAGGTCGACGTCTCGCGCGGCGACTGGCTGCTGGCGCCGGGCGCCTTCGAGCCCGTGCGCGAAGTCACCGCCACCGTCGCCTGGCTCGACGACGTGCCGCTGGTCGCTGGCCGCATCTACTGGGCGCTTCAGGGGCATCGCTGGGTCAAGGCCAAGGTGACGCGCATCGTCGACCGGGTGAACATCACGACGCTCGAATCAGAGCCCGCAGCCGAACTCGAAGCCAACGCGATCGGCGACATCGTGCTCTCGCTGCAGCAGCCGCTGGCGGTGCTGCCGTTCTCCGAATCGCGCGCGCTGGGCTCGCTGGTGCTGGTCGATACGGCATCGCACAAGACCTCGGCGGCCGTGCTGGTCAGGCCGGCGCCTGTGCCGGCAACCGCAAACGCCTAAAATTCGGGGTTTCCCCGATCACCTGCCAGCAAAACCATGACTCACGTCGTCTCCGAATCCTGCATCCGCTGCAAATACACCGATTGCGTCGACGTATGTCCCGTGGATTGCTTCCGAGAAGGGCCGAACATGCTGGTGATCGACCCCGACGAATGCATCGACTGCGCGGTCTGCATTCCGGAATGTCCGGTGAATGCGATCTATGCCGAGGAAGACCTGCCGGCCAACCAGCTCGCGTTCATCAAGCTCAATGCCGAACTCGCCCTGGCGGACGGCTGGAAGAGCATCACCAAGCGCAAGCCCGCGCCGCCCGATGCCGACGACTGGAAAGACAAGACCGACAAGATCGGGGAGCTTGTACGCTAAGCCCGGCTGCTGCGCCCATCGAGACCGACGCCCTGGTCATCGGCGCCGGCCCGGTTGGCCTGTTCCAGGCCTTTCAGCTCGGCCTGCTCGAAATTTCCTGCCACATCGTCGACGCGCTTCCGGCCGCCGGCGGCCAGTGCGTACAGCTCTACGGCGACAAGCCGATCTACGACATACCCGGCATACCCGAAACCAGCGGCAGCGGCCTCGCCGCATTGCTGCTGCAGCAGGTGGCGCCTTTCAAGCCGCAGTTCCACTTCGACCAGCAAGTCTCGACGCTCGAGCGCCAGGCTGATCGGCGGCTGCTGCTCGGCACGTCGAACGGCAGCCTCTTCCTGGCGAAGACGGTCTTCATCGCCGCAGGCGTCGGCGCCTTCGTCCCCAAGCGGATCGCGCTCGAAGGCATCCGGCAGTTTGAAGGCGATCGGCTTTTCTATCACCCGGAAGCGCTGGACCGGTTCGCCGGTCAGGCGGTGGTGGTGAACGGCGGCGACGACGCCGCCCTCGCGACGGCCATCGCGCTGGTCGGCACGGCCAGGCAGGTCACGCTGCTTCACCGTCGCGACGGCTTTCAGGCCGACGAAGCGCTCGTCGGGCGCGTGCACGCAATGCGGGTCGAAGGTGCGCTGCAGTTCGCGGTGGGCCAGCCCACCGCCTTCGACGGCGCCATGCTGCAGATCGCCACACCCGACGCGCAAACGGTGGCACTGCCGCTCGACGCGCTCATCGCATGCCTTGGCATTTCGCCGCGGCTGGGCCCTGTGGCCGATTGGGGCCTCGATCTCGTGCGCAAGCAGATTCCGGTGGACACCGAACGCTTCCAGACACGCGAAGCCGGCGTGTTCGCGGTCGGCGACATCAACACCTACGCCGGCAAGAAAAAACTGATCGTCTGCGGCTTCCACGAGGCCACGCTCGCGGCATGGGCCGCCACGGCCATCGTGTTTCCGGGCAAGGCGGTGCCGCTGCAATACACCACCACCAGCACGCGCCTGCACCAGTTGCTGGGCGTCGGGTGAGCGCTGCACCGGACATCTGGACTGGGGCCGCGTCGCGGACGGCATGGCCTTCTAGTCGTGCCAACTGGCCGCGCACACCGCAGTCGTGATGTCCCGTGCAGCCTGAACGAGTGCGGGGCCGAGTTCGTCGTAGAGAAACGAGCCTCGCAAATGGGTCGCCGGCCCACCGACCGTGAGGCCGAACGGTTCTTTTCCTGCGCCGATTTCCACGGGCACGCCGATCGCCGCGATGTCGCTCTCCCACTCCGACACCGAGTCGACGAAGCCCCGCTCGCGATAGAGCGTGGCGGCCCGTGCCAGCCCTGCGTGCACGGTCGGCCATCTGTCCGGATTTTCTGCCTGCAGCAGGCGCGACAGGCGCTCGCGATCGGCGTCGGGCGCAGCGCACAGGACGGCCCGCCCCATCGCCGTGAGTGCAATCGGCAAGCGGGTGCCGACGTCCAGCCCGAGCGTGAGCCGTGCGGCGCCGCGGCAGTGGGCCACATAGATCATCGACAACTCGTGCCGCACGCCGAGCGACACCGCGGCCTGCGCACGATCGGCCAGCGCCTGCATGATCGGGCGCGCCGCGCGGCCGATGTCGAAGGTGCTGAGCATGCTGAAGCCGAGCGCCAGCACCGCCGGGCTCAGCGCGTACTCGCCGACTGCCGCGCGGTGGCGCAGGTAGCCGAGCGAGGTGAGCGTGAATGTCAGGCGCGACACCGTGGCATGCGGCAGGCCGGTGCGTCGAACCAGTTCCTGATGCGGCAGCCAGCGGTCCTGCGGAAGAAAGCATTGCAGCACCTCAAGGCCGCGCGCGAGCGCGGTGACGAAGCGGCGGTCGTCCCGGGCTGCAGGTGCAGAGGCGGCGCGGGTTCGGCTCATTCGTCGTCTTCCTATTCCGCTGTGCGGATTAATTGAACATCGCGTATTCCCTGAACTACGTCGTAGTCCGATTTACAAGGCTGCGCCGCCTTCATAGACTGGCTCCAGCCCAGGACAAGTTTTCCGCACTGCGGAATATCTGTCAAGGCTCGACGGCGCCGCAGGCACCCGGACAACGAAGGAGACAAGGCAATGCGTTCTGTTCAACGGCCGGCGGTGTCCGGCTTTCTCGTCGCGGCCGTTGTGGCTGCGGCATCGTTACTGGCGTCCTGCGGCGGGGGCGGCGGCGGCGGGGGCTTCATCCCGCCACCGGCCGGGTCGAATGCACCGCTGGAGATCAAGGCCACATCCAACCGCGCCGATCTCGTGAGCGGCGGCGACGCGATGATCGAGATCGTCCTCCCCAAGGACGCGAATGCCACCGGGTTGAAGGTCGAGGCCGGCGGCCGCGACCAGAGCGCGGCATTCGCCGTGCGCGCCGATGGCCGCATCCGGGGCCTGCTGACCGGCCTTGCAGCCGGCGACAACGTCGTCACCGCGCAGACCGGCACGGCCGCGGCTGCGCAACTGACGCTGACCAACGCCGACCGCGGCGGGCCGGTTTACTCCGGCGAGCAAGTCACTCCCTTCTACTGCGCGACGCCGGTGCCGCAGGGCGCCACCGGCACGACGCCGGCAACCAATGCGAGCGGCCTCGGCACCGCCGCGACCGACGCCAAGTGCAACATCGCGACCGAGTACAAGCTGTACTACCGCACCACGGCCGCCGGCTGCAGCGGCGCCCTGCCCGACCCGAGCCCCTCGGTGGCCTTCGGCAATGCGGCGCCACCTACCACCGCGACACCGCCGACGAACCCCTGCTACAAGGCCTACGATCCCGCCGCGGCGACACCGCCCGACCTGGCGACCACCACCACCGATGCCGGCGTCGCAGTGCCCTACATCGTCCGCGTCGAACGCGGGACGATGAACCGCGGCATCTACGACATCGCCGTGCTGATCGATCCGGCAAAGCCCTGGGACGGCGCGGCACCGCAGGCGCAGTGGAACGGCAAGGTGTACTACCAGTTCGGCGCCAGCACCGGCCAGCCACGTCGCCAGGTGCGGCCCGCCACCGCCTGGTCGGGCGCGAACACGCAGCTCGGCCGCGGTTACATGGTGGTGGCCAACAGCATGACCGACTCCGCCATCAACTCGAACCGGGTCATGATGGCCGAGACGGTGATGATGATGAAGGAGCACATCGCCGACCGCTACGGCCCGATCAAGTTCACCATGGGCACCGGATGCTCGGGCGGCTCGATCAACTCCAACATGAACGCGTCGATCGCACCGGGACAGCTGGACGGCTTCACGATCTCGTGCGCGTACCCCGACTCGGAAACCACCACGATCGAGGTCAACGACTGCGTGCTGCTTGCCGAGGCTTACCAGAAGCCGCAGTGGACCGGCCTGGTGGGCGGACTTACCCAATCGCAGATCGATGCCAAGAAAGCCGCGATCAACGGCCACCCGGACCAGACCGGCTGTCACGGCTGGTACAACGCCTTCGGCAGCAACGGCAAGGTGGGCAACTACGTCCCGCGCGGCGTGACCAGCAACGCGACCGGCGCGTTAGGCCCGATTGGCGCGCAGACCAACAACTGCCAGATGTCCAGCGCGCTGGTATGGGACCCGATCACCAACCCGACCGGCCCTCGGTGCAGCGCCTGGGACTGGGCTTCGCCCATCTGGGGCAAGGCAGCGGACGGCGTGCGTGCACGCGAAACCCGCGACAACACCGGCGTTCAGTACGGCCTGAACGCGCTGCTCGGCAATGCCATCACCGGCGACGAGTTCGTGACGCTGAACGAAAACGTCGGCGGCATCGACAAGGACTCGAACTTCCAGGCCGCACGCTCCGTGGCCGATCCGGAAGCGCTGGCCATCGCCTACCGCTCGGGCATCGTGCTGAACGGCCGGCAGCTGGCGAAGACGGCTGTGATCGACATGCGCGGCTGGGACGACAGCGCTCTCGTGACCCAACCAGGCACTGCGGCACCGTCTTCGATACCGATCCACTACGTCTGGCGCAGCTTCTCGATTCGCGACCGGCTCGACAAGGAGTACGGCGACCATGGCAACCAGGTGCTCTGGCGCTTCGGCCGCGGCGGGCTGCTGTCGCCGGTGCTCGCACCCGATGCCTTCGCGACGATGGACACCTGGCTCACCAGCCTGAAGGCCGACACCGGCACCACGACGATCGAGCAGAAGGTGCGCGCCGCCAAGCCTGCGGGCGCCTACGACTTCTGCGTTCTCTCGACCGACGTCGCGCAGACCAACCGCATCACCGACACGGCGGTGTGCGACGCCGATCCGTTCCTAAAGGCGTCATCGTCGCCGCGCCGCGTCGCCGGCGGTCCGCTGACCGAGAACGTGCTCAAGTGCCAGCTGCGACCGGTCGATGCGGCGGAGTACGGCGGACGCCTGAACGCGGGCCAGCTCGTCCGGCTCGCAGCCGTGTTCCCGGACGGCGTATGCGACTGGAGCAAGCCGGGCGTGGCCCAGCAGACCGCAGTCAGCCCGCTGAACTTCAAGGCCGGGCCTGGCGGCGTCGCGTTCACCGCAGCGCCGATGTCCCGCCCGCGTTGATCGGGCGATGGCAACCCGAACCAGTGGCTGCAACGGGCTTACAAACCTGAATGGAGTGTGAAACCCGCGTTCATGGGTTCGACATGATGCGTTACTACGATGCAGCGCATGCAGGCGCTGAACATCGCACTCTTCCAGGCGCTCGCCGCCGGCTACACGCCGGACCCACGGCTCTTGTGGCTTGCGTCAGGCATCGCCGTGAACGCTTCCTGGCTGTGCGTGGCCCTGATGGGCGTCGCGGCCTGGCGGCGGCCTTCGCAACGCGCCTGCATTCTGTGGGCGCTGGTTGCCGGGGCAGCGGCATCGGTTCTGGCGCACGCCCTGGCCGCTGCCATTGCGATGCCCCGGCCCTTTGCGGCCGGACTCAGCCCGTTCCACATCGCGCACGGGGCACGCGGCGCGCTGCCCAGCGCGCACGCGTCGGTGATGTTCACCATCGGCCTGGTCTTCTGCATGCGCGCGGGGCTCAGAGACTTCGGCCTCGCGATCATGGCGATCGGCATGCTCACCGGCTGGGCGCGCATCTACGTCGGCGTTCATTTCCCGCTCGACATCGCTGCGGGCCTGTTGCTGGCTGCGGCGGTCGCCGCGGCGCTCCGGCTGCTGCAGCTCTGGGTCGCCGAATTGCTGCGCCCTGCGGCTGAATCCGAACCGCGACCCGTTGCGTAGAGTCGATCCCGGCTGAAGCCGGACGTTTGTCACTCAATGCAAGGGACTCCGTACGATGGATTTCTGGGCCAGTCTTCGTCTTCATTTCGACATCGAGAGCGATCCGCCGCAAGAGGCCGACCTGGCCACCCTGCGCAAGCAGGCGTCGCCGCTCAACCTGCAATTGCTCATGCTGTGCGGCGCGGCGCTGGGCGTTGTGATCGCCGCACTTTTTTTCGAGGCCATCTCGTGGCCGCGGCCCGTGAGCGTGCCGGTGGCCGTGCTCGCGGGCCTTGCGGCGGCGCTGCCGTTTCTGTACTGGGCCAAGATCGCCGACATCCTCGCCGGCGCGACCCATCCGCTGGGGCGCGAAGAACTCCGCATCTTTGCCGAATGGTGCACGCGCGACGAGCGCGTGGCCCGCTACTTCCGCAAGATCCTGCGGCAAGGGCGCAGGCCGGTGTATGGCGATTTCGCCGCGCTGGTCGACTGCGTCGGCCTGCAGAGCGGCTTTACAATCGTGTCTGCTTCGCCAGACTGAAGCAACGCTAGGGGTGCGGGCCCGCGACGCAAGTCGCAGGCCGGCTGAGAGAGTCCCTTTGAACCTGACTGAGGTAATCCTCGCGCAGGGAAGCTGGTCCGGCGGCCGTCACGTTTTTATCTCGCGTGCCGGTCCCGCCGCCGTGGCCTCGCCCACCTGCCAATCACTTTGCATGGGAGCAAATGGATGGCAAACGAAAAACAATCCGCGCCGGCTGGCGCCAATGAAGCATTGACGCCGGTGCGCGAAACCGACCGGGTATTCCGTTGGCACGACCACACCGCCCTGTGGTTCAGCCTTGGCGTCGGCCTGCTGGTGATGCAGATCGGCGCCTATTTGGTGCCGGCGGTCGGCACGCGCGATGCCGTGCTGGCGATCGTGCTGGGCTCGTGCATCGGCGCCGGCCTCCTGGCCTGGACCGCGCGCGTCGGCTGCGAAAGCGGCCTGGCGAGCGCCGGCCTGATGCACGCCACCTACGGCAGCGCCTTTGCGCGCCTGCCGGTGGTGCTGAACATCGTGCAGCTGATCGGCTGGACCACTTTCGAGATCGTGATCATGCGCGAGGGCACGCAAGCCATCGGCAAGCAGGCCTTCGGCTGGGCGCTGGATGGCACGGCGGGCACGGTTCTCACCACGCTCCTGTGGGGCGCGGTGCTGGTTGCGCTGCTGGCCGGCTCCATGGTCAAGCTGGTACGCCGCTTCGTGAGCCGCTTCGGGCTGCCGCTGGTGGTGCTGTCCCTGCTGTGGCTCACCTGGCAATTCGCGACGCAGCTCCAGGCCAAGGGTTTCGAGGCCTTCTGGACGCGCCCAGGCACCGGCGGCATGGGCATGTTCAGCGCGCTCGACCTGGTGATCGCGATGCCGGTGTCGTGGCTGCCGCTGGTGGCCGACTACGCGCGGCACGGCAGGCGCAGCACCGGCGGTGTGGGCGGGGCGTTCGGCGGCACCTGGGTCGGCTATGCGCTGGCCAACATCTGGTGCTACGCGCTCGGCGTGATGGTGGTGAGCGTGGCCGAGCCCGGCACCAATCTGGTTGCGGCACTGCTGCTGGCGCAGGGCGGCCTGATCGCGTTGGGACTGATCCTCATCGACGAGCTCGACAATGCCTACGGCGATGTGTACTCGGGCTCGGTATCGGCCCACAGCCTGCAGCCGCGCTGGAGCATCCGGCGCTGGGGCCTGCTGCTCGCGGGGGTGTGCATCGCTTTCGCATTGGTACTGCCGATGCACTCGCTCGAGCCCTTCCTGCTGCTGCTGAGTTCGGTATTCGTGCCGCTCTACGGCGTCATCCTGGGACGGCTGGGCACGGGCAGCGGAGCGGTATCGGTGGGCGCGCGCCGGGTCGATTTGAGCGCCGCGCTGCTGTGGATCGCGGGCATCGCGATCTACCACGCCTGCGCGAAATGGGCGCCTCAGTTCGGGTCGGCACTGCCAACGCTGGCGATCACTTTTGCGCTGGCCTGGATCACGCGGCCGGCTGCGGCAGGCGGCGCATCGGCACTGGCGCAAAACCGTGGTTGAGCGGCCCGTGGCCCCCGCCGATCTTCACGTTGGCACCGGCCGCCATGGCGGCCACCACATAGCCGCGCGCGCGCTCCACCGCGTCGGGCAGAACGTAGCCCAGCGCCAGATGCGCCGCGATGGCGGAAGACAACGTGCAGCCGGTGCCGTGCAGGTTGCCGCTCGCGATCCGGGTGGACGCCAGCCGCAGCCTTTCGCCACTTGCCTGCGCCAGCAGGTCGACCACGTCGTCGCCCGGCAGATGGCCGCCCTTCAGCAACACGGCCTGCGCGCCAAGTGCGAGCAGCTCGCCGGCCGCGTCGTCGAGCGTGTCCACGCCGTCGATCGAGTGGCCGATGAGCAAGGCCGCCTCGTCCAGGTTGGGTGTGACGACAACAGCACGCGGGAACAACTCGCGCACCAGCACCTGCACGGTCTCGGCGGCGATCAGCCGGTCGCCGCTGGTGGCGACCATCACCGGGTCGAGCACCACGTTCGGCAGCTTGTAGTGGTCGATGGCCCAGGCCACCACTTCCACCACCTCGGGCGCATGCAGCATGCCGAGCTTGACCGCATCGACGCCGATGTCCTCGACCACGGCCTGGATCTGCGCCTTCAAGAAAGCCGGCGGCACGCCTTGGATGCCCGACACGCCCAGCGTGTTCTGCGCGGTGAGCGCCGTGATCGCCGTCATGCCGTAGCAGCCGAGTGCCGCGAAGGTCTTCAGGTCGGCCTGGATACCGGCACCGCCGCCGCTGTCGGAACCGGCAATCGACAGCACGCGGACATAGCGCGAAAAAGTTGGAGTCATGTCGAAAATTATCGACGCAACAGGCTCACCCCCAGGTTCTCCGGATGACCTGCCGATGAATGCGCCCACTGTTCCTTTCGGCTCCGCAGCGATCCTCGGTGCGGGGCTCATGGGCCGCCTGCTGGCGGTCGCGTTGGCACAGGCCGGCTGCAAGGTGGCGCTGTTCGATGCCGGTGGGCCCGAGGCCGATGGCGCAGCCGCACGCGTTGCAGCTGCCATGCTGGCGCCGCTGGCGGAATCCGCGGTCGCGCCGCCTTCGGTGGTCCGCATGGGGCATCACGCGCTCGACCGCTGGCCGGCCTTGCTCGCCGGACTGGCGCAACCCGTTTTCTTTCAACGCGAAGGCACGCTGGTGGTCTGGCACCGGCAAGATGCGTCCGAAGCCGCGCGGCTTGCGCGCGTACTGGCGCGCACAGGCGAACTGGTGCCCGAACTGCCCGCGATGACCACGCTCGATGCCGCCGCCATTGCCGCGCTCGAACCCGCCATCGGCCAGCGCTTTGCACACGGCCTGCTGCTGCCGGGCGAAGGCCAGCTCGACAACCGCGGGCTGCTCGCTTCGCTCCTGGCCACCTTGCAGGTGCTGCCCGACGTGCAGCTGAACTGGCACGCTCCGCGCACCCTGGACGACTTTGCGCCCGGGCAAAGCGGCCAGCCCGACCGCGTCATCGACTGCCGCGGCCTCGGCGCCCGCGCGCAATGGAACGCGCTGCGCGGCGTACGCGGCGAAGTCATCCGCGTGCATGCGCCGGAGGTGTCGCTCACCCGGCCCACGCGCCTGGTCCATCCGCGCTATCCGCTGTACATCGCGCCGAAGCCGCAGCAGGTGTTCGTGATCGGCGCGACCGAGATCGAATCGGACGACATGTCGCCGGCCAGCGTGCGTTCGACGCTTGAACTGCTGAGCGCCGCCTACTCGGTACACAGCGGCTTTGCAGAGGCGCGCATCCTCGAGATCGCGACCCAGTGCCGCCCGACCCTGCCTGACAACCTGCCCGCCTTTCGCCAGCCTAGGCCCGGCGTGATGCAGATCAACGGCCTTTACCGCCACGGCTTCATGATTGCACCTGCACTGCTCGACGTTGCGATGGAGCTGCTCGCCACCGGCCATTCGGCGCTCGCGAGCCGCTTCGACCTGCCGCCCAGCCTGCAAACGACACCGCCATGAACATCCTCATCAACGATACGCCGCAGACGCTGCCCGACCATGCGACGCTGGCCGACGCGCTGGCAATTGTCCAGGCGACGCCGCCTTTCGCTGCCGCGGTCAACCGGCAGTTCGTGCCGCGCTCCGGCTATGCATCGCACGCACTGCAACCCGACGACCGCATCGAAGTGATCCGCCCGGTAACGGGCGGCTGAGACCACGCCATGAACACTGCTCCACCCAACGATCCGCTGGTGCTCTACGGCCAGACTTTCCAGAGCCGGCTGCTGCTCGGCACCGCGCGCTATGCGTCGCCCAATCTGCTCGAAGCCGCCGTGCGCCGCGCCAGGCCGGCGATGCTCACCGCATCGCTGCGCCGCCAGACCGCCACGCCTAACGCGCAAGGCAGCGACAACCAGAACGGCTTCTGGGAACTGCTGCGCCGGCTCGACGTGCCGGTGCTGCCCAACACCGCCGGCTGCCACAGCGTGCAGGAAGTCATCGCCACCGCACAGATGGCGCGCGAGCTGTTCGAAACGCCGTGGATCAAGCTCGAGCTGATCGGCGACGACTACACCCTGCAGCCCGACACGCTCAACCTGGTGGACGCCGCATCGCAACTGATACGCGACGGCTTCCAGGTGCTGCCCTATTGCACCGAAGACCTCGTGCTGTGCCAGCGGCTGGTCGATGTCGGCTGCCAGGCCGTGATGCCGTGGGCCGCGCCCATCGGCACCGGGCGCGGGCCGGTCAACCCGTACGCGTTGCAGGTGCTGCGCGAGCGGCTGTCGGTACCGATGCTGGTCGATGCCGGCCTGGGCCTGCCGTCGCATGCCTGCCAGGTGATGGAGTGGGGTTACGACGGCGTGCTGCTCAACACCGCGGTCGCGCTGGCACAAGACCCGGTCGCGATGGCCGGCGCATTTGCCGATGCGGTGCAGGCCGGCCGCAGCGCCCACCGCGCCGGTGCGATGGCCGCGCAGCAATCCGCCCAGCCGAGCACGCCGGTGCTCGGCACGCCGTTCTGGCATCACGCGGCTTCCCAATGATTGCGACCACCATGAACGACCCACACGCCATCGCCCAGGCCATCATCGCCGCGCACGCACCGCGCTTCGGCGAGACGCCGCATGCGGCCGTTTCTGTTTTCTCGTCCGACGATGCGGTCTACAGCGGCGCCAGGCAGGCCTGCGCCGCGCTCGGCTTCATCGATGTCGATGCCGAATGCCTGGCCCATGCGTGGAGCATGCAGACGCGACGCACCGGCGCTTTCGACGCACGGGCATGGCCCGAGTCTCCGGTCGACTTCGGCATGCGGCTCTTTCCGCCGGCCGAACGCGACGATGCCTTTCCGCCTTGCCCGCCGGCGCTCGGCCTCTATGCGGTTCTGCCCGATGCCGCATGGGTCGGGCGCATGGCGCGCGCGGGCGTTCCGACGGTGCAGCTGCGCTTCAAGTCGGGCGACGCGCAAGCCATCGAACGCGAAGTGCGCGAGGCCGTCGAAGCGGTGCGCGGCACCGACGCCCTGCTCTTCATCAACGACCACTGGCGCGCAGCCATCGATGCCCGCGCCTACGGCCTGCACCTGGGCCAGGAAGACCTGGACGCGCTCACGCCGCAAGAGCTGCAGACCATCCGCGCCTCGGGCCTTCGGTTGGGCGTCAGCACGCACGGCTATGCAGAAATGGTGCGCGCCGATCTGGTGAGCCCGAGCTACATCGCGATGGGCGCGGTGTACCCGACCACGCTGAAGCAGATGGCCACCGCACCGCAGGGCGTGGCGCGACTGGCCGCCTATGCACGCTTGCTGCGCGGCTACTCGCAGGTCGGCATCGGCGGCGTCGATGCGCAGCGCCTGCCCGAGGTGCTGTCGACCGGCGTCGGCTCGGTCGCGGTGGTGCGCGCCCTCATCGCCGATCCCGACCCCGAAGCAGCGGCCGCGCGATTGATCGCGATGGTCGAGGCCGGCCGGAACCGCCAGGAAACGACGCTATAATCTGAGGCTGTTTTCCTCGATAGCTCAGTTGGTAGAGCGCCGGACTGTTAATCCGTAGGTCCCTGGTTCGAGCCCAGGTCGAGGAGCCAAAATAAGCCGCAAGGCGATTGGATGCCCTGCTATCGAAGTGATAGCAGGGCATTTTCACATCTGGTGCGTGTAGGCGCCTTCGTAGGCGCGGCGCCTACAGCGCCGGTGATCGCAAGGGCTGCGCGTCGAATGATCTCGCCCGGTGTGGTGGTTGCGAGTTCACCGAAGCCTGAGTTCAACGCAAGCGAGATCGAGATTCTCAAACGATTGCTGCATTCAGACGCCCCATACACGTCGGCGAACTTGATTGAAATGCAGAGCGACCATCCGAAGATGGTGCTCGAAGTTGCCGCCGAAGGTCTGCAGAAACGCGGCCTGATCGAGATCACTGCAGGTCACCCGAAGAGCTACAAGCTGACGCCGCAGGGTAAGTCTTGGTCATTGGACTTTGGAACGCGACGAAACGCTGAACGGGCATGGCGGCCATCGCAACGCCAAGTGAAGCCGTGGGCGTGCAGCGGATCGCATTCGGCGAGTAGCCGCTTACGCTGACATACAGGGCGATCGCCACGTAGCGGTCTGGTGCCAGGTAGACCGGCGGTGGAGTTGGGGTGTCGTTCAAAGGCGCGCCTGCCGCTCTGCAATCGCCGCATCCTTGATGCCCGCTTTCGCATGCTGCTCTGCAATCGCCGCGATCTTGATGCCAGCTTTAGCTGCCTTCACCGCGTCGTTCGCAGCGTGCAGAACGGTTTTCACGCCACTTGGCGCACGACCAGAGCCAAAACTTCGCGGTTGTCCGCTGGCGTGAACCTGCGAGCGTCGGCGCACGACCTGCGGAAGGCCTTCAGATTCGTCCAGATTCTCGAGATCGCGCCCGAACTGAGCGGGAAGTCCGGTCGCTTCAGGGATTTCGGCAAGTCCATCAGCCGTTTGCACGGAAAGGTTTCAGTCATCGACGACGACCGCCTGTTCATCGGCTCGATGAACCTCGACGGCCGCTCGTCCGAGGTCCATACCGAGATGGGCCTGGTCATCGACAGCCCCGAACTCGTCGCGGATTTCACGAGGCTCTTCGCGGGCCAACGGCCGAAGCTCGCCTACCGGCTGCGGCTCTCGTCCGACGGCAGCCACGTCCAGTGGCTCGAATACGACGCGAACGGCAACGACATCGTCCACGACAGCGAGCCAGGCGGCCATGTCTGGCTGCGCCTCCGGAACTGGCTGCTGTGATCGCTGGTCAGCGAGGAGCTTCTGTAGCGCCGGCACGGCCGGCAGGATCATCGAAAAACTGTGCGCAAACGCACATCCCGCCCCGCGGTGGATTGGCAAAGTCGGGCTCGTTGTCCAACCGAAGCGAACGCTTCGAACAGCCCGCAGGAGCCTGCCATGGTAAAGAAGATTCAGCTGAACGATGAACAGTGGAAGACGCTGCAGATCCTGCTCGAGGCCAATACCCGGCGGGCTGCCACCGATTCGATCAAGGTTTCCAACCGCCTGCGGTCGAACGGATTCGTCATTGCCGACCCGTGCGGCGGCAAGTTCCTTACCCTTCAAGGGCTCGACCGACTGAGCCAGGGCCGCTAGCAAGGGTAAGAAGATGTTTTTCAGGCAGTCCGAACGTAAGTCGAATCTTCGACTTTTCGCGCTGCGGCCCTGAGGTCAAACGCTTGACCCGTGTGGCATCGCGGCGCGTTCGGCCGCACTAGCCAGGTCCGCCTCAGGCATTCGATGCCTTGCTTCCTGTTGCGCTTTCAAGCGGGCGTCAAAGGGATTGCGCGCGTTTGACGTTTAGAGTGGCCTCTCATTGCAACAGCAACTCCGTACCGGAGACCTGAAAGATCACGCGTTCACATGCAGTTTGAAAAATGGAGCGGCCTCGCCGGACTCCGGTTCCTGTTGGCTTTTATCGTTGCCGTGACGCACCTCGCGAACTACACGCCGCTCGGCGCGTGGGGCGTGCTCCCGAGTTTCGGTTCGTTCGAAGCCATCCTGGGCTTCCTGCTGATCAGCGGCTATTCGATCGGTGCGTCATATGCGAAGGAGCCGCGGGGTTTTCTGGTGCGTCGGGCGAAGCGCATCTACCCGGTCTACCTCGCCAGCCTGGCGCTGAGCTACATCGTCTACGTGCTGGCGAACTCGGAGCATCCGGCGTGGTGGGTCACGCTGTCGAACGGGCTGTTCCTGAACCAGATCCTTACTCAGAATTCGATGGTGTCGTCGGCATGGAGCCTTGCGCTCGAGTTCTGGCTCTACTGCCTCACGCCCTGGCTCTTGAGAACCGATGGGCCCACGCTGCGGCGGCTCATGTTCGCGTCCTTCGGCGCGTACCTGCTCCATACCTGCGGCCGGACGCTGCTGCAGTGGGACTACTACGCCGATGTCGGCTACGGCGGCAACCTGCTCTTTCTTTCCTTCGCCTACCTGGCCGGCCTGCGCCTGGCGCGCGAGCCGCAGGCGTCGCGGTCGGTCCTGCGCGACATTGCGATCATGTTCACGCTGCACATCGGCCTGGCGACGGCCATCCAGCTCGCGTCGAGCTGGCGCCGCGGCGCGATGGACGCTTTCCTGCGAGACGGGATCGATGCCTACATCCTTCAGGCCTGCACGCTCGCCGTGGTGCTCTGGGCGTTCAGGGCGATCATGATGCGACCGGCCAACGACGTGCCTGCCTCGCGTCTGCTGCGACTGTTGGGTGACGTCTCGTTCCCGCTGTTCCTCATCCACCTGCCGCTCTACTACCTGCTGGACCGCGCTGGCTTCAACTCCGCGACCTTCTTCCTGGGCTCGGCCCTGGCCGCGGCGTTCGTGCTCTACATGGCGGTGGACAGGTACTCGCAGAGGCGGCATCTGGGGCCTTCTCCGGCTGCGGGGCCGGCAGCCTCGCCGGTAGCGCGCCGCGCCACGGGCATGCGTCGAACAGCCGGTCCGCGCGTCTGAGCCACGCGCCCTTCATTCGGGTTTCGCAAGGCGCGCTCGCCGCACTCCCTCGGTCATGTCGTCCACGATCGCTGCGTTGGCTGCATTGCGCAGGCGCACCACGCCCACTGGCGGCAGGTTCCATTGCAGGCGCTGCGGCATCACGCGCGCGCCGCTCGCATCGGCCACCTCCTGGGCAATGTCGTCGGGCAAGATGGCGACGGCGTCCGGCATGGTCCGCAGCACCGACACCAGCGTCTTCTGCCCGTAGGCTTCCATCACCGGCGCGGGCACCGACTGTCCGGCCGAAGTGAAGATGGAATGGATCATCTGGCGGATCGGCGTGTCCGCCGGCGGAAAGATCCATTGCAGCGACCCGAAAGCCACCCAATCCAGACCACGCCGCTGCAGGCGTTGCGCGGCGGCGTGCGACACCACGAGTCGAGGCTCCTGCTTGTAAAGGAACTGTTGTGCGAGTTCGGCGTCGGCACTGGCCGGCGCGAAGCGGCAGATGGCGCAGTCCAGCGTACGCGCCTGCACCGCCTGCACCAGGTTGTGGGTCGTGGCCTCTTCCACCACGAAGGAGAAGCGCGGCCGCAGCGCCAGGAGGTGCTGCCAGATCGCATCCTGCGTGACGCGTGAGAGGAAAGGAATGACGCCGACGCGCAGCCGGCCCTGCAACCCCGCGCCCAGCACGGCCAGGTCTTCGCCGAGCGATGCTGCATCGGCTAGCGCCAACCGGGCCCTGCCCAGCACCAGCCCGCCTGCCAGTGTCGGCTCCAGGCCGCGCCGGCTGCGCGTGAACAGCGGTGTCATGAAGATGTTCTCGACCTCGGCCAGCGCACGGGTGACCGTGGGCTGGCTGAGGCCGAGATGCGTTGCCGCGCGGCTGACCGAGCGATGGCGGTCAAGCTCGGCGAGGAGCGCGAAATGGCGCAGCTTGAGCCGCGCAGCCAGGTG
>JANOCL010000119.1:0-55840 GCA_031412135.1 Variovorax sp. | reverse complement strand
GGCGTGGTCTGCGCGTCCATCATGTAGAACACGCCGTGGTGCGCCGACACCAGCGGCGCCAGCTCGGACAGGATGAGCCGGGTCACCGCTTCCAGGTCGCGCTGGCCCTGCAGCAGGCGCGTGAACTGCGCCAGGTTGGTTTTCAGCCAGTCCTGCTCGGCATTCTTTTGCGTGGTCTCCTTCAGGTTGCGGATCATCTCGTTGATGTTGTCCTTCAGGTCGGACACCTCGCCCCGCGCCTCGACCTGGATGGAACGCGACAGGTCGCCGCGGGTCACCGCGGTAGCCACCTCGGCAATCGCGCGCACCTGCGTGGTCAGGTTGGCCGCCAGCTGGTTGACGTTCTCGGTCAGGTCCTTCCAGGTGCCGGACGCGCCCGGCACGCTGGCCTGCCCGCCCAGCTTGCCCTCGACGCCGACCTCGCGCGCAACAGTCGTCACCTGGTCGGCAAACACCGCCAGCGTGTCGGTCATCTCGTTGATGGTGTTGGCCAGCGCCGCGATCTCGCCCTGTGCCGCAACAGTCAGTTTCTTCTTCAGGTCGCCCTTCGCCACCGCGGTCACCACGCCGGCAATGCCGCGCACCTGCGCGGTCAGGTTGGCCGCCATGAAGTTGACGTTCTCGGTCAGGTCCTTCCAGGTGCCGCCCACGCCCTTCACCTGCGCCTGGCCGCCGAGCTTGCCCTCGGTGCCCACTTCCCTTGCCACGCGCGTCACTTCCGAGGCGAAGGAGCTGAGCTGGTCCACCATCACGTTGATGGTGTCCTTCAGTTCCAGGATCTCGCCCTTCACGTCCACCGTGATCTTCTTCGACAGGTCGCCCTTGGCCACCGCGGTCGTCACCTCGGCGATGTTGCGCACCTGGGAGGTCAGGTTGCCGGCCATGAAGTTGACCGACTCGGTCAGGTCTTTCCACGTACCGGCCACGCCCTGCACATCGGCCTGGCCGCCCAGCTTGCCCTCGGTGCCGACCTCGCGCGCTACGCGCGTGACTTCGGCCGCGAACGACCGGAGCTGGTCGACCAGCGTGTTCACCGTGTTCTTCAGCTCCAGGATTTCACCCTTGCCGTCGACCGTGATCTTCTTGGACAGGTCGCCTGCCGCCACGGCCTTGGTCACGTCGGCAATGTTGCGCACCTGGCTGGTCAGGTTGCCGGCCATCGAGTTCACCGAATCGGTCAGGTCCTTCCAGGTGCCGGAGACGCCTTCGACCCGCGCTTGTCCCCCAAGCGAGCCTTCGGTGCCCACTTCGCGCGCGACCCGCGTGACTTCGGATGCGAACGACCGAAGCTGGTCGACCATGGTGTTGATCGTGTTCTTGAGCGTCAGGAACTCGCCCTTGACGTCCACGTCGATCTTCTTCGACAGGTCGCCCTTGGCCACGGCGGTCGTCACGTCGGCGATGTTGCGCACCTGGTCGGTCAGGTTGCCGGCCATTGAGTTGACCGAGTCGGTCAGATCCTTCCAGGTGCCGGCGACGCCTTTCACCTTGGCCTGGCCGCCGAGCTTGCCTTCGGTGCCCACTTCGCGCGCGACCCGCGTCACTTCGGCGGAGAAGTTGCCGAGCTGCTCGACCATCTTGTTGATCGTCTTCGCGGTGCGCAGGAACTCGCCTTCCAGCTCGCGCCCCTCGACTTCCAGCGCCATGCTCTTGGACAGGTCGCCCTGCGCCACGGCGCCGATCACCCGGGCGACTTCGCTGGTCGGGTGCACCAGGTCGTCGATGAGCGAGTTCACGCACGAGATCGATTCGCCCCAGAAACCGCGCGCTTCGTGCATCACGGCACGCTGCTTCAGCTTGCCTTCCTTGCCCACGACCTGCCGCAGCCGGACCAGTTCCGACGCCAGCATGGCGTTCTGCTCGACCAGGTCGTTGAAGACGTCGGCGACCTTGCCGGACACGCCCGACCAGTGATCGGGCAGGCGCACGTTCGCGTCGCCCTTGCGCAGCCGGGTCAGCCCTTCCAGCAATACCTTCATTTGCTGTGCGGCGTCGGAGGCGGTGGCGGAGGCGGTGGCGTGATCGATGACGGTCATGTGGGTCTCTGGCAAGTGAGGCACGAAAATGAGTGCAGCGCCTGGAGGCGCTGCAGGTGGCTATCGGTAAACGGTCGAAATCGTAATCGGCCGGCGTAAGTTGCGGTCTGCGCCTCGATGTCGGACGTTCGGCGGTTCCAGCGTAGGCGCCAGCCTACCCCAATTGGGCATGGATCGATCGACCCGGAGCACGGCAGGCGTCACGGACGCATGATTTCGCCGCGCGTGACCGGCGGCGCGTCGTTGCCCCATGAACCTCGGATGTAAGTCAGCACATCGGCGATGCCGTCGTCGTCAAGCACATGGCCGAACGGCGGCATGCCGTAGGGCCGCGGATTGCCTTCGGTGGCGGGAAGGAAGCCGCCGTGGCGCAGCACCTGCGTCAGGTTGACGGTGCTCTGCGCGTTCACTGCGCGGCTGCCCGCGAGCGCGGGATACGCCCCCTGAGCGCCCTGTCCGGCGTCGCCGTGACAGTAGGCGCAGCGCTGGTCGTAGATGCGGGCGCCGCGCGCCATCGTGCCGGCGTCCCGGGGCGGGGTCCGCACCGGCGTCTGCTCTGCGGCGGGCGCGTTCTCGGGCAGCGCCTTCAGGTACACCGCCATCGCGCGCACGTCTTCGTCGCTCAATTGCTGGGTGCTGCGGTACACGACATCGGCCATCGGCCCCATGACCGATCCGCGCGGCGAGGTGCCGGTCTTGAGCAGCGAGACGACATCTTTCGTGTCCCAGTCCGAAACGCCGGCTTCGCGCTTCGACGTGAGCGAAGGCGCATACCAGTTCTCGATCGGAATGAGGCCACCTGAATGGCCCAGCTTGTCCTCGGTCGCGCCGAGCATGTTGCGCGTGCCGTGGCAGGCGATGCAGTGGCCGAGCCCCTCCACCAGGTAGGCACCACGGTTCCATTCGGCCGGCCGGGCAGGGTCGGCTTCAAAGCTGCCCGGCGTGAACGACAGCGCGCGCCACACCGCCAGTGCCGCCTGCGTGTTGTACGGAAAGCGCAGCTTGTGCGCGGCATTCGGCGTGGCCGCCGGCGGCACGGTGCGCAGCCAGGCGTAGATCGCGTCCGAGTCCTCGCGGGTCACTCGGGTGAAGTTCGGATACGGAAATGCCGGGTACAGCAGCCGCCCGTCCCTGGAGCGACCGTTGTGCATGGCGCGCCAGAAATGCGCCGCGCTCCAGCCGCCGATGCCCGCGCCTTCGTGCGGCGTCAGGTTGCTCGCAAACACCGTTCCGAAGGGCGTCTCGATGCCTGGACCGCCCGCATACGCCGCACCGCCGCGCGCCGTGTGGCAGCCCGCGCAATTGCCGGCGAGGGCGAGATAGCGGCCACGTTCGACCAGGGCCGGCGTGGCCTCGAACGCCACCGGTGCGGCGGGCAGTTCGTCTTCGCCACGCAGGTTCAGCGCGACCAGCGCCAGCGTGGCAGCGGCCAGCAGCACGACCAGGGCGATGCCCATTAAGAGGATGCGCCGCACGGTCAGTTCGCCATCGCGCTGCACGGCACCGGCAGCCGTCCGGGCAGTGCGGCGACGGGTTTCGTGTCGGCCGGCATCGGCTGCACCGCCAGCCAGCTGGCGACGGCATTGATGTCGGCGCTGGCGAGCTTGCGCCCGACTTCCGCCATGCAGTCCGGCGGCAGCGCATGGCGGCTGTCGGTCAGCCAGTCGCCCAGTTGCGATGCGAGGTACAGGCGCGGCAGGCCGACCAGCGCGGGTATGCCCGGCTGCACGCCGGTGAGCGCCTGGCCATGGCATTGCGCGCAGGCGGGGATGCCGCGCGCCGCATCGCCCTCGAACACCAGCGCGCGGCCGCGTTCGAGCGTTTGCTGTGATGCGTCGCTCCGGGTGGCGACCGGGGGATAGGGCAGGTCGAGCGTGGCGAAGTAGCGCGCCATCTCGCCCAGATACGCATCGGACAGGTGACGCACCATGTGCGTCATGTCGGTGTTGAAGCGCCGGCCGTCCCGAAAACTCAGCAGCTGGTTGTAGAGGTAGCGCTCCGGCTTGCCGGCCAGTCGCGGAAAGTAGCCGGCGTTGGTGCTGGCGCCTTCGCGGCCGTGGCAGGCGATGCAGGCGGCCACGCGTTGTTCGATGGTGTCGGGGACCTGCGTAGGCGTCGCGGCAACCGCGGGTGCGAGCGGCGCCAGGCCGCAGGCGGCGAGCAGCATGCTTCGCCAGTGGGTTCTGAAATTCATGGTGGGCGGTGATTCTCGCCGCGCCGCCCGAGCCTTACCAATCCAGTGGACAAGCCGACGCCGCAGACGATCACCACCGCGCAGACCAGCATCCACTGCGTGATCTCTTCGCCGAGGAACACGGCGCCATAGAAGAGTGCGAACACCGGCACCAGGAAGGTCACCGTCAGTGCGCGCGCCGGCCCGGCGGTCTCGATCAGCCGGAAGAACAGGATGTACGCGAGCCCGGTGCATGCAGTGCCGACCACGATCAGCGCCATCCATGCGCGGGCACTCGGCATCTGCGCAGGCCAGAGCCACAGCGCGGGCAGCGCCAGCGCGAACGTGGCGCCCACCTGGCTGCCGGTCGCGGTGGCCAGCGCCGGCACGCCGACCAGGTACTTGCGCGTGAGGCTGGCCGAGAACGCATAGCAGATGCATGCCGCAAGACAGGCGACGATGGCCCACCGCGCCGCGGATTCGTCCACGCCCGAATGAAAGCCCGCACTCCGCCCGGCCAGCATCGCGACGCCGGCAAAGCCGATCACGAGGCCCAGGATGCGCGAGCGGTCCGGCCGGTCGCCGAACCATGCCCATGCCACCAGCGCGCCGAACATCGGCACCGTGGCGTTGACCACCGCCGCCAGGCCGCTGTTGATGGTCAGCAGCGCGAAGGCGAAGAACGCGAAGGGCAGGCCCGAGTTCAGCACGCCGATGCCGAGCGCCGGTTTCCAGTGCCGCTTGAGTGCCGGCCATTGCCCGCGCAGCAGCAGCAGCGGCAACAGGAACACCATCGCGATGGCGACGCGCACGGCGGCGGTCGGCAGCGCGCCGAACTCCGCGGCGCCGATGCGCATGAAGAGGAAAGACGCACCCCACAGCATGCCGAGCAGCAGCAGATCGACCAGCCAGCGGCGGCTGGCCGGGCGTGTGGCCGTATCGGCGGGAGGCGCGCGGTCCGCCGCGGGCACCGTGGCCGCGGCGCAATCGCCTTCGCTCACAAGGCACCTTCCAGCGTGAGCAGGGCACTCTTGCGCTCGAGCCCGCCCGCATAGCCGGTCAGTGCGCCGCCGGCGCCCAGCACCCGGTGGCAGGGCACGATCACGCTGATCGGATTGCGGCCGACGGCGGCGCCCACGGCGCGCACCGCCGCCGGCTTGCCGACGCCGGCGCTCAAGGCGCCGTAGCTGGTCGTGCGGCCCGAAGGAATGGCGAGCAAGGCCTGCCACACCGCCTGCTGGAAAGCGGTGCCGTGCGAAAGGTCGAGCGGCAGCTCGAAGTGCGACCGGCGGCCGGCGAAATAGTCGCGCAGTTGGGCGGCCGCTTCGCAGAGCACCGGATGGTCGGCGTCGGTCTGCCAGCCGGTCGTGTCGGGCCAGTGGCGCTGCTGGTGGAACCAGGCGCCCGCGAGGCCGAGGTCGGTGGCGGCAAGCGTGATGTCGCCGAGCGGGCTGTCGATGCAGGTGCTTCGCAGGGGTGAGGTCTTGTTGAATCTCATGGATTGCAATCGGGCAGCGGGGCTGCCGTGGAGGAGAGTGGAGTGGCAGGCTGCGGGCCGTGCCAGGCGCGCAACACCGCATAGCTGCGCCATGGGCGCCAGGCCAGCGAGGCCTCGGCCGCTGCCCGTGCCGACGACACGCCGAGCGCCTTCTGCAGCGCGATGTCGCCCGCCGGAAACGCGTCGGGCCAGCGCAGCGCACGCATGGCAATGTACTGCGCGGTCCAGTCGCCGATGCCGGGCAGCGCCTGCAGTGCGGCGAGCGTGGCAGGCACGTCGGCGCCGGCATGGAGCGTCAGCCGGCCGGCCTGGACCTCGCGTGCGAGTGCGGCCAGCGCGCCCTGGCGCTGCCGCACGATGCCCAGGCGGCCCAGCGCATCGCCGCTGGCGCCGGCAATGGCGGCGGGCGTGGGGAACAGCCGATCGAGTCCGGCGATCGGCGTCGCGACCGGCTCGCCGAAAGCCTGCACCAGCCGCGTGCCCAGCGTCCGCGCCGCGGCCACCGTGATCTGCTGGCCGAGCACGGCGCGCACCGCGAGTTCGAAGCCGTCCACCGTGCCGGGCACGCGCAGCCCGTCGCCATCCGGGAAACTGGCATGCAGCGCGCCGTTGATCGCCATCGGCTCGGCGTCGAGGTCGAACATGGCGCGCACGCGGCTGATGACGGTCGGCAGCACCGCCGCGAGCGCATCGCCGACGCGCAGCAGCAGTTGCTCGCGCTCGGGATCGAAGCGAAGCTGCAGCCAGCCTGCATGCATGCGCTCGCCCTGCACCACACGCAGGCTGCGGGCGAACCAGGCGTTGTCCGGCGCGCCGGCGAAGATTTCGACGCCGCCCAATGCGCGGCGCGCGAAGAACGCCAGCATCGCGGCGCCGTCGTAGGGCGGTCGAAAGCCGAGGCGCACGTCGACGGCTTCCCGTTCGCGGCTGGCCGTTGCGGCGCCGGCCCGCCGCAGCGCGCTCGGGTTGAGCGCGTAGTGCGAGACGAAAGCGGCATTGAAGCGGCGCACGCTGGCGAAGCCGCTGGCCAGCGCGACCTGCGTCATGGGCAGGCGCGTGTCCGCAATCATCTGCTTGGCCGCCAGCAGTCGGCGCGTCTGCAAGTACTGCAGCGGCGAAACGCCGAACTGCGTTTCGAAGATGCGGCGCAGGTGGCGGTCGCTCACGCCGAGACGTGCCGCCACCCGTGCCGCACCGGGGCCGGCTTCGTCCCAGGCATCGGGTTCGTCGATCAGCCGGGCCGCCTGCAGCGCGAGGATGCGCGAGGCGTCTTCGGTCGACCAGCTCGCGGCGCGCGGTGCGAGTTCGGGCCGGCAGCGCAGGCAGGGCCGAAAGCCCGCCGCCTCGGCCTGCGCCGCATGGCGGAAAAAGCGGCAGTTTTCGCGCCGCGGCAGCTTGACGCGGCAGACCGGCCGGCAGTAGACGCCGGTCGACGTCACGCCGGTGAAGAACGAGCCGTCGAAGCGGGCGTCGTGGGCCTGCATGGCAAGGTAGCAGGCATCGCTTTCGAGTCCGGCTACGGGCGCTGCAGTGTTGGGCATGCGGTGATGATACGAGCGCAGGAATGTGGAAGTAGCCATTTCCGGACATGTGGCCCACGCGCTCCGCACCGCGGCACTGCGTGTCGCCGCTGCCCCTGGAGGGGGTCGCAGGCTGCCTTGGAGCGGCCCGGCGCCGGCCCGGGCTCCAAGGAGCCATGCATACAATGGACCTCGTTTTTTTTGAACTCCCCGAGGGAAGCCCATGCAGCTCAACGCATCGATCTTCAAGGCCTATGACATCCGCGGCGTCGTGCCCGCCACCCTCGACCCCGAGGTGGCCGAGGCGCTCGGCCGGGCCTTCGGCAGCGCGGCGCGGGCGGCCGGCGAGCGTGCGGTTGCGGTCGGCCGCGACGGCAGGCTTTCGGGCCCGGCACTGGTGGACGCGCTGACGCGCGGCCTGGTGGCCACCGGCATCGAGGTGATCGACGTCGGCGCCGTCACCACGCCAATGCTCTACTTCGCGGCCAACACGCTGTGCACCAGCGGCATCCAGGTCACCGGCAGCCACAACCCGAAGGACTACAACGGCTTCAAGATGGTGCTGGCCGGCCGCGCTATCTACGGCGACGAGATCCAGGGCCTGCGCAAGGTCATGGAAGCAGGCAGCGCAAAGCTTGCAGACGGCGGCAGCGTGCGCAAGGTCGACGTGACCGATGCCTACACGAAGCGCATCGTCGGCGACATCAAGCTCGCCCGTCCCCTCAGGATCGTGGTCGATTCGGGCAACGGCATCGCCGGCGCCTCGGCACCCGGCATCCTGCGCGCCATCGGCTGCGAGGTGACCGAGCTCTTCAGCGAGGTCGACGGCAACTTTCCGAACCACCATCCCGATCCGAGCAAGCCGGAGAACCTGAAGGACCTGATCGCGGCGCTGCAGAAAGGCGACGCCGAGCTGGGCCTCGCCTTCGACGGCGACGGCGACCGGCTGGGCATCGTCACCAAGGACGGCCAGAACATCTATCCGGACCGCCAGATGATGCTGTTCGCGCAGGACGTGCTCTCGCGCGTGCCGGGCGGCACCATCGTCTACGACGTGAAGTGCTCGCAGCGCCTGGGCCCGGCGATCGAGGCCGCCGGGGGCAAGCCGTTGATCTACAAGACCGGGCATTCGCTGATCAAGGCGAAGATGAAGGAAATCGACTCGCCGCTGGGTGGCGAGATGAGCGGCCACATCTTCTTCAAGGAGCGCTGGTTCGGTTTCGACGACGGCACCTATGCGGGTTGCCGGCTGCTCGAGATCCTGAGCAAGAGCCCCGACGCGAGCGCTGTGCTCAACGCCTTGCCGACCAGCTTCTCGACGCCCGAACTCAACGTGAAATGCGCCGAAGGCGAGCCGCACGCACTGGTCGACCAGCTCGTGAAGACCGCCACCTTCGCACCGCCGGCCCAGGTGTCGACCATCGACGGCGTGCGGGTCGACTGGCCCGATGGCTTCGGCCTGATTCGCGCGTCCAACACCACGCCGGTGCTGGTGATGCGCTTCGAAGGCCAGACCCAGGCCGCGCTGGACCGCATC
The DNA here is from genome assembly GCA_031412135.1 of Variovorax sp. GTDB lineage: Bacteria > Pseudomonadota > Gammaproteobacteria > Burkholderiales > Burkholderiaceae_C > Variovorax. The sequence continues at coordinate 47,076 of JANOCL010000119.1, read as the reverse complement.
CAGACCGAAATGCTCGCGCTGCTCAGGAGCGTGAAGCCCGATGCCACGCTGGCGGAAGCCGCACACTGAATTCGAATTCGAATCCAAGCGTGCGTTCGTTGCTGCTGCGCCTGTACGGCGTGTTCACATCTCTCGCGCAGCCGCTGGTCCGGCGCAAGCTGCGCCGTCGCGCGGTGGCCGAGCCCGGCTATGCGCATGCGGTCGAAGAGCGCTTCGGCCACTACGACGAGGCCGCGAACGGCACCGGCTGGTGCTGGGTCCATGCGGTTTCGCTCGGCGAGGCGCGTGCTGCCGGCATCCTCATCGCCGAGCTGCGGCGTCAGTACCCGGGCATACCGATCCTGCTCACCAACGGCACGGCCACCGGCCGCGAAGAAGGTGCCAAGCTGCTCGAGCCGGGCGACCTGCAGGTCTGGCAGCCCTGGGATGCGCCGGACGCGGTGGCGCGTTTTCTCGACCGCTTCAAGCCGGGCATCGGCGTGCTGATGGAAACCGAGGTCTGGCCCGAGATGGCGGCGGCCTGCGCCGAACGCGCCATTCCGCTGGTGCTGGCGAATGCCCGGCTCAACGAGAACTCGCTGGCTGCGGCCGAGCGTCTGGGATGGCTCGCACGGCCGGCCTATTCGGCACTGGCTGCGGTGTGGGCGCAGACCGAAGCGGATTCGCACCGGCTGGTCTCGCTCGGTGCCAAGGTGGCCGGCGTGTTCGGCAACCTGAAGTTCGATGCCACGCCCGATGCGCGGCAGCTCGCTGCCGCCAACCTGCTGCGTCCGCAGCTGCCGCGCCCGGTGGTGGTGCTGGCGAGTTCGCGGGACGGCGAAGAAGCGCAGCTGCTCGAGGTGCTCAAGCGCTTCGGCGCGCTGACGCCGGTTCCGCCTGCGCAGGAGGCGGTTCAGTCGATCGCGCGCCGCGTGCACGATGTGCAATGGATGATCGTGCCGCGCCACCCGCAACGCTTCGACGAAGTGGCCGCACTGGTCGAGGCACAGGGCTTCGCCGTGGCCCGGCGCAGCGCCGCCGGCGCACCGTCGGCATCCGAGATCTGGCTGGGCGATTCGCTCGGCGAGATGGCGCTGTATTACGGGCTGGCCGACGCGGCGCTGCTGGGCGGCAGCTTCGAGCCGCTCGGCGGGCAGAACCTGATCGAGGCGGCCGCCTGCGGCTGCCCGGTGGTCATGGGCCCGTCGACCTTCAATTTCGCCGAGGCGGCCGAGCTGTCGCTCGCCGCAGGCGCATCGCTGCGGGTCGACAGCATGGAGCAGGCGGTCGCCGCGGCGCTCAAGCTGGTGGAGAATCCCGACCGTCGCGAGACGATGGCGCAAGCCGCGCAGGCCTTCGCGTCCTCGAACCGCGGCGCGGCCCAGCGTACCGCTGCAGCGGTGCTGGCGATCGCCGAAGCGGCAGCCGAGGTCACGCCGCAGGCCGGCGTGCCGGCCGAAGACCGGGCCGAGCCCAGCCTCGACTGAGGCTTCGAGCGGAGGATCGGGAAGTTGCCGAGCGTTTTCAAGAGCAAGGAAAAATCCGTGGACACAGCCGCAACCCACCAAGAAGCAGCGCCGCTCCTGAGCACAGGCGTGCCGGGCCTGAACGATGTGCTCGGCGGTGGCCTCACACCGGACCGGCTGTATCTCGTGGAGGGCACGCCCGGCGCGGGCAAGACCACCATTGCGCTCCAGTTCCTGATGGACGGCGCGCTGCAGGGCGAATCGGTGCTGTACGTCACGCTGTCGGAGACGGCGAAGGAACTGCAGGGCGTGGCCCGATCCCACGGCTGGGATTTGCGCGGCGTGCACATGCGCGAAATGCTGCCGTCGCAGGACAGCCTGCAGCCGGACGAGCAGCACACGATGTTCCATCCGTCCGAGGTGGAATTGAGCGAGACCACCCTTCGCATCCTGAGGGACGTGGAGGAACTCAAGCCGACGCGGGTCGTCTTCGATTCGCTTTCGGAACTGCGCCTGCTGTCGGGCAGTTCCTTGCGCTACCGGCGCCAGATCCTGGCATTGAAGCAGTTCTTCGCCGGCCGCCGCTGCACGGTGATCCTGCTCGACGACATGACTGCCACTGCGCACGACCTGCAGGTTCAGAGCATCTCGCACGCGGTGGTCCGCCTGGAGCAGATCAACTCCGACTACGGCTCATCGCGCCGTCGGCTGATCGTGGTGAAGTACCGGGGCCAGCAGTTCCGCGGCGGCTACCACGACTACAAGATCGAACGCGGTGGCCTGCAGGTGTTTCCGAGACTGGTCGCCGCCGAGCATGGCGTGCCACTGGAACAGACCAAGATCGCGAGCGGCATTCAGGCGCTCGACACCTTGCTCGGGGGCGGCATCGAGAAGGGCACCAGCACGCTGTTCGTCGGTGCGCCCGGTACCGGCAAATCAACCGTGGCGGTGCAGTTCGCGGTGGCAGCCGCACGCCGCGGCGAGCATGCGGCCCTGTTCATCTTCGACGAGAGCATCAACACGCTGCGCACCCGCTGCGCGGGCATGGGCCTGGACCTGGGGCCTTTCATGGATTCTGGCCACATCAAGATCAAGCAGGTCGATCCGGCGGAGCTGTCGCCGGGTGAACTGGTCCATCACATCCGGCTTGCGGTCACGCAGGACAAGGCTGCGGTGGTGGTGATAGACAGCCTCAACGGCTACCTGAATGCGATGCCGGACGAGCGCTTCCTGATCGTCCAGCTGCACGAGCTGCTCACCTATCTGGGGCAGGCCGGCGTCGCGACGCTGCTGGTGGGCGCGCAGCACGGCCTGATCGGCATGCAGATGCAGACGCCGGTCGATGCGAGCTACCTGGCCGATGCGGTGGTGCTGCTGCGGTACTTCGAGACGGAGGGCGAGGTTCGCCAGGCGATCTCGGTGCTGAAGAAGCGCGGTGGCATGCACGAGCGGACGATCCGGGCCTTCTCGATGGATGCGCAAGGCATTCACGTCGGCGAGCCGCTGCGGCGGTTCAGGGGCATTCTCACCGGTGTGCCAATCCCGCTCGGCGGCGAGGCGGCGGCGGCATAGTGAGCGCGTCGATGCCGGAGCGTCTCGAGTACCGGGTGCTCCTGCGCACCGCCACCACGAAGGACGCCATCATGACTGCGGCAGTGCTGGCGAGGGCCGGGCTGGCGCCCGCGTCCTGTGCCGATCTGCCGGCGGTCGTCGAGGCCATCGGGCAGGGTGCGGGCGCGCTGCTCGTCGCCGAGGAGGTGCTCGATGGCGGCGGTGCCGGCGAACTCGCCCATGTGCTGGCGATGCAGCCGGCGTGGTCCGACCTGCCGGTGCTGATCCTCGCGCGCCAGGGCGCGGATTCGTTCGCGCTGCTCGGTGCCATGGACCAGCTCGCCAACGTCACCGTGCTGGAGCGGCCGATGCGCGTCGCATCGCTGGTGAGCGCGCTGCGCAGTGCCTTGAGGGCCCGCAAGTGGCAGTACGAACTGCGCAGCGTGCTCGAAGGTCTGAGGCAGGCCGACCAGCGCAAGAACGAATTTCTCGCGACGCTGGCCCACGAGCTCCGCAATCCGATGGCGCCGCTGGGCACTTCGCTCGCCATCCTGATGCGCAAGGCGCCGCCGCCCGAGGTTGCCCGGCCCTACTACGAGATGATGACGCGCCAGCTCGACCACATGGTGCGGCTCGTCAACGACCTGATGGAAGTCTCCCGCATCACGCGCGGCAAGATCGATCTCCGGCTGGAAGTGCTGGACCTCGGCCGCGCCATCCGAGACGCAGTGGAACTGAGTCGGCCGCTGCTCGACGCCCGTCGGCAGCAGTTGCAGGTGCATGCGCCCGAGGAGCCGCTGGCCGTGCGGGGTGATGGCGTGCGCTTGACGCAGGTGTTCTCCAACCTCCTGAACAACGCGGCGAAGTACAGCCCCGAAGGCGCTGGCGTGAAGGTGTCCATCACCCGCGCCGGTGCGAATGCGGTGGTCACGGTGATCGACGAGGGCGCCGGCATCCCGCCGGACATGCTGGCATCGATCTTCGACATGTTCGTGCAGGTGAGCGGCACGGCGAGGGCGGCGCAAGGCGGCCTGGGCATCGGCCTCACGCTGGTCAAGAGCCTGGTCGAGCTGCACGGCGGTACCGTGGAAGCTTCGAGTGCAGGCACGAATCGGGGCAGCCGCTTCGAAGTGACGCTGCCGCTGGCGGAACGCGAATGCGTCGAGACCGAGCGCGCGAAGCCGCCGACGGCGGCGCTCGGCCTGCTCGGCAGCATTCTGGTGGTCGACGACAACCGCGACGCGGCCGATTCGCTGTGCGAGCTGCTTGCCCTGCATGGCGCGCGCACCGTGGTCGCGCACGGCGGCGCCGCGGCGCTCCGGGTGGCGACGGAGACCCGGCCTTCGGTCGCCATCCTCGACATCGGCATGCCCGGCATGGACGGCTGCGAACTCGCCGTGCGGCTGCGCCAGGACCCGGCGCACGGCGAGCTGGTGCTGATCGCCCTGACCGGTTGGGGCCAGCAGAACGACAAGGAGCGCATCGCCCGCTCGGGCTTCGCGCACCACCTGCTCAAGCCGGTCGATGTCGAGACGCTGATCACGCTCCTGACGACGCTGTCGGAACGTGGCGCAGGGCCGCCCGAGCCCTAGCGCGTCGCTGGCGGCAGGATCACTGGCGGCGGCGGCGGCGAGGGCATCGCCGGCGGCTGCGGATTGAACGGCGGCACCTGCACCGGCGGAACGACCGGCACCGTCGCCGGTGCACCCGGCACCCGGCCGCGCTGCTGCTGGCGTTGTCGCTGCTGCGTCGCGTCGGGTGTCTCCGCGGCAGGCTGGGCCGGCGTGGCGGTGCTGTCGACGGCCGGCCTGCCGTCGGTCGCGAGCGTGGCGTTGACGGCACGCAGATCGTCCGCCGTGAGCGTGCCGTTTGCCTGCCGCAGGGTCAGGTTGCCCAGCAGCACGTTGTAGCGTGCCACCGCCAGGTCGCGCTTGGTCTGGAACAGCTGGCTCTGCGAATTGAGCACGTCGATGTTGATGCGCACCCCGACCTGGTAGCCGAGCCGGTTGGCGTCGAGTGCGCTCTGGCTCGACGCTTCGGCGGCTTCTAGCGCCTTCACCTGGCCCGCTCCCGACACCAGCCCGAGATAGGCCGCGCGCGTGGCCTGCGTGACGCTGCGCCGGGTCGACTCGAGGACCGAGCGCGACTGCTCTTCGAGCGCCAGCGTTTCCCGCACGCGGTTCTCGATCGCATAGCCGGCGAAGAGCGGCATGCTGAACACCACGCCGACCGTGGCTGCATTGATGCGCGAGCGGCCGAGGGTGGTGCTGGTGCCTTGCGGGTTGTTGCTGACGTTGTAGCCCAGGTTCGCATCGATGGTGGGCTTGTGGCCGGCCTTGGCCTTCTGCACTTCGAGCGCCGCGACGTCGAGGCCGAGCCGCGCCTGGCGGATCGCCGGATGCATGTCTTCGGCCTGCATGACCCAGACGTTCATGTCGGTCGGCAGAACTTCGGGCAGCACCACCGGCGCGGCCAGTGCCACCGGCACGCTGCCCGGACGTCCGACCAACTGGTCGAGCGCGATCTTCTTGACCTGCAGGTCGTTCTCGGCGGCGATCTCCTGCGACACCACCAGGTCGAAGCGCGCCTGCGCTTCGCGCGAGTCGGTGATGGTCGACGTGCCGACCTCGAAGTTGCGCTTGGCCGAGGCGAGCTGCTCGCCCACCGCGATCTTCTGCGCCCGCACCAGCGCCAGCGTGTCCCGGGCGGCGAGCACGTCGAAGTACGACCGGCTGACGCGCACCACCAGGTCCTGTTCGGCCGCCGTCAGCACCGCCTGCGCGATATCGGCCTGGCGCTTGCCCTGCTCGTAGGTGGCCCAGTTGGCGGGCCGGTACAGCGGCTGCGTCGCATTGATGCCCGCGGTCTGGGTGTTGAAGCCGCGCGAGGTGTCGCCCAGCGGCGTATCGATCTGAAGCTCGGTGCGCGTGCTGCCGGCCGACAGTCCGACCGCCGGCAGGATGCCCGCCCGGGCCTGCGCCGCGCGCGCGACGCTGGCGTCGTATTGGGCGAGGGCGCCCTGGTACGTCGCGTCGTACCCGCGCGCCGATTCATACAGTTCGACCAGGCTTTGGCTGTGGGCCGGCGATGCGATCGCGATGACAAGAGCGGCCGAGAGAGGAAGAAGCCTGAGCACGGGCATGGAGCGTCCTTGAAGAAAAGCGGGCGGCTGAGTCTAGGGCCTGCAACCGCTAGTAGCGGACGACTGAAGGATCGTGCTGTGCCGACCAGGCGTCGATGCCACCGGCGACGTTCGCCACCTCGGCAAAGCCGTTCTGGGCCAGGAAGGCGGCCACGCGCTGGCTGCGCGCACCGTGGTGGCATAGGCAGGCAACGCGCTGGGACGGATCGAGTTCGGCCAGGCGGGCCGGCACTTCGTTCATGGGAATCGCGACCAGTGCGAAGCCTTGCGGCGCGACGCTTGCGGTCTGCAGCTCCCAGGGCTCGCGCACATCGAGCAGCACCGGCTGCGCGGCAGGATCGCGCGCAAACCAGTCGGAGAGTTCGGCGGGGCGGACCTGGTCGATCATGGGTGGCGAATGCTGTTCAGAAATTGAAGCGCGAAGGCGCCGGAAAATTGAGCAGCCGCGGCGCCACCGTGTCCCAGGGCTGGATGATGTCCCACTTGCCTTCGCTCATGCGCGTCACGAAGTGCGCGCGCATCATCGGCTCGTCGCCGACGATGGCCGCCAGCCGCCCGCCCGTCTTCAGCGAGCCCATGAGCCCCTGCGGAAGGCGCGCGACCGAGCCGCTGAGCATGATCACGTCGAAGGTCGGCCCGCTCGGCAGCGGCACGGCGCCGTCGGCATGGCGCACTTCGACGTTGGTCACGCCGTTGCGGCGCAGGTTTGCGGTCGCGACGGCGGCCAGGCCGGGGTCGATCTCGAGGGTCAACACTTCTGCCGCACGGTGCGCCAGCAGGGCGGCCATGAAGCCGCAGCCGGTGCCGATCTCGAGTACCGTCTCGTGCTTTTGCACATGCAGGTCCTGCAGCATGCGGGCCTCGACCTTGGGCGAGAGCATGCGTTGGCCGCGCTCGCGGTTCTTTGCGCCTTCGAGCGGAATTTCCATGTCGAAGAAGGCCAGTCCGCGATGGACCGGCGGCACGTAGTCCTCGCGCCGGATCTGCGCCAGCAGGTCGAGCACGTCGAGATCGAGCACGTCCCAGGGGCGGATCTGCTGCTCGATCATGTTGAAGCGAAGGCGCTCCAGGGTGGGTATCGGATTCATCGCGTTCTTTTTTCCTCGTGTGGCTCAGGACGATCAAGACAAAGTTTCAATTTTAGGCGCCGCCTCCAGCGGTTCCGAAGGCTTTGCGGCGCATCCAGTTGGCCAGGTCGTCCATGTAGCAATAGACCACAGGCACCACGACCAGCGTCAACAGCGACGAGGTGATCACGCCGCCGATCACCGCCTGGCCCATCGGCGCGCGCTGTTCGGAGCCTTCGCTCACCGCAAAGGCGAGCGGCACCATGCCGAAGATCATTGCCAGCGTGGTCATCAGGATCGGGCGCAGCCGCACGCGCGCGGCGAGCAGCAGCGCTTCGGCGCGAGGCAGGCCCGCCACCGCGCTGCCGTCGGCGGCAACGCCGGACTGGCGGGCCCGGATCGCGAAGTCGACCAGCAAAATCGCGTTCTTGGTGACGAGGCCCATCAGCATCACGATGCCGATGATGGAGAACATCGACAGCGTCGAGCCGAACATCAGGAGCGCCAGCACCACGCCGATCAGCGTGAGCGGCAGCGCCGTCATGAGTGCCAGCGGCTGCAGGAAGCTCTTGAACTGGCTCGCCAGGATCATGTAGATGAAGATGATCGCCAATGCCAGCGCCGACACCGCGTAGCCGAAGGACTCCTGCATGTTCTTGGTCGCGCCGCTGAACTGCCAGCCGTAGCCGGGCGGGAACGCAATGCCGGCCAGCGCCGTGCGCACGTCGGCCGAGACTTCGCCGGCAGAGCGGCCGGCGACGTTGGCGTTGATGGCGACCTCGCGTGCGAGTGCGCGGCGGTTGATCTGGTTCGGCCCGGTGGTTTCGCGCACCTCGGCCACCTGCTGCAGCCGGACGATGCGGCTCGAGCCGTCGGCATTGGCGCCCATCGCCGTGCTGACGAAGGGCAGGCGCGCAAGGTCGGCCGGTGAGTTGCGCACCTCGGGCGCAAGGCGCACGTTCACGTCGTAGGTCTGATCGTCGGGCGCGCGCCAGTTGCCGACCGTGGTGCCGGCCACCAGCGTGCGCAGCGCGGCCGCGACCGGCGCCACGCCGAGGCCGAGGTCGGATGCGGCGTCGCGCCGCATCACCACGCTCACCGTCGGCTTGTTCGGCTTTTGGCTCGAATCGAGATCGACCAGGCCGGGGATCGGGCGGATCGCCTCCATCACCCGTTGCGTGAGGCGGTCCAGTTCCTTCAAATCGGGGCCCTGCAGCGAGAACTCGACTGCCTTGTTGCCACCGACCGAGTCGCGCAAACCGACGTGGGTGACCGTCAGGCCGGGCACCGACCGCAGCCGATCGCGCAGCACCGTGGACATTTCGTCGACGCTGCGGCTGCGCAGCCCGCGATCGACCAGCCGCACGTAGATGCTCGCGTAGATCTTGCCTTGCGCGTCCCCGGTGTTGATGGTCGCGAGCGTGTAGCGCACCTCGGGCATCTCGCGCAGAAGGCCTTCGACCTGGCGTGCCTTGGCCTCGGTCACTTCGAGCGACGAGCCGACCGGCGTGTAGAAGCTGATCGCGGTTTCCGAGAAGTCCGCCTTCGGCACGAACTCGGTACCGAGCAGCGGCACCATGAAGATGCTGGCGATGAAGATGCCCAGCGCGGTGATCAGGGTGGCGAGCTTGTGCGCCAGCGACCAGCGCAAGATGGCCTGGTAGCCGTCCGCCAGGCGGTCGGTCGCGCGGTCGAACCAGCCGGTCACCCGGCCGATGGTGCGGTCGTAGAACGATGGCCGACCGGCGCCGGGATGGCTCTCGATGGACGGGTCGTGCCAGATGCTGGAGAGCATCGGATCGAGCGTGAAGCTCACGAACATCGAGATCAGCACCGCTGCCACGATGGTGATGCCGAACTCGTGGAAGAACTTGCCGATGATCCCTTCCATGAAGCCGATCGGCAGGAACACCGCCACGATCGACAGTGTCGTCGCCAGCACCGCCAGCCCGATCTCCTGCGTGCCGTCGAGTGCGGCGTTGTACGGCGTCTTTCCCATCTGCACATGGCGCACGATGTTCTCGCGCACCACGATCGCATCGTCGATCAGGAGGCCGACGCAAAGCGACAGCGCCATCAGCGTGATCATGTTGATGGTGAAGCCGAACATCGCCATGAACCAGAAGGTGCCGATCAGCGCGATCGGCAGGGTGAGGCCGGTGATCACGGTCGAACGCCACGAGTTCAGGAACAGGAACACGATCAGGACGGTGAGCAGCGCGCCTTCGATCAGCGTGCGCCGCACGTTGTCGACCGCGACGCGGATCGGACGCGAGGCATCGCCAATGGGTTCGAGCCTGAAACCGGGCGGCAGCTGCGGCCGGATCTCGACCAGCGCCTTCGCCAGTCCGTCGACCACCTGGATGGTGTTTTCGTCCTGCGCCTTCTGCACCGACAGCAGCAGCGTGCGCTGGCCGTTGTAGAGCGCGAGGCTCTCGATCTCTTGCGCGCCATCGCGCACCCTGGCGACCTGATCGATGCGGATCGGCGCGCCGCCCTTGCGCGCGACGATGATGCGGCCGAAATCTTCCGGTCGCTCCATGCGCGCATCGACCTGCACCACGCGCTCCTGGTCGAGCGATCGCACGGCGCCCACCGGCAGCGCCTGGTTCTCGCTGCGCACCGCGTCGACCACCTGGGTTGCGCTGACGCCGAAGGCTTCCATCGCCTGCGGATCGAGGTAGATGTTGATCTCGCGCCTGGTGCCGCCGACCAGCGTCACCGAGCCGACCCCGCGCACGTTCTCGAGCCGCTTCTTCAGCACCTGGTCGGCCCAGTTGGTGAGCTCGACGGCGCTTGGCTGCTTGTCCTGCGCGCCGTCGGGCAGCACCGCGACCGACCACACCGGACGCGACGCCGGATCGAACCGCAGCACCCGCGGGTCTTTCACTTCGTCGCGAAACAGCGGCCGCACCGCCGCCACTTTTTCGCGCACGTCCTCGGCCGCGCGGCGGCCGTCCACGTAGAGCTGGAACTCGATGATGACGATCGACTGGCCCTCGTGGCTGCGCGAGGTGAGGGCATTGATGCCGGCGATCGAGTTGACGCCTTCCTCGACCTTCTTGGTGACTTCGCTCTCGACGATCTCGGGCGAGGCGCCGGGATAGTCGGTGATCACCACCACCACAGGAAAGTCGATGTTCGGGAACTGGTCGACCTGAAGCCGCTGGTACGAAAAGATGCCGAGCACCACCAGTGCCAGCATCAGCATCGTCGCGAAGACCGGGTTCTTCAGGCTGACGCGGGTGAACCACATTCGATGGCTGCCTTCAGGGCGCCGCGACCGGTGCCAGGCGCACCGCAGTGCCCTCGCGCAGCGGCCCGACGCTGCCGGCGACGACCACCGCGCCGTCTTCGATGCCGCCGCCGACTGCGACCATGGTCTGGCCGTCGACTTCGCCGCGCTGGCCGGTCTGGACCGCGCGGTGCGCGATACGGCCGCCGATCACCAGCTGCACATAGGGCGATGGCTTGTCGATGCGAACCGCCGACAACGGCAGTGCGAGCGCTTCGGTGCGACCCACGTCGATCGTGCCCTGCGCAAAGAGCCCCTGGCGCAGGCCCGTGCCGGCGTCGAGCCGCAGGTACACCAGCACGCTGCGGCTGCCGGCCTGCGCGCTCGGGTTCACGCGGGCGACGCTGGCGCCGACGCGGCGCTCGCCCGCCGCCGGGCCTGCGAGGCCCCCGCCTTCGATCTGCAGCGTGGCACGCTGGCCCACGCGCACCGCGACCGAATCGGCCGCGGCCAGCGTGGCTTCGACCTCGATGCGGCTCAGGTCGATCACCTCGATCACCCGCGCGTCGACGGCGACGCGTTCGCCCGGCTGCACAAAGCGCTGCGCGACCTGGCCGGCAAGCGGACTGCGAAGCACCGTGTCGTCGAGCGACTTGCGCGCCATCTCGACGGCGGCGAGCGCGGCGCGGTGCGTCGAGCGCGCGGAATTGAGGCTTGACTGCGAGGTGTCGAGCGCGGTGCGCGAAATGAAGCCCTGGTCGACCAGCGCCTTGTTGTTGTCGTAGGTGCGCTGCGCGACTTCGGCCTGGGCATTGGCCGAGTCGGCCTGTTCCTGTGCCTGGCGCACGCGGGACTGGTAGTCGGCCGGCTCGATGCGGGCGATCACCTGGCCGGCGGCGACGGTGTCGCCCTCGCGCACGGTGAGTCCGCTCAGTTCGCCGGCCACGCGGGCCTTGACCACCGCGGAATCGGCGGCCCGCAGCGTGCCCGAGACCGCCAGCGTCTGCGCCAGCTCGCGCCGCGCTGCGCGCACCACGTCGCCTGGCGCGAGCTGCACCACGGTCTCAACCGGCCTGGATGCTGCCGCGAGTGCCGCCTGCTGTGCCTTGCGTGCGCCAAGTGCGCGCAGCACGCCGGCGACCAGCAGCACCACGACCAGGGCGAGCAGCGCCCATTTGATCGAGCGCTTCATGCGCCCGCCTCGGGCCGCGTGCCCAGGCCGTTAAGCACGATCTGGGCTTGCGTGGACAGGTATTTGTCGGGGTCGATGTCGGCTTCGCCGTCGACGCAGATCACGGCCGAGTGCTTCCAGAGCATCAGGAAGATCATCGGCGCGATGACGGCATAGATCGCGTGGTCCACATCGATCGGCCCGAACTCGCCGCTGTCGATGCCGCGCCGCAGGATGCGCCGAAGCAGCGCATGCCCGGGCTGCACAACCTCCCGCCGATAGAACTCCGCCAGCTCGGGAAAGTTGCGGCCTTCGCTCATCATCAGCTTGGTCAGGCCGGAGGCCTTGGTCGAGCCCACGCGCTCCCACCAGATGCGCAGGCAGTAACGCAGCATCTCGGCGGTGCTGCCCTCGAACTCGTCGAATTCCTTGTTCCACTCGGTGAAGCGACCGGACAGGTTCTCGACGATCACCGCCTTGAACAGTTCTTCCTTGCTCGGGAAGTAGAGGAATAGCGTGCCCTTCGAAACGCCGGCGCGTGCCGCCACCTCTTCGGCGCGCGTCGCGGCGAAACCCTTGTCGACGAACAGGTCCAGTGCCGCTTCGAGCAGTTCCCCCGGCCGGGCCTCCTTGCGGCGCTCGCGCTTGGCCCGCACGGGGCAAAACTTGTCGCTGATGAAACGGGGGGCGGGCATTCGGCTCTTAATGACTGACGGGTTAGTAATGTAGTGAGCGTGCGGTCGCGCGTCAAGCCGCGACAATGCCGGCTTCGCCGATTTCCAACTGACGGAGCTTCCATGGCCATGACCACAGCGCAAACCGAAACCATCGTCCTGGGCGGCGGCTGCTTCTGGTGCACCGAGGCGGTGTTCGACCGGGTCCAGGGGGTTGTCGACGTCGAGTCGGGCTATGCCAACGGAGAGCTGCAGAACCCGAGCTACGAGCAGGTCTGCACCGGCCGCACCGGCCACAACGAGGTGGTGAAGGTCGCTTTCGATCCGGCGCAGATCACGCTGCGCGATGTGCTCGCGATCTTCTTCGTGGTGCACGATCCGACCACCCTCAACCGGCAGGGCAACGATGCCGGCACCCAGTACCGCAGCGGCATCTATTACGAGAACGAGGCGCAAAAGCAGGTCGCCCTCGACGTGATCCGCGAGATCGAGGCGAGCAAGACCTACCGCTCGGCGGTCGTGACGGAGGTGGAGCCTCTGTCCAACTACTCGGCTGCCGAGGCTTATCACCAGGACTACTTTCTGAAGAACCCCAACCAGGGCTACTGCGCGTACGTGGTCGCACCCAAGGTCGAGAAGTTCCAGAAGGTCTTCGCGCAGCGGGTCCGGAAGTCCTGATCTCGCGTTCGTCTCGCCCGATGCACATCGCACGCCATCCCGCCGGTGCCCGTACGTTGCTGTGCGTGCTGGCGCTCGCGCTCTGGCTGGCGGCGACGCTCGGGCTCGTGCACCGGACGGCGCACGACCCGGGCGCTGCACATGCCGTGGCGGCATCGTCATCCGGCGAGGCGCACGCACCGCATGGAATGCTGGCGCTGTTCGGTGCGCACACCGACGCCGAGTGCCGGCTCTACGACCAGCTATCAAGCGGCGCTGCGGCGCCCTGCGTGCCGCCTGTCGCGTTGCCGCTCGTTCTGCCGGCCGCGACCTTCGCCTGGCTCGAAGGCCAGGCACTCGTTCGCCGCGTCGCACTGTTCGAGGCCCGCGGCCCGCCTTCCGCTCGCTGAATCCCGTCTTGCCGACCGGCTGCTGCGCCCGCTTCGTTGCGGACTGCGGCCGGCTCTTCATCGATTCAACGAGTGTTCAACATGTCATCCATCTTCAGGCGCAACGCCATCGGCGTTGCCGTTCTTTCCTTCCTGTCCTGCGCCGCCTGTGCCCAGAACGATCCCGCAGCCGCACCGCCGGTACTGCGGGAAATCACCGTCACAGGCAATCCGCTCGGCGCTGCCGACCTGATCGCACCCACCACCACCCTGTCGGGCGATGCGCTGCTGCTGCGCTCGCAGTCCACGCTCGGGGAAACGCTCAATGGCGTACCGGGCGTCTCCAGCAGCTACTTCGGGCCGAACGCCAGCCGGCCGGCCATCCGCGGCCAGGACGGCGACCGCATCCGCATCCTGCAGAACGGCGGCGGCGCGGCCGATGCCTCGTCGCTGAGCTACGACCACGCGGTGCCGGTGGATGCGCTGGTCACCGAGCGCGTCGAGGTGCTGCGCGGCGCGTCGGCGCTGCAGTACGGCGGCAGTGCGATCGGCGGGGTTGTCAACCTGATCGACAACCGCATTCCGACCGAGCCGCTCGACGGCTTCGGCGGCCGCGCCGACCTGGGCTATGCCAGCGGCAGCCGCGAGAAGAGCGGCGGCGTGGTGCTGGAGGGCGGCAACGACCGCTATGCGCTGCATGTGGATGCGTTCAACCGCGATGCCGGCGACACGTCGGTGCCGATCGAACTGGCGTGCGAAAAGCCGGGCCGGCCCGGCCTCGCGCGCAAGATCTGCAACTCGGCGAACGAAGCGCGCGGCGGTGCCGTCGGCGGCTCGGTGTTCTTCGGCCAGGGCTGGGTCGGCGCATCGGCCAGCACCTACCGCAGCCACTACGGAACGGTGGCCGAGGACGATGTCACCATCGGCATGCAATCCGACCGCTATGCGCTCGAAGGCGAATGGCGGCCCGGCGGCTTCTTCAGCAGCCTGCGCGGCAAACTGAGCCGCACCGACTACCGCCACACCGAATTCGAAGGCGCCGAAACCGGCACCGTCTTCACCAACAAGAGCACCGACCTGCGCATCGAGGCGCGGCACCGCCCGATCGGCGGTGTCGAAGGCCTGATCGGCTTCACCAGCGAAGCCGGCAACTTTTCCGCCGACGGCGCAGAAGCCTTCGCGCCGCGCAGCCGCACGCGGGCGCAGGCGCTGTTCCTGCATGAAGAGCTCGGCACCTCGTGGGGTCGCCTGAGCTTCGGCGCGCGCACCGAGCAGGTACGGGTGCGCTCGCTCGGCTCGCCCGACCCGGAGATCGCCCGCTTCGCCATCGGCGAGCGCAAGTTCGATCCGCACAGCGCGGCACTCGGTGCGCTGGTGAACCTGTCGCCGCAATGGCGGCTGACCTCGAACCTGGCCTACACCGAGCGCGCGCCGAAGGACTACGAGCTGTTCGCCAATGGGCCGCACGTCGCCACTGCCGCATGGGAGCTGGGCGATCCGGACCTGCAGAAGGAGAAGTCGGTCGGCTTCGACATCGGCGCGCAATGGCAGTCGGGCGCCGACACCGCGCGGGTGAATGCCTATGCCACCCGCTTTCGCAACTACATCGGCCTCGCCGCTTCCGGCAACCTGCGCGGTGAAGAGGGCGAGATCAATCCGGCCCCCGAGCAGACCGATGAAGGGCTGGTGTTCCCCGACGTGGTGGCCGAATACGTCTACCGCGGCGTGCGTGCGCGCTTCACCGGCCTCGAAGCGAGCGGCAACCTGCGGCTGCTGGGCACCGACGGCTTCTCGCGGCCGGCAGACGGCTCGACGCTCGACCTGCAGTGGCGTGGCGACCTGGTGCGTGCGAAGAATGCCGACACCGGCGAGCCGCTGCCGCGCATCTCGCCGGCGCGCGTTGGCACCACGCTCGCGTGGGGCAACGGTCCATGGACCGCGCGTCTCGGCTTCGACCACTATGCGGCCCAGCGACGCGTGCCGAGCGTCGGCGTGCGCGCCACGGATGCGTTCACGCTCTGGAATGCGGCGCTCACCTACCGCATGAAGGTGCAACGCAGCAACCTCACCTGGTATGCGCGCGTCGACAACATCGGCAACAAGCTGGCCTACAGCGCGACGTCGATCCTCACGTCGACCGCGTTCCCGGATGCGCCCTTTCCGGGGCGCAGCCTGAAGCTCGGCCTGCGCGCGACGTTCTAGCCGCCACGTATCCTCGATCGTGCCGCCCCTCGCGGCACGACGGCTTCAGCCGACAACGCCCCGGCTCTTGCCGAACGGATTCAGCAGCGGCACATCGAAGTGCTTGAAATCGGTGCCGTTGCGTGTAACCACCGTCAATTGGTTAACAGCGGCCGTGGCTGCAATCATCGCGTCTTCCATCAACGTGTCTGACCGTCGGTGCATGAGTCGAGCCCAGGCTCGGAACACATGTGCATCCATGGGCAGCACGTTGTACGAGGACGCGACCAGGTTCGCCCAGGCCTCGATCTCGGTGGCCTTGCCTGCATCCTGTTCCCGTGTGATCTCTATGCCCGCCTGAATTTCTCCCAGCGTTACAGCCGAAAGGTGCAAATCGTTTTCGGCGACGGATCGGAGCCAGGCAAGCACCGCGCCATGCGGACGCGGCTTGCGTAGTTCGGACACCACGTTGGTGTCGAGCAGATACACGGCGCGCCTAGTCGAAGCTGGGGGTGCGGCGCCTGCGCTGTGCGCCGCGCGCAGGAACCAGCAGATCGGTGCGGGCGGAAGTATCGAGCAGCAGGTCCTTCAGCGACGGACGCGCATTCGCACTGAGCCGCCGCCACTCTTCCACCGGAACGAGCACAGCCGCTTCGGCACCGCGCTTGGTCACCATTTGCGGTCCTTGCGAAACGCAAGCTTCGAGGAACTCGCTGAAGCGAGCCTTGGCGTCCTGAACCGGCCAACTGTTCATTTCAAGATCCTTCAGACTAGTTGTCTGACCAGATTTTAGCGCCCTCAAGGCGCCAGCCGCTCGCGCACCCAGGCCCCGTCCTCTTGCCGATAGCGCAGCCGGTCATGCAGCCGGCTCTTGCGGCCTTGCCAGAATTCCCAGCGGTCGGGCACCAGGCGGAAGCCGCCCCAATGCGGCGGGCGCGGCGGCGAGAGCAGGTGCCTGGCAGCCTCGAAGGCGGCGTTCTTGATCAACACGTCGCGGCCGCCAATCACTTCGCTCTGCGGGCTGGCCCAGGCGCCGATGCGCGAGTCGAGCGGTCGGGTCGCGTAATAGGCGTCGCTCTCGGCATCGCTCACTTTCTCGACCTGGCCTTCGATGCGCACCACGCGTTCGAGCTCGACCCAATGGAACTGGAGTGCGGCCCACGGATTGCCCGCGAGTTCCTGGCCCTTGCGGCTTCGGTAGTTGGTGAACCAGACGATGCCGCGCGCATCGAAGCCCTTGATCAGCACGATGCGCGTCGACGGGCGCAGGTCGCCGCCGACGGTCGCGAGCGTCATCGCGTTCGGCTCCGGCAATTGCGCATCGATGGCTTCGCCGAGCCAGCGCTCGAACTGCTGCAGCGGCTGCGGCGCGCTGCGGCTTTCGTCGAGTTCGGCCCGCTCGTAGCTCTTGCGCAGGGCGGCCAGCGTATCTTGGGATGTGCTCATCGGGCCATTGTTGCGCAAGCGAAGCGCAGATACTGCGGGCGATGAACGATGCCGCCGCACCTCGCCTTCCTGTCGTGATCGTGCTCGCCTCGGGCCGGGGAGAGCGCTTCCGCGCCGCCGGCGGCACGGGCTCGAAACTGCAGGCACCGCTCGCGGGCAGGCCGGTGCTCGAGCACACGCTGGCGGCGGTGCGGGCCAGCGGCCTGCGCTGGCGGCTGGAGGATGCGGGGCATCCGGGCATGGGCGATTCGATCGCCGCCGCCGTCCGTGCCACTGCCGATGCGCCGGGCTGGTTGATCCTGCCCGGCGACCTGCCGCTGGTACGGCCTGCAACCTTGCAGGCGGTGGCGCGTGCGCTGGCAGGCCCGGTGCTGGCGGTGCAGCCGCTGCACGAGGGCCGGCGCGGTCATCCGGTCGGCTTTGCAGCGCACTGCGGGCCGCAGCTCGCGGCGCTGACGGGCCCGGAAGGCGCCGCGCGGCTGCTGCGTTCGTTGCGTGAGTCGCAGGCGGTGGCGGATATCGAGGTCGATGACATCGGCATCCTGACCGACATCGACACGCCCGACGCGCTCGCGCATGCCGAGGCGTTGCTGGCAGCGCGGCTCAGCGCCTCGTGATCAGCGCGCAGGCCACGCGCGGGCCGGAGTTGCCGGCCGGCTGCGAGGTGAAGTCGTCGCGGTCTCGGTGAACCACCAGTGCACGGCCGACCACGTTGTTGGCAGCGCCTTCCGTGAGCGAGATGGTGTGCACGTCGACGCGGAAGCGCGCGGTGCCGCTTGCATCGGCCACGAGGCTGGGCAGTTCGCCGGCATGGCTGCCAGGCGCGGCGTACTTGCCGTGCGTGCCGCCGGCAGGATTGAAGTGGCCGCCCGAGGCATCGCCGTTGGCGCCGCAGTCTCCCTTTTCGTGGATGTGGAACCCGTGTTCGGTGCCCGGCGCAAAGCCGCGCACCTCGCCTGCGACCCGCACGCCATGGTCGAGTGCGGTGAAGGTCACGTTGCCCATGGTCGGGTTGGGCGAAATCGCCGCGGTCGGCGCCAGGCTGGCGCTGGCGCTTGCTTTCGAGCCGCCCATGGTGCCGCAGGCGGCGAGCAGGCCAGCCGCGAGCACGGCGATGGCAGGGGCGATGAGACGACGGGACATTGCTACTCCTTGGGGGATGGATCGGTGGATGATGCCAATGGGTATACCGGAGCCGGCAGCCGGCCGCAATCGGTCTCTCCCGACAACTGGGCCTCGGCAAGTCGGACCAGGCGCGCCAGCGCGGCGTCGTGAATGGCGTGGCGCCTGAGCTCCAGCAGGGTTTGCTGCGCATAGTCGAGCGATGTGCCGTAGCGCCCGGCGGCGCTGGCAAAGATCTGGCGGTAGCGCTCGTCTTCGAGATTGCCCGTGAAGTTGGGGCTGCGCCGCGACAGCGTGAAGGCCAGCGCCCGCACCGGCTCACCGGGGGTCGTGCAATCGAGCCACTTGGGGTCGTAGACGCCGGTGGGCATCTCGCGCAGCCACAGCCTGCCCAGAGTTTCGAGGCCTTCCGCGGCGGGCACCCTAAACACCATGCCCCTGCAGCTGCCGCCGGACAGCAGCCCGAACACCAGGCCGGGGTTTTCGACCGAGCCGCGGTTCACCCGGCTCCACATCTTGAGCGCGCGGTGCCAGCCGTGCACCCGCGCCGCACGCCGTTCGACAAACGCAAACTCGGGCCGCCAGATCAGCGAGCCGTAGCCGAACACCCACAGGTCGTGGCGACCGCCCCATTCGGCGATCGTGCGTTCGAGCATCGGTTGCGGGTCGCGCAGCGGTTTGAGCATCGGATCGAGTCCTGGCGGCCCGGGATCGCCGGACGCGGGCGGAAGGCCGGCGCCTACAATTTCGCGGTCATGGTTCACCGCACCATTATTTACCGGCCACTTTCCTCCCACGGAGTTCGAACCATGTCCACGACCAGCGACGACGAGAGCCAGCAGAATTTCATCCTCGCCTTTGTGATGGGCCTGATCGCGCTGGTGCTTTTCTTCGTCGTCGGCATCGCGATTTTCCACCGCGGCCGCGAGGCCGCACCCGCCGTGCCGGTGGCCGCTGCCGTCGCGCCGGCAGCGACCACGATGGCGCTCGTGACCGAGACGGTGACGGTGGTCATTCCGGACGGCGCCAGCATCAGCGTGCGGGGCGGCACGGTGAACTTCTATTTCGCCCCGGCGAGTGCCGATCTCGCGCCCGGCGCGGCCGAGGCGCTGGCAACGGTGATCAAGGGCGTGGAGGGCGGCCGCAAGGCCGTGGTCTCCGGCTTCCACGACACGACCGGCGACCCGGCGGCCAACGAGCAGCTTGCGACCCGGCGCGCGGCGATGGTGCGCGACGTGCTCGCCGGGCTCGGCGTGCCCGCAGCCAAGATCGACCTCAAGAAGCCGGCAGTCTCCGCCGGCAGCGGCAGCGATGCCGAAGCGCGGCGGGTCGAGGTACGGCTTGTCGACTAGCCGCCGCGCGCAACCACTGCACAGAAAAGCACCATGACACACCCCACTGTCCGCGACGTCACCGAGCGCATCCGCGAGCGCAGTCGAGGCCTGCGCAGCGCGTATCTCCAGCGGCTTGCCGCGGTGCGCGCCCGCGAGCGCGGCTCCGACCGCCTGGGCTGCGCGAATGTGGCGCATGCCGTGGCGGGCATACCGGCCAACGACAAGTTCAGGGTGGTGGCCGAGCGTGCGCCCAACATCGGCATCGTCAGCGCCTACAACGACATGCTCTCGGCCCATGCGCCGTACCAGTCCTATCCGGACATCGTCAAGCACGAGGCGCGCCGCCTCGGTGCGAACGCGCAGGTGGCGGGCGGCGTGCCCGCGATGTGCGACGGCGTCACGCAGGGCACGCCCGGCATGGAGCTGAGCCTGTTCAGCCGCGACGTGATCGCGATGGGCACGGCGGTCGCGCTCACGCACGACATGTTCGATGCGGCGCTCCTCATGGGCGTGTGCGACAAGATCGTGCCGGGCCTGCTGATCGGTGCGCTGCATTTCGGCCACCTGCCCGCCGTCTTCGTGCCGGCCGGGCCGATGCCCTCGGGCCTGTCGAACAATGCCAAGTCGAAGATCCGCGAGCAGGCGGCCCAGGGCCTGGTCGGCCGCGAGGAACTGCTCGAGGCCGAGATGGCCGCCTATCACGCACCGGGCACCTGCACCTTCTACGGCACCGCCAACAGCAACCAGATGCTGCTGGAGGCAATGGGCCTGCATGTGCCGGGCACCGCCTTCATCCAGCCCGGCGATTCGTTGCGCGAGGCGCTCACGCGCGAGGCCGTGCGCACGGTGCTGGGACGTGCAGGCGATCAACCGTATGCGGTGCCGCCCATCGGACAACTGGTGGACGAGCGCGCGATCGTGAACGCCATGGCGGCGCTGCTCGCCACCGGCGGGTCGACCAACCACCTGATCCACTGGGTCGCGGTTGCACGCGCGGCCGGCATCCTGATCGACTGGAACGACTTTTCGGATCTGTCGGACGTGGTGCCGCTGCTCACGCGGGTCTATCCGAACGGCAGCGCCGACGTCAACGAGTTCCAGGCTGCGGGCGGGCCCGGCTTCGTCATCGGCGAACTGCTCGACGCCGGGCTGATGCACGCGGACGTGCTGACCGTGCGGCCCGGCGGCATTCGCGAGTTCGCCGGCATTCCATCGCTTGCGCGCGATGCAGCCGATCCGCATGCGCTCGAATGGCATGCCGCCGCGCCCTCGAAGAACGATGGGGTCGCGCGGCCGGTGGCGGCACCGTTCGGTGCCACCGGCGGGCTGAAGCTGCTCCATGGCAACCTGGGTCGCAGCGTGATCAAGGTGTCGTCGGTGCCCGACGACCGGCATGTCATCGAGGCGCCGGCGCAGGTCTTCGATTCGCAGGCCGCACTGCAGCAGGCCTTTGCCGCCGGCGAGCTCGAACGCGACGTCGTCTGCGTGGTCCGCTGGCAGGGGCCGCAGGCCAACGGCATGCCCGAGCTGCACAAGCTCACGCCGCCGCTGTCGGTGCTGCAGGGCAGGGGCTTCCGCGTCGCGCTCGTCACCGACGGGCGCATGAGCGGCGCCTCGGGCAAGGTGCCGGCCGCGATCCACGTATCGCCCGAAGCCGCAGCCGGCGGTCCGCTTGCCAAGGTGCGCGACGGCGACCTGATACGCCTCGATGCGGTGGCCGGCACGCTGACCGTGCTGCTGCCCGCCGACGAATGGGCCGAGCGCGAGACCGCGACCATGCCCGACGACCTGCGCGTGGCCAACGGGCACGACCTCGGCCGCGATCTTTTTGCCGGCATGCGCCGCAATGCCCTGACTGCCGAAGAAGGAGCCTGCACATGGCTGTGAACCCGAAACTGTCCGCACTCGACGTGATGCGCGATGCACCCGTGATCCCGGTGATCGTGCTGCACGACATCAAGGACGCGGTGCCGCTCGCCCGTGCGCTGGTGGCCGGGGGCATCCGCATGCTCGAAGTGACGCTGCGCACCCGCGAGGCGCTCCAATGTATCGAGATCATCGCCAAGGAAGTGCCCGAGGCGGTGGTCGGCGCGGGCACCATCCGCAGCGCCGCCGATGCGCAGGCATCGGCGCTGGCGGGCGCGCGCTTCGGCGTCAGCCCGGGCTACACGCGCTCGGTCGGCAAGGCCTGCCACGACCTCGGCCTGCCGCTTCTGCCCGGGGTGGCGACCGGCAGCGAAATCATGCTGGCCCAGGAAGACGGTTTTACCGAGCTCAAGTTCTTTCCGGCGGTGCAGGCCGGCGGCCTGGCGATGCTCAAGGCGTGGCAGGGTCCGTTCGGCGACGTGAAGTTCTGCCCCACCGGCGGCGTGCACGCGAACAATGCGCACGAGTTCCTGGCGCTGTCCAACGTGGCCTGCGTCGGCGGCTCGTGGATCGTGCCGACCGACGCCATCGCCGACGGCGACTGGGCGCGCATCGAGGCGCTGGCGCGCGAGGCAAGCCAGCTCGCGAAATGACGCTCACCCCCAGGTTGGCCCACTTCGTGTGGCCGCCCACCCCCTCACCGGGGGCAACACCGACGGCCCGGCAAAGCCGGTTCCGTGGTGTTCCTGGAATGTGGCTCGCGAAATTGTTTGAGTTCGCCTCGGAATCGGTCCATGAATAACGACGATCTCAAGGTCATCGCCTTCGACGTCTTCGGCACCGTGGTCGACTGGTACAGCGGCATCGCCGCCGAAGCCGAACGCATCGTGCCGGGCATCGACGGCGGCGCCCTGGCGCTGGCCTGGCGCACTGGCTACCAGCCGGCCATGAAGCGCGTGATGGAGCGGCTGGCCGCCGGCGAGGGTGGCTTCACGCTGCTCGACGAACTGCACATGGGCATTCTCGAAGGCGTGCTGCGCGACTTCGGCGCGGGCGATCTCGACCCGGCGCGCAAGCGCGAACTCAACCGGGCCTGGCACCGTCTGCCGGCCTGGCCGGATGCGGTTTCAGGCATTGCGCGGCTGAAGCGCAAGTACATCGTCTGCCCGCTCTCAAACGGCAACATCGGCTTGCTCACCGAAATGGCCAAGGGCGCCGGACTGCCCTGGGATTGCGTGCTGTCGGCGGAGGTTTTCAAGGCCTACAAGCCCGACCCGCGTACCTACCTGGGCGTTGCGGCGGTGTTCGATGTGGCGCCCGGGCAGGTGATGCTCGCGGCTGCGCACCACGACGACCTGGCGGCGGCCCGCGCCTGCGGCCTCGCCACCGGCTACATCGAGCGGCCGAACGAGTTCGGGCCGCTGCGGCCCAAGGATGTCTCGCCCAGGGCCGGCAACACCCTGCATGCGCGCGACATCGACGCGCTGGCCGATTTGCTCGGCTGCTAGCGCAGTCCGGCGCCGGCACCGCCTTCCTGGCGCTGGATCAGTTCGATCTTGTACCCGTCGGGGTCGGTGACGAAAGCGATCACCGTGGTGCCGCCCTTCACCGGGCCGGCTTCGCGCGTGACGTTGCCGCCTGCAGCCTTGATCTTTTCGCAGGCCGCGTAGGCGTCGGGCACGCCGAGCGCGATGTGGCCGTAGGCGGAGCCCATCTCGTAGCTCTCGCATCCCCAGTTGTAGGTCAGCTCGATTTCGGCTTGGCCGGGATTGCCTTCGTAGCCGACGAAAGCCAGGCTGTACTTGTACTCGGGGTTTTCGGAACTGCGCAGCAGCTGCATGCCGAGCACCTGCGTGTAGAAGTCGATCGAGCGCTGGAGGTTGCCAACGCGCAGCATGGTGTGGAGGAGTCGCATCGTCTGGTTCTTTTTTTGGAATCGAAGTTTCAAGTTCACGAACGCTGGTCGGGTTCGCCCATCAGATCGTCGCCCACGTTGTAGTGGCTGACCATGCCGGTCGGGTCGACGTAGATGTAGAGCAGCCGGCGCGCATTGATGTGCTTGTAGCGCCAGGTCCAGACCACGCCGTCGAACGAGGTGACGCGCGTGATCTCGAGCGGCCGGCCGTAGGTTTGCAGGATGTCGGCTTCGCGCCAGATGCCCGGCTGGATAGTGCGGCCGAACCGGCCTTCGTTCAGCTCCTGCCGCACCGACACGACCCGCCCAGTCGAGTCCAGGTCGATATTGTTGACCTCGAAGCCCATCGGCGCACGCGAATACTGCAGGCGCTCGCCTTCGCGTGTTTTGTAGACAGCGGTCGGAGTGCCGAGTTGCTGCAGCGCGTCGGCGCGCGTCGTGCCTGCCGGAATGCGCGCCGGATCGCTGGCGCAAGCCGTGGCAAGAAGCACCACCAGAAGCACGGCGCTGGGTTGCAGGTACCTGAAGACGGTGGTCATGCTCGGACTCCTGGTGAAGAATTTCAAACTACACCCGAGCGAACATACCGGATGTAGGAAACCACCGTTGCCCTACGGCCGCACGGTGGGCGCCCAGTGCAGCAGGCGGCCGTTGTGCATCACGCCGACCTGGTCGGCCATGGCCTGCGCCTCGGCCTCGTTGTGGGTCACCAGCACCGCCGTCTGGCCGGCAGCCTTGAGGATGGCGCGCACTTCGGCTGCGAGGCGTTCGCGGGTGCCGGCATCGAGATTGGAGAACGGTTCGTCGAGCAGCAGCAGCGCCGGTGCCGGCGCCAGCGCGCGCGCCAGTGCGACGCGCTGCTGCTGGCCGCCGGACAGTTCGTGCGGATGGCGTTCGCCGGCATCGGCCAGGCCCACCAGCGCGAGCATCTCGGCCACCCTGGCTTCGCGCTCGGGATGCGCCAGCCGTCGCAGGCCGAACGCAACGTTCTGCGCCGCGCTCAGGTGCGGAAAGAGCGCGTACTCCTGGAACATCATGCCCACGCGGCGCTGCTCCGGCGGCAGATGCGCGGTGGCGGAAGACAGCAGGATGCCGCCGAGGCGGATGGAGCCCGCGCGCACCGGCTCGAAGCCTGCGATCGCGCGCAGCACCGTGGTCTTGCCGCAGCCCGACGGACCGAGCAGGCAGCCGATCAGGCCGGCTTCGAGCGACAGCGAGAAGCCGTCGAGGACCGCATGCCGGCCGCGCACGCCGTCGTAGGCCACTCGCACGCCGTCGATCTCCAGCCTGGCCGTCATGCCGGCCCTTCCTTCGCCTGCGCACCCAGCGGACTGCGCGCCAGCAGGATGACCGGCAGCAAGCCCGCCAACACGATCGCGAGCGCGGCGATGGCGCCTTCCTCGTAGGTGCCGCGAGCGGCCTCGGCATAGAGCCAGGTGGCGAGCGTGTCGAAGTTGGCCGGCCTCAGCAGCAGCGTGGCCGGCAGTTCCTTCATCGCATCGACGAACACCAGCAGCGCGCCAGCGGCGATGGCCGGCTGCAGCAGCGGCAGATGCACGCGGCGCAGCGTGCCGCTGGCGGTTTCGCCAAGCAGGCGCGAGGCTTGCTCGAGCGCCGGCGGTATGCGGGCCAGCCCGGCCTCGATGCCGCCCACCGGCATTGCCAGAAAGCGGATCGCGCAGGCCACCGCCAGCACAGCGCCCACGCTCATCAGCGGCAACCCGTCATGGCCGATGAGCCGGCCGAATGCGGCATCGAAGGCCAGTGCCGGCGTGAGCAGCCCGATGGCCAGCACCGTGCCCGGCACCGCATAGCCGAGCGCGGCGACGCGCGCCTGCCAGCGCGCTCGGCTGCGTGTCGAGCCCGGACTGCGAACCGCCCAGGCCACCACCAGCCCCGCCGCCACCGTGGCCACGGTCACGCCGGTCGCCAGTCCGAGCGTATTGCCGAGACTGGCGATGAGCCCCTGCGATATGCCCCCGCCCTGGTGCAGCCGCTTGGCCGTTTCCCACACGAGATACAGCGCCGGCGCGACGAATCCGATCAGCACCGGGAGCGTCGTCGCCAAGCTGGCGCACCATGCGGCGGCGCCGTGCAGCCGGCGCGGCTGGATCGCGCGCATGCGTTGTGCCGAGCCGAAGCGCTGGTTGCGTCTTCCGTTGCGTTCGAGCAGCACCAGCGCCACCACCACGAACAGCATGGCGCACGCGATCTGTGCGGCGCCCGCCAGGTCGGACCGGGTGATCCAGGTCGTGTAGACCGCCACCGTGAGCGTCTGTATGCCGAGGAATTCCGAGGCGCCGATGTCATTGAGCGCTTCGAGCAGCGCGAGGCTCAGGCCTACGGCCAGCGCGGGCCGTGCGAGCGGCAGCGCGATGCGGAAGAAGGCGCCGCTTGCGCTTTCGCCGAGCGTGCGCGCCGCTTCCATCAGGTGCGCGGGCTGGGTGACGAACATCGCGCGGGCCGTCATGTAGACATAGGGGTAGAGCACGAAGCCGAGGACGAAGATCGCGCCTGGCATCGAACGCAGATCGGGCAGGCGGAACTCGCGCGGGCTGTCGAGGCCGAGCGCCCACCGGATCGCGCCTTGCACCGGCCCGATCGGATGCAGCAGGTCGAGGTAGGCAAAGGCGACGATGTAGGTCGGCATGGCGAGCGGCAGCAGCAGCGCCCAGTGCAGCACCCGCCGGCCCGGAAAGTCGCAGGCCGTGACCAGCCAGGCGCAGCCCGTGCCTATCACCAGCACCAGCACCCCGACGCCGGCCAGCAGCACCGCGGTGTTGAGGGCCGCTTGCGGCAGCACGTGCTGCGCAAGGTGCGTCCAGTGCGCAAAACCCGAACCGAGGGCCAGCCAGAGCAGGCTGAGTACCGGCGCGAGTACGCCGAGTGCGATAAGAATCGACGCAGTCCGCCAGACCGGCCCAACCGGTCTGATGCCAGTCACTGGTCGAAACCGACCTTGTCCACCAGCGCGCTGGCCTGCTTGCGGTACTTGGCGACGTCGGCGACGGCGAGCGGGTCGACCTTCACTTCGCCGATGCTGCTGGCGATGATCGAATCGAGGGCGACGCCCTTGCGCACCGGGTATTCGTAATTGACCTCGGCATAGAAGGCCTGCGCGGGCTCCGACACCAGGAACTCCAGCAGCTTGACCGCATTGGCCCGCTGCGGCGCGTTCCTGGCGACCGCCGCGCCGCTGATGTTGACGTGCGTGCCGGCGCTTTTCGCGTTGCCGAAGGTCGGCTTCACCACCTTGATCGCATCGCCCCACTTGCGCGCATCGGTGCCTTCCTTGGCGCCCTTCATCTGACCGACGTAGTAGGAGTTGGCCAGGCCGACGTCGCAGATGCCGCCGAGGATGTCGCGCGCCACGTCGCGGTCGCCACCGGTTGCCTTGCGGGCCAGGTTGGCCTTGACGCCGCGCAGCCACTGCTCGGCCTTGGCCTCGCCGTCGTGCGCGATCATCGCCGCCACCAGCGCGGTGTTGTAGGGATGCTGGCCGGCCCGGATGCAGACCTTGCCCTTGTACTTGGGGTCGGCCAGATCTTCGTAGCGGAAGGTGGTGAGCGGCAGGTTCTTGTCGGCGTAGAGCACGCGCGCCCGCATCGAGAGCGAGAACCACTGGCCATCCGCGCCGCGCAGGTTGGCCGGCACGGCCGATTCGAGCGCAGCCGACTTCACCGGCTGGGTGACCCCGCCGTCGACCAGGTCCATCAGGTTGCCGATGTCGACCGTCATCAGCAGGTCGGCCGGCGAGCGCGCGCCCTCGGCCCTGACGCGTTCGAGCAGCCCGTCCTTCACGAACACCGTGTTGACCTTGATGCCGCTTTGCGTGCTGAAGGCGGTGAGCAAGGGCTGGATGAGGCCGGGCTCGCGCGTCGTGTAGAGCGTGAGTTCCTCGGCCGCGTGGGCGGGCAGGGCGGCAGCCAGGCAGACGGCAGCAATGCAGGTCAGCGCGCGGGCGCGTGCGGTCATGAAAGTTCTCCAGAGGCAGATGAAAAGATCGGGCGGTCGATTGCGAACGCCGATACGAATCATTATCACTCCTGAAACGCGTTTTCCCCTGCCTTGTACTTACCGGCGGCAGGCTTAATCCCGCCGCGCCGGCACCTCGAACACCAGGCAGGTGGTGGTTGCATGGGCATACAGCGTGCCGTCGGCGCCGACCAGCCGCGCCTCGGCGGTTGCGAGTTGCCGGCCGCAGTGGATCACCTTTGCTTCGGCCCGCACGCGCTGCACCCTGGGCGTGAGCGCCTTCACCAGGTTCACCCCGAGCTCGGCCGTGGTGTAGGCGCGGCCCACCGGCATCAGCGTGTGGACCGCACAGCCCAGTGCCGAATCGAGCAGTGTGGCGAACCAGCCGCCGTGGATGGTGCCGAGCGGATTCAGGTGCTCGGGCAGCGGCGTACCCTGGAACACGGCCTGTCCGGGCGCCACCGAGATGAGCGCGAAGTTCAGGGTCTTGGCGATGGCGGCGAAGGGAATTTCGCCGGCCAGCATCGCGTGCATCATTTCGAGGCCGGTCTTGCCGGCAACCTGCTCGGGCCGCGCGACGCCGGGGCCGGGCCCTGCGTTCATGCGCTTGGCGATCTCGTCTTCTTCGGCGATCCAGGCCGCCAGTCGGTCGGTGTCCGTCATCTCGATTCCTTTCGTTTCCCGTGAAACTTGCATATGCAATTGTTGTAGCTACAATCGATGGCATGGATGCTATCGCAAAGCCTCAGGGCTGTACCAACTTCCGGCTGCGGCGCCTGCTGCGGCAGGTCGCGCGCCACTATGACGCCGAGGTCGCCAAGAGCGGGCTGAAGACGACGCAGTACTCGCTGCTGTCGCATGTGCTGCACCTCGGGCCGCTGCGGCCAAGCGACCTGGCGCAGGCGATGGGCATCGATGCATCGACGCTCACCCGCAACCTGAAGCCGCTGGTCGCGTCGGGCTGGCTGGCGCAGGGCGATGGCGCCGATGCGCGCAGTCGGTTGATTTCCATCACCGACACCGGCCGCAAGAAGCGAACCGAGGCGCAGCGGCATTGGCGATGCGCGCAGGAAAAGCTCAACGAACTGCTCGGTGTCGAGCGGGTGATGGCGCTGCATGCGCTGGTCGACGAAAGCATGGCCCTGCTGAGAGCGGGCGGTGCTGAAGCGGGGGAAATTGATGACTAGGATTCGATGGAATGCGTCCTTTATTTCGCTGCGCAGGGCACCCCATCGGCGTGATCCGTCAGGGCGGTGGTTGATCGACGGGCACACAGCGGTGCGTCCCGTGCCGAGGGCATCGGGTGGCCCCCGCAGCGAAATAAAGGAGAAGGCCGAAGGCCGGGGGACATTCGCGGAGGGGGTCACCCGGTGCCCTCGGCACGCACCCCTGACGCCCGCGCGCCAAACCACAGCGTTTGATGTCTCGCAGAAGGCGCGCAGCGCAGTGGAGCAACCCAAATGAACGCCGTGTCTTCCGCGCCCGTCGCCCGGTATGCGCTGTGGCTGGTGCTGCTGGCTGCGGCCGGCACCTTTGCGCTCACCATGGGCGTGCGGCAGACGATGGGGCTTTTTCTCTCGTCGCTCAACACATCCACCGGCTTGGGCATCGGCAGCATCAGCCTGGCGTTCGCATTCGGCCAGCTCTGGTGGGGCCTGACGCAGCCTTTCGCGGGTGCGGTGGCCGACCGCATTGGCACGGGCAGGGTGATCTTCATCGGCGTGCTGCTGGTGGCGCTGGGCACGGTGCTCACGCCGCTCATGACCACCACCGCCGGCCTGATCTTCACGATCGGCGTGCTGGCCGCGGGCGGCGCCGGCATGGCCGGCCCGTCGGTGCTGATGGCCGCCACCATGCGCCTGGTGCCGGCCGGCCGCCGCGGCCTGGCGACCGGCGTGGTGAATGCCGGCGGTTCGTTCGGCCAATTCGCGATGGCGCCGATTGCCATTGCGCTGATGGCCGGCGCCGGTTGGGCCGGCGCGATGCAGTGGCTGGGCATCCTGATCCTGCTGGCGCTGCCGGCCGTCTGGGTGCTGAAGGGCAATTCGAAGCTGCTGGCCGCGCAGTCGGCGGCCGCGAGCGGCACCCGGCCGCTTACTGCCCGCCAGGCCATCGGCCAGGCGCTCGCCACGCCGAGCTACCGTTACCTGAGCCTCGGCTTCCTGGTCTGCGGCTTCCACGTCGCGTTTCTCGCCACGCACCTGCCGGGCGTGGTCGCGGCCTGCGGCCTGCCGCCCGAGATCGGCGGCTGGGCGCTGGCCACGATCGGCCTCTTCAACATCGTCGGCAGCCTCGTCATGGGCTGGGCGGTCGGGCGCTGGCGCATGAAGTCGCTGCTGGCGCTGGTGTATGCAACGCGCGGCATCGCGGTGCTCGTCTTCCTGCTGGCGCCGAAGACGCCGGCGGTGATGCTGGTGTTCGCGGCGGTGATGGGCGTCACCTTCCTTTCGACGGTGCCGCCGACGGCCGGCCTGGTCGCCAAGATGTTCGGCCCTGCCAACATGGCGATGCTGTTCGGCATCGTGATGCTGGCGCACCAGATCGGCGGCTTCATGGGCGCCTTTCTCGGCGGCTATGTGTTCGAGGCGACCGGCAGCTACGACATCGTCTGGTACATCGACATCGCGCTGGCTGCAGGCGCGGCGCTGGTGCACCTGCCGATCCGCGAAGCGCGGCCGGTGCGCATGGCCAAGGCGGCCGGATGACTGCCGCGGCCCTCGATCCGCGCACGCGGCTGCTGCTGGAAGCACCGATCGTCCCGACGCTGCTGCGGCTCGCCGCGCCCAACGTGCTGGTGATGGTGGCGCAGGCTTCGGTCGGGCTGATCGAGACCTTCTTCGTCGGCAAGCTGGGCACCGATGCGCTGGCCGGCATGGCGCTGGTGTTCCCGATCGTGATGCTGATGCAGATGACCTCGGCCGGCGCGATGGGCGGCGGCATCGCCTCGGCCATCGCGCGCGCACTCGGCGCCCGGCGGGCAAAGGATGCCGACGCGCTGGTTCTGCATGCGATCGTCATCGCACTCGGTTTCGGCGTCGTGTTCACCGTTGCGCTGCTGGCCGGCGGCCGCTGGCTCTATGCGCTGATGGGCGGCACCGGCGCATCGCTCGATGCGGCGATGGTCTATTCGAATTGGGTGTTCGCCGGGTCGGTGCTGGTGTGGCTCTTCAACTCGCTGGCGGCGGTGATCCGCGGCACCGGCAACATGTCGGTGCCGGCCAACGTGACGGTCGCGGGTGTGGTCGTGCTCGTGCCCCTGTCGCCGTTGCTGATCTTCGGCTGGGGGCCGATACCGGGCATGGGCATCGCGGGCGGCGCGGTCGCGCTGCTGCTGTACTACCTGGTCGGCACGATCGCGCTCTGGCTCTATCTGCGCGGGAGCCGCAGCCTGCTCAAGCCTTCTCTGGCAGGGGCACATTTTCGGTGGCCGCTCTTTCGCGACATCCTGCGCATCGGCCTGGTGGGCGCGGTTTCGACGGTGGCCACCAACCTGTCGATCGGCATCGCCACCGCGCTGGCC
The DNA here is from genome assembly GCA_031412135.1 of Variovorax sp. Classification (GTDB taxonomy): domain Bacteria; phylum Pseudomonadota; class Gammaproteobacteria; order Burkholderiales; family Burkholderiaceae_C; genus Variovorax. Next base: position 16,386 of record JANOCL010000119.1, on the reverse strand, counting down.
GGCCAGTTCGGGCCGGGTGCCATCGCGGGCTATGGCACCGCATCGCGGCTCGAGTACCTGCTGGTGCCGCTGGTGTTCGGCTTCGGCGCGCCCTTGGTTGCGATGGTCGGCACCTGCATCGGTGCCGGCCAGCGTGAACGCGCGCTGCGCGCGACCTGGGCCGGCGCGGGGATGGTGTTCGTCATCACCGAGGCGATCGGCCTCGCGGCTGCGCTGTTTCCGAGGCCGTGGCTGCTGCTTTTCGGCAACGATCCGGCGATGCTCGATGCGGGGTCGCAGTACCTGCGCGTGGTCGGTCCGTTCTACGGCTTCTTCGGCGTCGGGCTGGTGCTGTACTTCGCGTCGCAGGGCGCCGGTCGGCTGCTCTGGCCGGTGCTGGGGAATGTCGCGCGGCTCGCGGTCGCGGGGCTGGGCGGCTGGCTTGCATTGCGCTGGAGCGGCGAGCTGCTGCACGTGTTCGTCGCGCAGGGTGCGGCGCTGGTGGTGTACGGCGTCGTCATCGCCGGCACGATTGCCGGCGGCGCGTGGTTCGGCCGCGTCGGCTGGCCTCGAAGCACTGCCGGGCTGCTGCGGCGTCTGGAAGGGGTTTGATCTACCGCGGTGCCGGCAGCAGGCGCCGCAGGGCTTCGAAGAACAGGTCGGACTGCTCGCGCTCGCCCTGGATCTGCGCGGCCACCTGCGCCGCCAGCGCCGCATCGACCGGCACCAGCGGCCGGCCGGTGGACTGCGCGATCACCTGGTGCAGGCAGGCGCGCTCCAGGTAGTAGAGATCGTCGTAGGCATGGGCGATGGTTGCGCCGGCGACGACAACCCCGTGGTTCGCGAGGAAGGCGACATCCTTGCCGGCCATCGCATTGGCGATGCGCTCGCCCTCGCGATCGTCCAGCGCCAGTCCGTTATAGCGGGCGTCGATCGCGATCCGGTCGATGAAGCGCATCGCGTTCTGGCTCAGCGTGGGATCGAGCGCGCCGTCCACCGTGAGCGTGAGCGCGGTCGCATACGGCATGTGGCAATGCAGGACCACCGCATGCCCGGTGATGCGGTGTACCGCGCCATGGATGAAGAGCGCAGTGGGCTCGACGCGGTGGCGGCCGGCCAGCACCTCGCCGTGCATGTCGATGAGCACGATGTCGTCGCCGCCGACCTCGCTCCAGTGCAGCCCGCGCGGATTGATGAGGTAGCGGTCGTGTGCGCCGGGCAGCGCCACGCTGAAGTGATTGCAGACGCCTTCGGACAGGCCGTGGTGCGCGGCGGCGCGCAGGGCCAGCGCGAGGTCGTCGCGCAGCTTGCGCACGGCGGGGCTGGCGTAGTCGGATTCGGCGGACATGGTCATGATCTTTCGGCTTTCAGGCGCGCACGGCGCCGGTGAATGCGGCGACGAAATCCATCGCCGACTGTGCAACCGCCGCGGCGCTCTTGCCCGGCTTGTAGAGTGCCGAGCCGATGCCGAAGCCCACGGCGCCGGCATCGCGCCAGGCCTGCATGTTGTCCGGCGCGATGCCGCCGACCGGCATCAACGCCGTGCCCGCGGGCAGTACCGCGAGCAGCGCCTTCACCACGGCGGGCGAGGCGAGTTCGGCCGGGAACAGCTTGAGGCCGCTGGCGCCCGCGGCGAGCGCTGCGAAGGCCTCGGTCGGCGTCATCACGCCGGGCAGGCTGACCAGGCCGAGGCGCGAAGCTTCGGCAATCACGTCGGCATTGAAGTTCGGCGCGACGATCAGCTGGCCGCCGGCGGCATGCACCTCGCGCACCTGCTGCGCATCGAGCACCGTGCCGGCACCGACCAGTGCATCCGGAAAGCGTGCGCGCAGCAACGCAATGCTCTCCAGCGGCTGCGGGGAATTGAGCGGCACTTCGAGCAGCCGGAAGCCGGCGGCGACGACCGCATCGCCTACCTCGGCCGCTTCGGCCGGCGCCAGGCCGCGCAGGATCGCGACCAGCGGCAGTTGCCGCATCGCGTCCCTGAATTTCTCGATCGGCAAGCTCATTGCAGGTTGTTCCTCGTGGGGACGGCATACGCCGAGAGTGCATGCAGGCCGGCCCAGGTGGCTTCGGCGCCGAGCGTTCGGGCATTGCTGCCGACAGCCTTCAGGGCCAGCTGGTAGCGCAGCGTCAGCGCGGGCGCGCCGACCAGCACCACGTCGACAGCGGCATGGACGGATTGTGTGCGCAGCTCCTCGCCGATCAAGAGCCCCGACAGATAGCTCGCAATCTCGCCGGCGGTCTTGCGGCCAAACAACGCCAGCGTGCGCGCGCCGAAGGCGTTGTGCAGCAGGCCATGGCCGTTGCCGGCCTGCGCCGCGCCTTCGAGGAACGCGGCTTCGTCGAGCGGCGCGTCGGCATCCAGCGTGCGCGCGAGAATCGAATGCCGGCTCAGCAACGCATAGAACTCGCCCGTCATGAAGGTGCGGAAGCCCGTCACGTGCCCGTCCTTCACCCTGGCCCATTTGCTGTGCGTGCCCGGCAGCACGAACAGGCCGTCGGCAAGGCCGGTCAAGGCCATGGCGCCGAAGATCTGCACCTCTTCGCCGCGCATGACGTCGGGCACGCCGGCGTGCAGATCATTAAGGCCGGGCACGATCGCGATGCGGCCCGGCTCGATGGCGACGATGGCGCGGCCCACTTCGGCCATGCCGGCCGGGCAGGCGCAGTAGGACGCCTCGACCCAGCCCTGCTTGCTGCCGGCCATGCCGGAGATCAGGCAGAAGCTGCCGGCCGGACCCATCCAGTCGGCGAACAGCGCTTCGAACAATGCGGGGAAGCCGCCGGCTTCGACGCTCAGGATGCCGCGCGGCTCGCTGCGCTCTTGGAGCACCTTGCCGCTGCCGTCGATCAGCGCGCCGCGCAGCGAGCTGGTGCCCCAGTCGAGTGCGATCAGGCGCATCGCGGAGGGCGCGCGCCGGCACCTGCGGTGTGGTCGGTCATAGGGAAAGTCCTCGGGTTTTCAAACGTATTATGGTCATACCATTGCGGCCGTTTTGTCAGTAGTAACCATGATCAAGAACGTCCACGGCAACACGGTCGACCGGCTCGGCAGCGACATCGTCTCGGGCCGCTATGCGCCGGGTGCGTCGATGCCGCCGGAACCCATGCTCTGCGGGGAACTCGGCGTGAGCCGCACCGTGATTCGCGAGTCGGTCAAGTCGCTGATCGCGAAGGGGCTGGTCACCAGCGGCCCCAAGGTCGGCACGCGGGTGCAGCCGGCGGACCAGTGGAACTGGTTCGATGCCGACGTGATTGTCTGGCAGACCCAGGCCGGGCTCTCGGTCGAGTTCCTGCGCGACCTGCAGGACCTTCGCCGCGTCATCGAGCCGGCCGCGGTGGGCCTGGCCGCGCTGCGGGCCACCGCCGAGGACATTCGCGACATGGAGGCGGCCTACGACGGCATGAAGCGCGCCATCGAATTCGGCGGCGACTACATCACGCCCGACCTGCGCTTCCACCAGGGGCTGATCCGCTCCAGCCACAACCGCATGTTGGTGCAGATGAGCCGCGCCCTCGGCGCGCTGCTGCGCACCAGCTTCGAGATCTCGACCGCGCGCAAGGACGGCCCCGCCAGTTCGCTGCCGCTGCACCGGGCGGTGCTCGATGCGGTGATCGCGCGCAAGCCCGAGCGCGCCGAGCGCGCGGTGCTGGTGCTGATCGACGGCGCGCGAAAGGACATCGAGCAGATCCTGGCATCGCGCAAGCGCCTGCCGAAGATCAGCCGGCCGGCGACGCAGCTGAAGGCGTTCGCGCTTTAAGCGGACGCGCGCAACAACGACGAGGAAGAGTGCAATGAAAAACCTGATCGACTGGTTCTTCCGGCTGCTGGAACTGCTTGTGGTCGGATGCATGGTGGCCATGGTCATCATGGTGTTCGGCAACGTGGTGCTGCGCTACGGATTCAACTCCGGCATTACCGTGTCCGACGAGATGTCGCGCTACTGCTTCATCTGGCTCACCTACATCGGCGCCATGGTCGCAATGCGCGACGGGGCGCACCTGGGCGTGGACACGCTGATCAAGAATCTCCCTCTGCGCGGCAAGAAGGTGTGCTTCGCCCTCAGCCAGGCGCTCATGCTGTTCTGCAACGTGCTCTTCCTGATGGGCACCTACCAGATGCACGAACTGCAGGTGACCAACGTCTCGCCGGTGGTAGGCATTTCGATGATCTGGATCTACGGCATCGGCTATGTGGTGTCGGTGGTGATGGGCGCCTTCAACATAAGCAAGCTGCTGCGCCTGCTCGCCGGCAAGGTGAGCGACGAAGAGCTGATACAGGTGATGGAATCCGAAGAGCAGGTGCTGGAAATCAGCGCCCACGAAAAAAAGGCAGCGGCATGACGATCACCATCTTCATCGTCTCGCTGCTCGGCGCCATGGCGCTCGGCATGCCGATCGCGTATGCATTGCTGGTGTGCGGCGTCTCGCTGATGGGCTGGCTTGCAGCGACCGGGGGCCTGCCGGCCTTCGATAGCCAGATCATTGCGCAGCGCTTCGTCGACGGCGCGGACAACTTTCCGCTGCTCGCGGTTCCGTTCTTCCTCCTTGCCGGCGAGTTCATGACGGCCGGCGGCCTGAGCCGGCGCATCGTGAACATGGCGATGGCCTGGGTCGGCCACTTTCGCGGCGGCATGGGCTATGTCGCGGTGGTGGCGGCGATCATCCTGGCCTCGATTTCCGGCTCGGCGGTGGCCGACACCGCAGCGCTGGCGGCGCTCATGATTCCGATGATGAAGTCGGCCGGCTACCAGGTGAACCGGTCGGCCGGCCTGATCGCCGCCGGCGGCATCATCGCGCCGGTGATTCCGCCGTCGATCGGCATGATCGTCTTCGGGGTGGCGGCCAACGTGTCGATCACCAAGCTGTTCCTGGCCGGCATCGTGCCGGGCATCCTGATGGGCGTGGCCATCGGCATCACCTGGTGGATCGTCGCCAAGAAGGAAGACGTGAAGTCGTCGCCGCGCGTGGCCTGGGGCCCGCGGCTGAAGATCACAGCGCAGGGCAGCCTGGCGCTGGCGCTGCCGGTGATCATCATCGGCGGCATGAAGTTCGGCATCTTCACGCCGACCGAGGCGGCCGTGGTCGCGGCGGTGTACTCGCTGGTGGTGGGCATGTTCGTCTACGGCGAGCTGAAGGTGTCGATGCTCTACCGGCTCACGCTCGCAGCCGGCAAGACCACCGCGGTGGTGATGTTCCTGGTGGCGGCCGCGATGGTGAGCGCATGGCTCATCACGGTGGCGAACATTCCGACCGAGGTGGTGGCGCTGCTCGAACCGTTCATGGACAACCGCATCCTGCTGATGTTCATCATGATGGCGCTGATCGTCGTGGTCGGTACCGCGCTCGACTTCACGCCGACGGTGCTGATCCTCACGCCGGTGCTGATGCCCGTGGTGCTCAAGGCCGGCATCGATCCGGTGTATTTCGGCGTGCTCTTCATCATGAACAACGCGATCGGGCTGATCACGCCGCCGGTGGGCACGGTGCTCAACGTGGTGAGCGGCGTGGCGCGCATCTCGATGGACGATGCGTTCAAGGGCGTGTTTCCGTTCTTCATCGCGCACCTGGTGGTGCTCTTCACGCTCGTGTTCTTCCCGAGCATCGTGACTGTCCCGCTGTCGTGGTGGATGGCGCGCTAGTTCCTCTTTCTTTTTCCTCAAACCTCAACCCTCGACCCAGGAGACATGTCCATGTTCAACCGCAGAACCCTCGTCACCGCACTCGCCGGTGCCAGCATGATGCTGGCCACCTCGGCCTATGCCCAGTTCACCGAACGCACCATCAAGTTCACCAACGGCGTGAACGAAGACCATCCGGTCGGCGTCGGCGTGAAGAAGATGCAGGAAGTGCTGGCCGCCAAGACCGGCGGCAAGATGAAGATCAATGCCTTCTGGGGCGGCGCCGCCGGCGGCGACCTGCCGGCCACGCAGGCACTGCGTGCGGGCACGCAGGAGATGGTGTGCACCTCCAGCTCGCCGCTGGTGGGCATCATCAAGGAGATCGGCGTGTTCGACCTGCCGTTCCTGTTCGCCAACGAGAAGGAAGCCGATGCGGTGCTCGACGGCCCGGCCGGCGTGTACTTCAACAAGAAGCTCGAAGCCGCCGGCCTCGTGAACCTGGCCTACTGGGAGAACGGCTTTCGCAACCTAACCAACAGCAAGCGCCCGGTCACCAAGGTGGAGGACTTCGAAGGCGTGAAGGTTCGCGTCATGCAGAACAACATCTTCCTGGACTCGTTCAAGACGCTTGGCAGCAACGCGGTCCCGATGTCCTTCGGCGAAGTGTTCACCGCGCTCGAGACCCGCACGATCGACGGCCAGGAAAATCCCTTCGTGACGATCGAGACTTCGAAATTCAGCGAAGTGCAGAAGTACCTGAGCGTCACGCGCCATGCCTACACGCCGTTCCTGGTGCTCTACAGCAAGAAGCTCTGGGACCAGCTCAGCGCGCAGGAGCAGGCCGTGCTGCGTGAAGCCGCGATCGAGGGCCAGAAGGTACAGCGCGCCGCCAACCGTGCGCTGAACGAAAAGTCGCTCGCCAATCTTCGCAAGACGATGACCGTCAATGAAGTGACGGCAGCCGAGCAGAAGCGCATGTTCGAGAAGGTCAAGCCGGTCTACGACAAGAACGTGCCGACCATTGGCGCCGAAGCGGTGAGCGTGGTGATGGATGCGCTGAAGAAGGCGCGGGGCGGTTGAGGCGCGCTGAAATTCGGACTTGACCGGACGCAGAGGGCGCGAAGGTACGCAGAGGCTGCGAAAGGAAACAGCCAGGCCAGATCTTGGTCTTGCCTTCGCGTCCGTCGCGAGACCTTCGCGTCCTCTGCGTCCTCTGCGTCCTTGCATCCCTGTTTCACACTCCACCATGAAAATCACCCAACTCGAAACCGTCCGCCTCGGCGAGTTCCCCAACATCCTCTGGGTGCGGCTGCACACCGACGAGGGACTCGTCGGCCTGGGCGAGACCTTCATGGGTGCGGCGGCGGTCGAGGCCTACCTTCACGAGTGGGCTGCGCCAAAGCTGCTGGGCAGCGATCCGCTGCAGATCGAGGCGCGCAACCGCGACATCACCGGCTACCTGGGATGGCGCGGCTCGGGCGTGGAGACGCGTGGCAACTCCGCTGTCGACATCGCCCTGTGGGACCTGTTCGGCAAGGCCGCCGGCATGCCGGTGCACACCGCGTTGGGCGGCAAGAGCCGCGACGCGATCCGCATCTACAACACCTGCGCGGGTTACGGCTATGTGCGCAGCACCGCGAACCAGAACACGTCGAACTGGGGCCTCGGCAACAAGGCCGGGCCCTACGAAGACCTCGAAGGCTTTCTGCACCATGCCGACGAGCTGGCCGAGTCGCTGCTGTCGGAGGGCATCACGGCGATGAAGATCTGGCCTTTCGATCCCGCTGCCGAGAAGAGCCATGGCCAGTACATCAGCAATGCCGACCTCGACACCGCGCTCGAACCGTTCCGCAAGATCCGCAGCGCGGTGGGCAACCGGATGGACATCATGGTCGAGTTCCACAGCCTGTGGCGCCTGCCGATGGCGCAGAAGATCGCGCGCGCGTTGCAGCCCTTCGGCACCTTCTGGCACGAGGACGCGATCCGCATGGACAGCCTCGACCTGCTCAAACAGTATGCGAAGGACTGCGAGGCGCTGATCTGCGCCAGCGAAACGCTGAGCTACAAGTGGGGCTTCAAGGACTACCTGCAGACCGGCGTGGCGGGCGTGGCGATGCTCGACCTGAGCTGGTGCGGCGGCCTGAGCGAAGCCCGCAAGATCGCGGCCATGGCCGATGCCTGGCAGTTGCCGGTGGCGCCGCACGACTGCACCGGCCCGGTGGTGTGGGCCGCGTCCACGCACCTGAGCCTGCATGCGCCGAATGCGCTGGTCCAAGAGAGCGTGCGGGCCTTCTTCACCGGCTGGTACAAGGAACTGGTGACCGAGCTGCCGATCGTCGAGAACGGAATGGTCCGGCTCAACGGCAAGCCGGGTCTGGGACTGGAGCTGTTGCCCGACCTGCACAAGCGGCCGGATGCGATCGTGCGCGTCGCGAAGCTGTAGGTGGCTCGTGTGCAGCGCATAAAAAAGGGCGCCGAGGCGCCCTTTGACTTGTCGAGTGATCGGCCCGGCGCTCAGCGGCCGAACGAACGACCACCGCCGCCGCCGCCGCCACCACCGTAGCCGCCGCCGCCACCGCCACCCGAACGGCCACCGCCGCCGGAACGGTTGCCGCCGTAACCACCACCACCGCCACCACCGCTGCGGCCGCCGCGACCGCGGCCTCCGCCCATGTGGTCGACGCTGGTGCGCAACGGATCGGGCTGGCCCTCGCCGCCGCCGACCGCTTCGGCGCGCAGGTGCGCAACCTGGTTGGCCTGCGTCGGGCTGTGGCTGTTGCCGTGATGGCGCGGCTGGCGCTCGTCATGCGGCAGGTGCGGCTGGTGCGGCGCACGTGCCGGCCCCTGCGGTCCGCGTGCCTGGCCCTGCGGTGCGCGCGCACCCTGGCCGCGCGGGCCCTGGCCGCCACCGCTGCGGCCGGCGGGCGCACCCTGGCCGCCACCGCGGCGCTGACCGCCACCGTTGCCGCCACCACCGCCACCGGCGCGCTCGCCCTGGCCGGCCTTGTTGTCGCGCATGCGCTGCATCATCTCGGTACGAGCAGCCTTGGCAGCCGCCTGCATCACATCGCGGCTCGGCGGACGGCCTGCGCCGCCCCAGATGGTCTGGCGACCCATGGCGATCGGCTCGGCGCGTTCGCCTTCTTCGGGGCCGAAGCCTTCGACGATCTTGACCGGGATCTCCTGCTTGGTGAAGCGCTCGATCTCCTGCATGAAGCCTTCTTCGTCGAGACAGACGAAGCTCACCGCTTCGCCGCTCGATCCGGCACGGCCGGTGCGGCCGATACGGTGCACGTAGTCTTCGCTGACGTTCGGGATCTCGAAGTTCACGACGTGCGGCAATTCGTCGATGTCGATGCCGCGGGCCGCGATGTCGGTCGCCACCAGCGCGCGGATGTCGCCGCTCTTGAAGCCGGCGAGCGCCTGGGTTCGTGCGCTCTGGCTCTTGTTGCCGTGCAGCGCCATCGCCTGGATGCCGTTCTTGGTCAAAAACTCGGCCACGTTGTTGGCGCCGAACTTGGTGCGTGTGAACACCAGCACCTGGCTCCAGTTGTGCTCGTTGATCACATGCGCGAGCAGCGCCTTCTTCTTGCCGCGGCCGACCGGATGGATCACCTGGCTGATGCGCTGCACCGTGGTGTTGCGCGGCGTCACCTGGATGCTCTGCGGATTCTTCAGGAGCGTGGCGGCCAGATCGCGGATCTCGTCGCTGAAGGTGGCCGAGAACAGCAGGCTCTGCTTGTCCTTGGGCACCAGCGCCAGGATCTTCTTCACGTCGTAGATGAAGCCCATGTCGAGCATGCGGTCGGCTTCGTCGAGCACCAAGATCTGCACTTGCGACAGATCGAGCATGCCCTGCTGCTGCAGATCGAGCAGGCGGCCCGGAGTGGCCACCAGGATGTCGACGCCGCTCTTGAGCTTGCTGATCTGCGGGTTCATGCCGACGCCGCCGAAGATCACGGTCGAGCTCAACTGCAGGTACTTGCCGTAGGTGCGAACCGATTCCTCGACCTGCGCCGCGAGTTCGCGCGTGGGCGTCAGCACCAGGGCACGAATGCCGGTGCCGCCGAACTTGTTGGTGGCGCTGCGGCTCATGGTGAGCTTGTGCAGCAAGGGCAGCGTGAAGGCGGCCGTCTTGCCGGTGCCGGTCTGCGCCCCGCCGAGCAGGTCGTGCCCATCGAGCACCGCCGGAATGGCTTGCGCCTGGATCGGGGTAGGGGTGTCGTAGCCGTGCTCGTGCACCGCTTTCAAGATGGCCGGGGCCAGCTTCAGTTCATCAAAGTTCATCGGGTTCAATAAGCGCCTTACACGGCGCAGTGGTATCGGCCCGCCCGGGCGTCTTGGCGACGTCGGGCCAGTAGGGGCAGATGAAGGTCAGGAGTGGGAGCTGGAGAGCCCATCTTCATCGAGAGGAGGGGCCTTCGTTGTCCCCGGCAGAGAGCCGGTGTAGCGGGCAACTGGACCCGGCAACAGGCGCGATTGTCGCACGAGTCGGGTCTTGCCCGCCTGCCGGCGGTTTTCAGCGGTCGCCGGCGGCGCGCGAAAGATAGACGTACAGGCCGGGGATCGGGTCGCGCTGGTCCTCGCGTATCGGCGCGCGGACCAGCTCGATGAGTTCGAAGCGATGCTGCGCTGCGAGCGCGCGCAGGTAGCGCTCGGAATGCGCGTAGCGCAGGCTCGGCAGCAGTTCGAAGTCGCAGCCTTCGCTGCTGGCGCATTCGGCAGAGAAGCAGAAAATTCCACCGGGCTCCATCGCCTTGTCGAGCGCCTCGAACACCGGGGCCAGATCGCCCACATAGATGAAGACGTCGGCAGCGGTGACCAGGTCGTGCCGCTCGTGCGTGCCCCGCAGGTAGTCCACCACATCCGCATGCACGAGACGGTCGTAGAGCCCGAGGGCGCGTGCCTTCTCCATCATCTGCCGCGACAGGTCGACGCCTGCGAGCCGGTGCGTCATCGGCTTCAGGAAGGGCGCGCAGAGGCCGGTTCCACAGCCGAGGTCGAGCGCAGAGCGGAACCGGCGCGGGCCCAGCGCGGCGAGATGCTTCGTCAACGTGCTGTGCGCCCGGTAGCCGAGCATGTCGACCAGGTGCGTGTCGAACTGATCGGCGTAGTCGTCGAAGAGCGACTCGACGTAGTGCTCCGGCGCCGTTGCAGGCACCGCTGCGGCGGAGACCGATGCCAGGTAGTAGCCGTGCAGAGCGGGATCGGCTCCATGCGCCATGGCCTGCTTGAATGCTTCGGCTGCTTCTTCAGTGCGATTCATCTCCCGCAGGATGCTGCCCCGATTGCTCCAGGCCTGTGCCAGGCCCGGGTTCACTTGCAGGGCGCTGTCGTAGGAGGCGAGGGCCTGTTCGGGCCGGCCCAGAGCCTGCAGCGTCTGGCCGTGGCGAAACCACGGTTCGGCGGAGGGCGCGCCCAGCGTCAGCAGCTTCTCGTAACTTGCCAATGCTTCCACGTGGCGGTTCAGCTGGCCCAGCGCGCCGCCCTTGTGGAGCCAGGCATCGGCGTTGTCGGCCTCGATCTGCAGCACCTGCTCGACCGCCGCCAAGGCCTCCTGCGGGCGCGCCAGTTGCAGTTGCGTCGCGGCGAGGTTGATCAGCGTCGAGACGCGACCCGGAATCAAGGCCAGCGACGACTGGAAGAGCTGCTCGGCAGCGTCGAAGCGGGCCGCTTCGAAGGCTTCAAGTCCCTGCAGAAAGCATTGCCTTGCCTGCTCGAAGGGATTCTGTGCGGGAGTGGCAGACATGAGGATCGAACTCGGGTGGGCCGAAGAATAGCAGCGCTTCGGTTGCCGGCTCGGCGAAACGAAGGCCTGCGTTAGACTTGGCGGCAACCCCGGTCCGAAAACGCGCTGCAGCAGCAAGCGCCTGCCATGCAAGGCTGATTCTTCAATCGATCCTCTCGCCAGATCGTTGCCAGCTTTCCCGACCACCCAGCAGTCCCCATCACCGAACAGAGATAGACATGGCCCAGTACGTCTACACCATGAACAAGGTCAGCAAGACCGTGCCGCCCAAGCGGCAGATCTTGAAGGACATTTCGCTTTCGTTTTTTCCCGGCGCCAAGATCGGCGTGCTCGGCCTGAACGGCTCGGGCAAATCGTCGCTGCTGCGGATCATGGCCGGCATCGACAAGGAGATCGAGGGCGAGGCGCTGCCGATGCCCGGCCTCACCATCGGCTACCTGGAGCAGGAGCCCAAGCTCAATGCCGCCCACACCGTGCGCGAGTCGGTCGAGGAGGCGATGGGCGCGGTCTATGCCGCCAAGGCGCGGCTCGAAGAGGTGTACGTGGCCTATGGCGCGGAAGACGCCGACTTCGACGCGCTCGCAGCCGAGCAAGCCGAGCTCGAAGCGATCATCGCCACCGCCGGCACCGACTCCGAGCACCAGCTCGAGATCGCCGCCGACGCGCTGCGGCTGCCGCCGTGGGACGCCAACATCGGCGTGCTCTCCGGCGGCGAGAAGCGCCGCGTCGCGCTGTGCCGCCTGCTGCTGTCCAAGCCGGACATGCTGCTGCTCGACGAGCCGACCAACCACCTTGACGCCGAATCGGTCGAGTGGCTCGAAGTGTTCCTGCAGCGCTTTCCGGGCACGGTGGTGGCCATCACCCACGACCGCTACTTCCTCGACAACGCAGCCGAGTGGATTCTCGAACTCGACCGCGGCCGCGGCATCCCATGGAAGGGCAACTACAGCACCTGGCTCGAGCAGAAGGGCGAGCGCCTGGCGCAGGAGCAGAAGGGCGAGGAAGCCCATGCCAAGGCCTTGAAGAAGGAACTCGAATGGTCGCGCCAGAACCCGAAGGCGCGGCAGGCCAAGAGCAAGTCGCGCCTGGCCCGCTTCGAGGAACTGAGCGATTTCGAATACCAGAAGCGCAACGAGACGCAGGAGATCTTCATTCCGGTCGCCGAGCGGCTCGGCAACCAGGTGTTCGAGTTCAAGAACGTCAGCAAGTCCTTCGGCGACCGCCTGCTGATCGACAACCTCAGCTTCGAAGTGCCAGCGGGCGCGATCGTCGGCATCATCGGCCCGAACGGCGCCGGCAAGTCGACGTTGTTCAAGCTGATCGCCGGCAAGGAAAAGCCGCACAGCGGCGAAGTGGTGGTCGGCTCGACGGTCAAGATGGCCTTCGTCGACCAGCACCGCGACGCGCTCGAGAACGACAAGACCGTGTGGCAGGACATCTCGGACGGCCTCGACATCATCAACGTCGGCAAGTTCCAGATGGCGAGCCGGGCCTATGCCGGGCGCTTCAACTTCAACGGCGCCGATCAGCAGAAGAAGGTCGGCACGCTGTCGGGCGGCGAGCGCGGACGGCTCCACCTGGCCAAGACGCTCATCGCCGGCGGCAACGTGCTCATGCTCGACGAACCGTCGAACGACCTCGACGTCGAGACGCTGCGCGCGCTCGAAGACGCCTTGCTCGAGTTCGCGGGCTCGGTGCTGGTCATCAGCCACGACCGCTGGTTCCTGGACCGCATCGCGACGCACATCCTCGCGGCCGAGGGCGACAGCCAATGGACCTTCTTCAACGGCAACTACCAGGAGTACGAGGCCGACAAGAAGAAGCGCCTGGGCGAAGAAGGTGCCAAGCCGCACCGGATGCGCTTCAAGGCGCTGAAGTAAAAGACGCGTCGAGCCGCGGTAGCGCGCGCAAACTGTCGTTTTTCCAGCTTGGCGCGCAAGGCGCCGAAGGAGCGGAGATGGCTGCAGCGATTCGTTGGATGGCGGTGTCGGTGGCGCTTCTCGCAGGCTGCGGCGGCGGCGGCGGTGCCGGTTTGCCGGCGGCATCGGCGCCGCAGGCGGCGCCGGTTGCGGCTGCCCCGGCACCCACGCCTGGCCCCATGAAGGTGGTCGAACTCGCCGCCGGCCTGAGCAACCCGTGGAGCCTGGCCTTCCTGCCCAGCGGCCAGATCCTGATCGCGCAGCGCGGCGGACAGATGCGCTTGCGCAATGCCGACGGCACGGCCGTGAATGGCGGCAGCGACGGCGTCAGCGGCGTGCCTGCCGTCGAGTTCGTGGGGCAGGGCGGCTTGCTCGATGTCGCGCTCGACCCTGCATTCGCGACCAACCGGCGCATCTACTTCAGCTTTTCCGAACGAGACTCCGGCAATGCGGCACTCAACGGCACCGCGGTCGGCCGCGCCGAGTTCGACCAGGCGACCCGAACGCTTTCGAACGTCACCGTCATCTACCGGCAGGCCCCGAAGGTGCAGAGCAGCGCGCACTTCGGCTCGCGGCTGGTGTTCGATCGCAGTGGCCATCTGTTCGTGACGATGGGCGACCGGCTGGACAACAGCCAGCGCGGCTTTGCGCAAGACCTCGCGCGCGGCAACGGCAAGGTGGTGCGCATCGCGACCGACGGCTCGCCCGCGCCAGGCAATCCGGGCTTTGCAGCAGCCGGCGCGCAGCCCCACATCTGGAGCTACGGCCACCGCAATCCGCAAGGCGCGGCGCTCCACCCTGCAACCGGCGACCTGTGGACCAGCGAGCACGGACCGCAGGGCGGCGACGAGGTCAACCTCACGCTTGCCGGCAGGAACTATGGCTGGCCTGTCATCGGCTACGGACAGGAGTACGGCACGACGACGCCGGTCGGCCCGCCTTCCGCGGCCGGCATGGAGCAGCCCGTTACCTACTGGGAGACGATCGACGGATCGGCGTGGACGCCGGGCAGCGCGAAGTCGTCGATCGCACCGAGCGGCATCGCCTTCTACACCGGCGACGGGTTCGCCGAATGGAAGGGCAGCCTGTTCGTCGGCGCGCTGGCCGGCACGGCCTTGTGGCGGCTCACGCTCGACGGCAACACGGTGACCGGGCGCGAGCGGCTCCTGGCCGACCGCGGCGAACGCATCCGCGATGTGCGGCAAGGGCCCGACGGCTGGCTCTACCTGCTGACCGACAGCGGTAAGCTGCTGCGGATGGAACGCTGAAAACACGTCGGGCGCCTTGGAGGGCAGAAAAATGTCGAACAAGAAATCGTCAAGCGCCGGGAGGCGCAGCATCGTTTTGCAGGGGCTCGCAGTCTTTGCGGGCTTGGCAGCAAAGCCCGCACATGCAGACATGCCCGCGCGGTACGAAGCAATGAGGGTGACCGCGCCGTTCGCGTTCACGGAGCGCGTATTCGACCTGACGGCGGCCCTGAAGATCGGGCGAGAACTCGACAAACCTGTCTTCGTCTACTTCGGCGCGAGCAACTGTCCGCCCTGCCAGGACTATGAGAGCTTTCTAGGAAAAAACGAAAGCGTGCTGCTTCCTTTGTTTCACCGAGTCGTTTCAGTCGAGATGAAAACCTCGCTTCGCGGACCGGACATCTCGATTGCACTCGATGGCAAGAGATATTCCCTCGAAGAGTTCAAGGCTTCAATCGGCGACAAGAACACCGGCCTCTCGTACCCCACGTTCTGGCTGTTGGGGGCGAGTGGCAGACAGTTGCGCCAGCTTCCCCGGGGTGTGTCGCGATACACGTCTGTTGAAACCCTTTCAGGCGTCCTCGATCCGAAGATCGGCGATTGAGCGGCGCGCCGGCTTTCGTCAAGGACGAGCGGGTTCGGCACCCTGCCTGCCGTTGCCCACCGTTTGCGAAGTCGCCAGCAGCCGCCTGCGCACCGCATAGATGTTGTTGCGCAGCGCGTACAGCTCCTCGGCGTACGAGAGCGGAACGGCCACCTTGTTCACCACGCGGTCCAGATCATCGAGTTCCTTCACCAGCGCATCGCGCTCGCCCTCGCGCGCATCGACCTTGGCCTCGACCTCGCGCAGCCGCGCGTACCAGCGGAACACGCGGCGCCGCACGCGGAACTGATAGAGCGGTGGCACCACCCGGCTCAAAGGCAGCATCAGCACCAGCAGGCCGCCCAGCACCAGCCACATGCGCTCGACCAGGTTGCTGGCCCAGAAGGGCAGGTAGCGCTGCCAGAAGGGCGGCGTGCCGTTGATGGCGCGGTCGCCCTCGGGGCTGACGGGCAACTCGCTGGTGCGGGTGTTCGGAAAGTCGCGTGCGCGGTTGAACCAGCCGGCGCCGCTGTGCAGCGTCTGCGCGCTCTGCGCGAACAACTGCCGAACGGCAGGATGCGTTTGCTCGCGCGCCAGCAGCGACGTGGTTGCGGCCAGCATCGAAACGTCTTGCGGCGGCAGGTCGGCGGCAAGGTCCACCACGCCGCGTGGCAGCGTGACTGCCTGCAAAAAAGCGAAGCGACGCGAATAGGCATCGCTTTGCCCGAAGTCCATCAACTGGATGTCGGGGGCACGCAGCAACCGCTGCACCAGCGGTGACTGCGGTGCCGAGGCCAGCACGATCACGTCGAGCATGCCGGCCTGCAGCGCTTCGGTGGCAGGCGTCTGTTCGAGGGTCGACAACTGCAATGTCTGCGGGTCCATGTGGTTGGCCCGAAACATCCGCTCCATGATGTCGGGCACGCCGCTGCCTGGCTTGTCGACGTTGATGCGCAGGTTCTTGAACTGGGTAAGCGACGTCAGGCGGCCGGTCTTGGGATCGATCGTGCGGGCCGAGTCGGTGCGGTAGAAAAACCAGAGCGGCTCGTAGAACAGGCTGCCGAGCGAGCTCAGCCCGGCTTGTTCGTCCGCCACCGGGTCAGCGCTGCCACCGCGCACGAAGGCCACGTCGGCCTCGGCCGTGCGCAGTAATTGCAGGTTGTCCTGCGAGCCGTCGGTCGGCTTCAGCTCGACCTCGATCCCGTCCGCCTTCAGCGCCGCCGCGTAGCGTTTCGCGAACTCGGCATAGGCGCTGCCCGCCGGGCCCGTCGCGAGCGTGACCTGC
>JANOCL010000118.1:0-16445 GCA_031412135.1 Variovorax sp. | reverse complement strand
GTAGGCGGTCGAGCCGGAGAAGCGCGCCATGACCGCGGCCTTGGCTTCGGCCGTCATGCGGCCCTTCCTGATCAGGCCGTCGTACACCTTCTCGACATGGGCACGGCCGCGCGCGAGGCTGGGTTCGTCGCGTTCGATCATGGTTACCGGCAGGCCGGCGTCGAGCATCGCCACCGCGATGCCGGCACCCATGGTGCCGCCGCCGACGATGCCGCAGGATTCGATCGGCCGCGGGCGCGCGGCCCTGGTTTCCGGCGCCTTCAAGACTTCGCGTTCGGCGAAGAAGGCATGGACCAGGCCGGCGCGCTGCGGGCTCGCAATGCACGCCAGGAACAGCTTGCGCTCGAGCGCCATGCCGTCTTCGAAGGGCATGCGAAGCGCGGCTTCGGCTGCTTCGACGATCTTCAGCGGGGAGTAGAGGCCGCGGCTTTTCTTCGCCGTGTCGACCCGT
The DNA here is from genome assembly GCA_031412135.1 of Variovorax sp. Lineage (GTDB taxonomy): Bacteria > Pseudomonadota > Gammaproteobacteria > Burkholderiales > Burkholderiaceae_C > Variovorax. The sequence goes on along the minus strand of JANOCL010000118.1, from coordinate 15,994 downwards.
GCCGCATCGACTGCCGCCTGCTGCGCTGCACGGTCGGCCAGCGCGCCCGCATCGCGCGTGCGCCGCACCGGCGCCTTCGACGCGGCGAGTTCGCCTGCATAGGCCAGCCCTTCGGCCAGCACATCGTCGCCTTCGATCACGCGGTCGACGAGTCCGAGCGCCAACGCCTCCTTGGCGCCGGCATGCCGGCCGCTCAGCATCAGGTCGAGCGCCGCCTTCATGCCGACGAGCCGCGGCGCGCGCTGCGTGCCGCCCGAGCCGGGCATCAGGCCCAGCTGCACTTCGGGCAGGCCGAGCCTTGCGGAGTTCGAGGCCAGCCGGTAGTGGGCCGCCAGCGCAATCTCCAGCCCGCCGCCGAGCGCCGCACCGTGAATGGCGGCGACCACGGGTTTGCCGCAGCCCTCGATGCGGCGGCACACCTCGGGCAGCGATGGCGGCTGCGCAGGCTGGCCGAATTCGCGAATGTCGGCACCGCCGATGAAGTTGCGGCCGGCGCCCGCGATCAGCACTACGGCGACGGCCGGGTCGGCCCCGGCCGCTTCCATCGCGGCGATCAGGCCGCGGCGCACGGCGGCACCGAGCGCATTCACGGGCGGGTTGTCGATACGCACCACCAGCACATCGGACCGGCGCTCCCACTTCACGGGGTCGGACGGCGGGGATGCAACGGATTCCACGTTCATGGTCATGTGCTCTTGTCTCCTTGCGTGACGGACCTGACCGGCGGTCTTCCGGGGTCAACCCATCATTCTTTGCCCGCCCTGGAGCTTTGACAATCTCATTCACCGTTGACAGACTGTCAAAGAATTTTTGACACAATCCGGCGCTCCATGGATTTGCAATCGCTGACCCTGCTGGTCGAGATCCTCGATGCCGGCAACCTGAGTGCCGCGGCGCGCCGTCTCAAGATGAGCCGCGCCAACGTGAGCTACCACCTCAACCAGCTCGAACGTTCGGTGGGCGCGCAGCTCGTGCGGCGCACCACGCGGCGGGCCGAGGCCACCGAGATCGGCCTGCGCCTGTACCAGCACGGCCTGGCGATCCAGGGCGAGCTGCTGGCTGCCAGGGAGTCGGTGTCGACGCTCGGCCAGACGCTGCAGGGCCGGGTGCGCCTCAGCGTGCCCAGCGGCTACGGTCAACTCGTCATGGCCGACTGGCTGATCGAATTCAAGCGCCAGTACCCGGGCATCGTGCTCGATGTGCTGTTCGAGAACCGCATCGAGGACTTGCTGCGCGACGAGGTCGACATCGCGATCCGCGTGATGGCCGAGCCGCCGCTCAACCTGGTGGCGCGCGAACTCGGCCCGGTGCGCTACGTGGCCTGCGCCTCGCGCGCCTATGCGCAGGTGCACACCATGCCGACGCAGCTCGACCAGCTGCAGGCGACGCCGGTCGTCACCTCTGCCGTGATCGGCCGGCAGCTGCGCGTGTCGGCCTACCAGGGCGAGGAACGGCGCGAGGTGATCCTCGAGCCGACCCTGATTTCGGAGAACTTCCTGTTCCTGCGCCAGGCCATCCTGGCCGGCCTCGGCGTCGGGCTGGTGCCCGATTACGTGGTGCAGGACGACGTGCGCCGCGGCGAGGTGCTGACCACCCTGGACGACTGGCGCCTGAGCATCTTCGGCACGCAGATGTTCATGCTCTACATGCCGAACCGGCAGCAGACGCGGGCGACGCGGACGTTCATCGATTTCATCCTGGCACGGGCGCGGGGCGGGGTGGCGCTGCCATAGGCCGGCGAACGCTCACCCTCGGGCCCCTCCGTTCGCCAATGGGACAATCCACCTCATGACAAGCCCCGTGGATTCCCTCACCATCTCGCGCCCCGACGACTGGCACCTGCACGTGCGCGACGGCGCAGCGCTCGAAGCCGTGGTGCCTCATTCGGCCAGGCAGTTCGGCCGTGCGCTGGTCATGCCGAACCTGCGCCTGCCGGTAACCACCGCCGAACAGGCCATGGCCTACCGCGACCGCATCCGCGCCGCCGTTCCCGAAGGGATCGACTTCGAGCCGGTCATGTCGCTCTATCTCACCGACCGGCTGCCACCGGACGAGATCGAGCGCGCAGCCGCCGCCGACGTGCGCGCGCTCAAGCTGTACCCGGCCGGCGCCACCACCAACAGCGATGCCGGCGTGACCGACCTGCGCAAGACCTACCCCACGCTCGAAGCGATGCAGAAGCACGGCCTGCTGCTGCTGGTGCACGGCGAAGTCACCGATCCGGCGGTCGACCTGTTCGACCGCGAGGCGGTGTTCATCGACCGCGTGATGATCCCGCTCAGGCGCGACTTCCCCGAACTGAAGGTGGTGTTCGAGCACCTGACGACGCGCGAGGGCGCCCACTACGTGCGCGATGCCGACCGCTTCACTGCCGCCACCATCACCGCGCACCACCTGCTCTACAACCGCAACGCCATCTTCACCGGCGGCATCCGGCCGCACTACTACTGCCTGCCGGTGCTGAAGCGCGAGATCCACCGCGTGGCGCTGGTCGAGGCAGCCACCGGCGGCAGCGAGCGCTTCTTCCTCGGCACCGACAGCGCGCCGCATCCCGCGCAACTCAAGGAGCACGCGCTGGGCTGCGCCGGCTGCTACACCGCGCTCACCGCGCTGGAGCTGTACGCCGAGGCCTTCGACAATGCCGGCGCGCTCGACAAGCTCGAAGGCTTCGCCAGCTTCCACGGCGCCGACTTCTACGGCCTGCCGCGCAACGCCGGCACCGTAACCCTGCGGCGCGAAAGCTGGACCGTGCCCGAGACGGTGCCGTATGGCGACGCCACGCTCAAGCCGCTGCGCGGCGGTGAACAGATCGACTGGAGACTCGAATGAACGACATGCCCCGCGTGATGCTGCTGATCGATGCCGACAACGTGTCGGCCGACGTGATCGAGCAGGCCGTCGGCAAGGTGCTGAAAGAGCACGGCCACCTGCATGTGAGGCGCGCCTACTGCAATGCCGAGACGGCACTCAAGCTGCAGGCGCTGTTCAAGCGCTTGTCGGTGCGCCCGATGACCAATCTGTCCAGCGGCAAGAACAGCACCGACATCGCGCTCGCCGTGGACGCGATGGACCTCGTGCTGGCGGAGCGCCCGCAGATCGTCTACCTGGTGTCGTCGGACTCGGACTTCGCGCCGCTCGTCATCCGCCTGCGCGAGAAGGGCTGCCGCGTGTGCGGCATCGGCCAGAAGGGCAAGACCGGCGACGAGACCACGCTGGTGTACGACGATTTCAGCGATCTGCAGCACCACACGGCCGGGGCGGTGGCGGCGGTGTCCAAGCCGCCTGCGGCCAAGCGCGCGGCGCGGGCGCCTCGGCGGGCCGCAAAGGCCGAAGCGCCGGCGGCGCCGCGGGTGCCGCTGCTCTCGGACGACGTGATCCGCATCCTCGATGCCGTGCCCGAACTGCTCGCCGGCGGCAAGGTCGAACTCAACCAGGCTGCCGAACGGCTGCGCGCTGCGCGCCTGCTCGGCAAGAGCGCGAGTTCGCCCAAGTTCTTCAACAAGTACCCCGACATGTTCTGGCTCACCCCCGACGGCACGCCGAACAAGGTCCAGTACATCGGTCCCACCTCGCTGTGACTGCGGCCCGGCGCGTGCTCGATGCCGCGCCGGCCTGGATGGCGCCGTATGCGCGGCACGCCCGGCGCATCGACGCGGCCATGGGCCTGGGCGCCAGCACCTCGCATGCCCTGTCGGCCGAATCGCGGTTGCGCTTCGTGCCCGCCGACGCGCAGCCGCAGGACGAGGCCTACGAGGCCTTCATCTTCCGCACCGGCACCGTGCCCACGCGCGACAACCTGCACGATCTTTTCAACGGCCTGGCGTGGCTGCGGTTCCCCGAGGCCAAGCGCCGCCTGAACCAGCTGCAGGCCGGCGAGATCGCACGCACCGGCATCGGCGCCACCCGCGGCCCGCTGCGCGACGCGCTCACACTCTTCGACGAGAACGGCGCGGTGCTCGATGCGCCGCCGGCCCTGTGGGATGCGCTCGCCGCGCGCGACTGGCAACGCCTGTTCTTGGGCGGGCGGGCGCTGTGGCGCGAGGCCCGGCTGCTGGTGTTCGGCCATGCGCTGCTCGAGAAGCTGCAAACACCGCGCAAGAACCTCACCGCGCATGTGCTGTGGGCGCCGGATGCGTGCCGCTCGGTCGCCATCGACGATGCGGCCATCGCAGCCGCGCTGCAGCCCGGGCACCTCGCGGCCAGGCCGTTCGCGCCGCTGCCGGTGCTCGGCGTGCCCGGCTGGTGGGCGCCGAACGAATCGCCGGCGTTCTACGACGACGTACGGGTCTTCAGGCCGACGCGGGCCGCGCCGGACTGACCGCCGGCCCGCAAGAACTTTTGCTCCTATCATCAGTCTGTATCCGAATGCCGCAGGGCCAGAGAATCAACAACAACAACTGCCGCCCCGGCCCGCCGACCCCCGCTTGAAACGGAGGCAGCGTCCCTCATCTGAACGCTACCGCGGGCGATGGCCCGTTCTTCACGGAGTAACCAACTTGAAACGCATTCTTCTGTTCGTCCTGACCAACGTGATGGTGGTCGCGGTGCTCGGCGTCGTCGCCAGCCTGCTGGGCGTCAACCGCTTTCTGACGCCGAACGGGCTCGACCTTCCGATGCTGCTGGGTTTTGCGCTGGTCATCGGCTTCGGCGGAGCGATCATTTCGCTCTTGATCAGCAAGCCGATGGCCAAGTGGTCGGCCGGCGTGCGCATCATCAACGAGCCGCAGTCACCCGATGAAGCCTGGATCGTGCAGACGGTGCGCAAGTTCGCCGACAAGGCCGGCATCGGCATGCCCGAGGTCGGCATCTTCGACGGCGAGCCGAATGCCTTTGCCACCGGCGCGTTCAAGAACTCGTCGCTGGTCGCGGTGTCGACCGGGCTGCTCGCCAACATGACGCGCGAAGAGGTCGAGGCGGTGATCGGCCACGAAGTGGCCCACGTCGCCAACGGCGACATGGTCACCATGGCGCTGATCCAGGGCGTGATGAACACCTTCGTGGTGTTCCTGTCGCGCGTGATCGGCTATGCGGTCGACAGCTTCCTGCGCCGCGGCAGCGACAGCAATTCGGGCCCGGGCATCGGCTACTACGTGAGCACCATCGTGCTGGACATCGTGCTCGGTTTCGCCGCTGCGATGGTGGTGGCGTGGTTCTCCCGCCAGCGCGAGTTCCGCGCCGACGCCGGCGCGGCCAGCCTGATGGGCCGCAAGCAGCCGATGATGAGCGCGCTGGCGCGCCTCGGCGGCCTGCCCGCCGGCCAGTTGCCGCGCGCCGTAGAGGCGATGGGCATCACCGGCAGCATCGGCAAGCTGTTCGCGACGCACCCGCCGATCGAAGAGCGCATTGCTGCGCTGCAGAACGCAAACTAGGCTCGCCCCCAGGCTGCGCGCACTTCGTGTCGCTTCGCCAACCCCCTGACCGGGGGCAACACCAGCGGCCCGGCAAAGCCGGTTCCGCGGTGTTCCACGAAAAAGCCGCCACTATTCGGCGGTTTTTTTATGCGTGGTGCGTGAGCATGCTGCGCGCCACCGCCTCTGCCACCTTGATGCCGTCGACACCCGCCGACAGGATGCCACCCGCATAGCTCGCCCCTTCGCCGGCCGGATAGAGGCCGCGCACGTTGAGGCTTTGCAGGTCGTCGCCGCGGCTGATGCGGATCGGCGACGAGGTGCGGGTCTCGACGCCGGTCAGGACCGCATCGTGCAGGTCGAAGCCCTTGATCTTTCGGCCGAACACCGGGAAGGCCTCGCGCATCGCCTCGATGGCATAGCCGGGCAGGGCGCCGTGCAGGTCACCCGGCGTCACGCCCGGCTGGTACGACGGCTCGACGCTGCCGAGCGCCCTGGACGGCGTGCCGGCGATGAAGTCGCCGACCAGCTGGGCGGGCGCACGGTAGTCGCTGCCGCCGAGCACGTAAGCGTTGGATTCGAGCTCGCGCTGAAGCACGATGCCGGCCAGCGCGTCGCCCGCGCGATCGGCGGTCCAGCCCGGAAAGTCGCACGGATCGATGCCGACGACGATGCCTGCGTTGGCATTGCGCTCGTTGCGCGAGTACTGGCTCATGCCGTTGGTCACCACGCGGCCGGGTTCGCTGGTGGCGGCGACGACCGTGCCGCCCGGGCACATGCAGAAGCTGTAGACCGAGCGGCCATTGCTCGCGTGATGCACCAGCTTGTAGTCGGCCGCGCCCAGCAGCGGATGGCCCGCATGCCGGCCCCAGCGGGCGCGGTCGATCAGGCCCTGCGGATGCTCGACCCGAAAGCCGATCGAGAACGGCTTGGCCTCGATGTGCACGCCGCGCGCATGCAGCATCTCGAAGGTGTCGCGCGAGCTGTGGCCGAGCGCCATCACGACGTGGTCGGCGCGCAGCTCGCTCGTCGTGCCGGTGCGCTGGTCGAGCACGCCGAGGCCGCGGACGTGGCCGTCCTCGATCAGCAGGTCGCACGCCCGCTGCTCGAAACGAATCTCTCCGCCCAGAGAAATGATCTGCTCGCGCATGTTCTCGACTACCTTCACCAGCTTGAAGGTGCCGATGTGCGGATGCGCGACATACAGGATCTCGGGCGGCGCGCCGGCCTTGACGAACTCCTCCATCACCTTGCGGCCGAGGAAGCGCGGGTCCTTGATCTGGCTGTAGAGCTTGCCGTCCGAGAAGGTGCCGGCACCGCCTTCGCCGAACTGCACGTTCGATTCGGGGTCTAGCTCGCCCCTGCGCCACAGCGCCCATGTGTCGCGGGTGCGCTGGCGCACCGCCCGGCCGCGCTCCAGCACGATCGGCTTGAAGCCCATTTGCGCGAGCAGCAGCGCGGCGAAGATCCCGCACGGACCGAAGCCCACCACCACCGGCCGCAGCGGCAGCGCTTCGGGCGCCCGCACCGGCGCGCGCCACAGCATGTCGGGCGAAGGGCCTATGTGCGGGTGCCCGGCGAACCGGGCGAGCAGCGTCGCTTCGAGCGCCGCATCGGCCAGCGTCACGTCGACGATGTAGACCCGCAGCAACTGCGGCTTGCGTGCGTCGAAGCTGCGCTTGAAGACCGTGAGGCCGGTGATGGCGGCAGTGGGTGCGCCCAATGCATCGGCAACGGCCGTTGGCAGTGCCGCATCGTCATGGTCGAGCGGCAGTTTGATTTCGGATACGCGGATCATGGCTTCGGGCCCGTGTCGATCGGGCAGGTGGCGCTTGAAGGAGCGGCGACTGTAATGCACAAGCGTCACGGCCATGCACCCGGATCGCCGCTGGCGCAGCGGTCATATCATCAACCTTCATGACCGAAGCCACTCCACCCCCACCCCTCCCCGATCACCTGTCCATCGATCCGCGCAGCCCCCATCACATCGCTGCGGTGTTCGAGCACGACATCGGCATCCGCTTCAACGGCAAGGAGCGGCTGGATGTCGAGGAGTACTGCATCAGCGAAAGCTGGATCAAGGTGCCCGCAGGCAAGACGCTGGATCGCAAGGGCAAGCCGCTGCTGATCAAGCTGAAGGGCAAGGTCGAGGCGTTCTACCGAAAGGCCGATTCGCCGGAGTCATGACCGGCATGGCCTCGCCGTACTCGCAACGCTCGAGTCACGAATCACGTCGGGCGCCGACAGTCGCATGGTGTGCCATCAGCTGCGCGACCCAATCGATGAACACGCGCAGCTTGACGCTGACATGCCGGTTCGGCGGGAACGCCACGTACAGCGGCATCGGGTCCAGGCGCCAGCCCGCGAACAAGGGCACCAGCTCACCGCGCGCCAGTTGCGCCTTGGCCATGTAGTCCGGCAGCCAAAGGACACCCATGCCGGCCAGGCCGGCCGCGAGGTAGGCATTGCCGTCGTCGACCGACAACACGTAGCGGCCTTGCACTTCGACGCTCTCGCCGTCGCGGCGCATGGCGTACGCAAAGGTCTTGCCGGTGCGTGACGACCGGAAGCCCACGATGCGGTGGTGCGTGCCTTCCAGCTCGCGCGGGTGCGAGGGCGTGCCGGCGCGTTCGAGGTAGCTCGGCGCCGCGTAAACCCCGAGCTGCAGGTTGCCCACGCGGCGTGCCATCAGCGACTGGTCGGCGAGCTCGCCGCCGCGCACGACGCAGTCCACGTTGTCGCCGATCAGGTCCACCATGCGATCGCTCACGCCCATGTCGAGCTGGATGTCGGGATAGTGCGCGTGGAACGCCGGCAATGCGGGCACCAGGATCATGCGAGCCAGCGGGCTGGGCACATCCACTCGCAGCCGGCCCCTGGGCGACGCCGAGGCACTGGACAGGCTGGTCTCGGCATCGTCCATATCGGCCAGCAGGCGCACCACGCGCTCGTAGTAGGCCGCGCCGTCGGCCGTGACGTTCACCTTGCGCGTGGTGCGGTTGAGCAGCTGGACGCGCAGCCGTGCTTCCAGCTGCTGCACCAGCTGCGTCACGCTGGTCTTGCTCATGTGAAGCGTCTCGGCCGCCTTGGTGAAGCTGCGCGCCTCCACCACGCGAACAAATGCCTGCATCGCGTCGATACGGTCCATCTCTGCTTCCGATACTTCGAAGATTGTTTGGGTTCTGCAAACAGTGATTGTTGGTCTTGCCTGTTTATCCGGGAGGCCTTGGCCCCTAAAGTCCCCTCATCGTTGTCACCGGGTCGGCTTCGACCCATTCAAGGAAAGCAATCCATGGTCAAGCGTGACGTCGTTTTTCCGGCCGGGCGCCAGGCGCTGTACGAAAAGAATCGCTACTCGCCGGCGATCCGGTCGAATGGTTTCCTGTTCGTTTCGGGGCAGGTCGGCAGCCGCCCGGACGGCTCGCCCGAGCCCGACCTGGAGGCGCAGGTCCGGCTCGCGTTCGGCAACCTGAACGCGATCCTTTCGGCTGCCGGCTGCACGTTCGACGACGTGATCGACGTGACCGTCTTCATCGTAGATCCCGAATCGAAGTTCGAACGGATCTGGAGCGTGGCGCAGGAGTACTGGGGCGACGCGCCGCACCCGACGCTGACCGGCATCGGCGTGACGTGGCTCTATGGCTTCCAGTTCGAGATCAAGGTGATTGCCAAGCTTCCAGAAATCAGCCCTTGATGCCGGTCTGGCCAAATCATCGAGCGCACCGATTTCCGCGGCTTCGATGCCAAGGACTACAGGCTTTCAGCCTTGCGCCGCGCCGCGCGCGCCATCTCGGCTGCGCCCGGCTCGCCGCGCAGTGCCGCCTGGCCGTACCAGAAAGCGGCGCGATCGGGGTTCTGCTGCACGCCCCGGCCCTTGTCGTACATGCTGGCGATGATGTAGCAGGCACCTGCATCTCCCTGACCGGCGGCTCTCTGATACCAGAGCGCTGCCATAGCGTCGTCTTGCGCCACGCCGCGCCCCAGGAAATACTGCGTCGCAAGGTTGACGCGTGCGTCGCGCGAACCCTGCTCCGCCGCGCGGCGCCACCAGTGGGTTGCTTCGGTCTGCGAGCGTGGGACGTGCTCGCCGCGCCCGAACAGAGCGGCCAACGCATCCTGGGCCTGGACGAAATCACTCTCGGCTGATTTGCGCAGCCAGCCGATCGCCTCCGCTGGCCGGGGCGCAGTGCCTTGACCCTCCAGGAGCATCACCGCCAGATTGAACTGCGCTACGGCGTGTCCTGCGGCTGCCGCCTGGCGAAAGTGCGCCAGCGCGCGCTCGTAACGGCCCTGGCGAAATGCCGCGGCACCGGCCACAGCGCGCGCCTGAGCAGCAGCGGTGCCGGTCGGCACGGCCGGTGTGTCGCCGCTCCAGGTGACGGCCGCGAATGCGAGAGCGATCAGGAATCCGTTCATGGCGTTGCTCCCGTGACGAAGGGCTGGTCAGTCTGCTGGGCGTTCTGGCGCAGGTCATGAAAGTCAGCTGAAATTGGCACGAAAGAAGTACGATGAAACATCATGCCGGGGGGCTTTCTGCCAATGGATCAAGCCGCGACGCTCGACAAGTCCGCGCAAGCCCGCCTTCATCTGGGCAGCTACGTGCTGGATCTGGCTGATGGCGAGTTGCGCCGCCCCGACGGCCAGCTCGCCGCCTTGCGCCGTCAAGCGCTGGCAGTGCTGTTGGTGCTGGGTTCGCGGGCAGGCTGCGTGGTCGGCAAGGACGAGCTGATGCGCCGTGTCTGGCCCGGTGTGGTGGTGGGCGACGATTCGCTGGCGCAGGCCGTTGCCGAGATCCGCCGCGTGCTGGGGGACAGCGAACACCAGCGCGTGCGCACCGTGGCGCGGCGCGGCTACCTGTTGATGCCCGACCTCGCCGCGCCAGGCCCCGTGGAGAGCGCCGCCGCGCCATTTCCAGCCTCGGCTCCTCACACGCCCCCCGCCCGCCATCATCTCGTCATCGCTGCTGCGTCGCTGGTTCTGGCGGCGGCCATTGGCGGCTTCCTTGCGCTGGGCCCGTGGCGCAACGCGCCTGCGCCTGCCGTGCCGCTGCGCTCGCTGGTGGTGCTGCCGCTCGAAAGCGAAGCCGGCGCAACCGAGCAGGCCTGGTTTGCCGATGCGTTGACAGGCGACCTGACGCGAGCGCTGACGGTGTGGCGAACGGTCAGCGTGATCGGCCGCGGCACCGCGGCGCGCTACAAGGGGCGGTCTGCCGACCCGCGTGCGGTGGCGCGCGAACTGGGTGTGCGCTACGTGGTGCACGGCAGCGTGCGACGCGATGGTGAGCAGGTCCGGCTCGACCTCAACCTGATCGATGGTGACACCGGTGTCGCGCAATGGGCCGAGCAATACCAGATAGAGCGCGCCCAGCTGGCGCAGTCGGTGGACGACATCCGCGGCGGGATCTCGCGCACCCTGCTGATCGAGATCGGCAGGTCGATCGGCCAGCGCGCCGCCCGGATGAAGCCGGAGGAGGTGGAAGCCGACGACCTGGCGATGCAGGGCACGTCCGCAATGCTGCGCGGCGTCGGGCCTGGCAACCTTGCCGAGGCGATGGGCCTGTTCGAGCAAGCGCTGGCAAAAGACCCGGATTCGGTGCGCGGGCTAGGGGGTGTGGTCAACGTTCTGCTCCTGACGGCGATATTCCGCTGGACTGACGATCCCGACGCCGCCGTGCGGCGCGCCGAGCTTGCGCAGACGCGCCTGGAGGCGCTCGACCCGAACAGCTTTCCGACGCTGGACGGCCGTGCCACCCTGACCAACTGGCGCGGCGACTGGCCGGGTGTGCTCAAGTTATCCGAGGTGCTGATCGCCCACTTCCCCAGCGACCACACCTCGCATCACCACCGCTGCTCGGCGCTGTTGCGGCTGGGGCGGTTCGAGGAATCTGTGTCCTCTTGCGAGCGCGCATTGCGGATCAGCCCGCGCGACTCCCGGGTGCCGATCTGGCAGGGTCTTATCGGCATGGACCGCTTCATGCAGGGGCGCTACGCCGAGGCGGCGGAGCGGGCACGCCTGACCGTCGGTGGCCTGCCTCACCTGCCGTTCTTCTGGCTGCTGCTGGCCGCGTCGCTGGAGCGTGACGGGCAGACAGACGAGGCGCGGCGCGTATGGGGCGATTTCCGCGCGCGGCATCCCACGTTCGCCTTGACTCAGGCAACAGCGCTGTGGCCGGCAACGCAACCAGATTTTGTGGCCGGGCGCGACCTGATCGTCGCGACGGTACGGTCGTTCGATATCAAATAGCGCTTCAGGCCCAGCACTCAAGCCGGCAGGAAACCCTCGACCGACAGGTAGCGCTCGCCGGTGTCGTAGTTGAAGCCGAGCACCACCGCGTCGGCCGCGAGTTCGGGCAGCTTCTGTGCAATGGCCGCGAGCGTGGCGCCGGACGAAATGCCGACCAGCATGCCTTCTTCGCTTGCGCAGCGGCGGGCCATCTCGCGTGCCGGCTCGGCATCGACCTGGATCACGCCGTCGAGCAGCCCGGTGTCGAGGTTGTCCGGAATGAAGCCCGCGCCGATGCCCTGGATCGGATGCGGCGCCGGCGGGCCGCCCGAGATCACCGGCGATGCCGCCGGCTCGACCGCGAACACCTTGAGCTTCGGCCACTTCTTCTTCAGCACCCGGGCGCAGCCGGTGATGTGCCCGCCGGTGCCCACGCCGGTGATCAGCACGTCGATGCCCTGCGGGAAGTCGGCGGCGATTTCCTCGGCGGTGGTGCGCGCATGCACTTCGATGTTGGCCGGGTTGTTGAACTGCTGCGGCATCCAGGCGCCGGGCGTTGCCGCCACGATTTCCTCGGCGCGGGCGATGGAGCCCTTCATGCCTTTCTCGCGCGGCGTGAGGTCGAAGCGCGCGCCATAGGCCAGCATCAGGCGCCGCCGCTCGACCGACATGCTGTCGGGCATCACCAGCACCAGCTTGTAGCCCTTCACGGCCGCGACCATCGCCAGGCCGATGCCGGTGTTGCCCGATGTGGGCTCGACGATCGTGCCGCCGGGCTGGAGTGCGCCGGAGCGCTCGGCGTCCTCGACCATCGAGAGCGCGATGCGGTCCTTGATCGAACCCCCCGGATTGGCGCGCTCGGCCTTGATCCAGACTTGCTGCTGCGACGCGGCGCCGAACAGGCGCTGGATGCGGATGTGCGGCGTGTTGCCGATGGTCTGCAGGATGGTGTCGGCTTTCATGCGGTCTCCTCGGGCTGAACAAGAAATGGGGAGCGCCATTGTGGCGATAATCGCGGCGTGAAGCACGCCAGACCGCCGCTGGTGCAAGTCTCGAAAGAGCGCACTGGAGGAACGTCCGGACTGCACAGGACAGCGCAGGAGCTAACGGCTCTCCACCGTGAGGTGAGGATCAGAGCAACAGAGACGAGTCGGCCGGGGGCAACTCCGGCCGGGTGAAACGGGCAATCTCTGCGCGCAGCAACACCAAGTAGGCCAGCGTTGATGTGGTTCCGCAGAGCTGGCGGGTAGGTGGCACCGAGCCGTTTGGCGACAAGCGGCCCAGAGTAATGGCGGTCACGTTGGGGTCGACGCAAGTGGACTTCAACGCACAGAATCCGGCTTATCGGCGCGCTTCACACTTTTTTCGGCATCGGCTTCACGCGGCCGGCCGCCACCAGCAGCGCCGCAACGATCGAAAATCCGAGCAGCACGCCGACCGAATTGATGGCGGTACGGCCGTAGCCGAGCGAGCCCACGTCGATGAACGGGTACGGGTACACGCCGGCTACGGCGCCGCGAACCATCGCATACACCAGGTAGCCGAGCGGATAGATCCACCAGTGCGGTATGCCGCGCCAGCGCAGGCCGCGCGCCGGCACTGCGATCCACCAGTAGACAAGAAAGAGCGTCGGCATCGCGTAATGCAGCAACACGTCGCACAGCCAAAGCAGGCCCTGCGGTGCCCAGATGTGGCGCAGCACGAAGAAATACACCAGCCCCACCACGGCGATGTTCGCCGCGATCGCGCTGGCAACGCCCGGCCGGCGAAAGAAGCGCCAGAACCCGGCCTGGGAGCCGCTCGCAGCCGACGTGAGCGCCAGTGCCACGAGGATGTTGGTGGTGATGGTGAAGAAGCCGAGGTACATGAAGATGCCCCAGCCGGCGGATCGGCCGCCGGTGGTCGCCAGGCCGATCGACAACACGAGCTGCAGCGCCAGCGCGGCCCAGCCGACCAGCGCGGCCGCCCCGGCAAGCCGGCGCAGCGGGGTGGAGGGCAGGGCGTCTGTATGCAAGGCGTGTCTCCTCTCGCTTCAGAAGCGTTCGTTCGGCAGAAGATAGCGCCATTGCCCCGGCAGCAGGCCGGCGAGCGGCACGCGGCCGATGCGGATGCGCTTCATCGCAAGTATCTGCAGCCCCGCCTGGTCGCACAGGTGCGCGATCTGGCCGGGCTGCGCGCCCTTGATCGCGAAGCGCAGGCCGGTGTGGCCTTCGGCCTGCTGGCCGATGCTGACGCGTGCCGGCGCGCGTTCGAGCCTGGCGAGCACTTCGGGCCCCACCGGCCCGGCGACATCGACCATGACCTCGTTTTCCAGCGTGCCTGCGTCTTCCTGCAGCTTGCGCTCGATGCGCCACTCCTGGGTAAAGACGACCAGGCCGCTGGCCCCGGTTTCGAGCGGCGTCATGCAGCGCTGCGCGGCGACGTGGCGCGGCAGGAAGCGCAGGCCTGCGCGCTCCGGCTCATGGTGGTTGGCGGCCGCAAGCAGCCGGTGCGCGTTGTCGGTGGGGGTGCCGGCCGGCTTGTGCAGGAGCAGCGTGACCGGCACCACCGGTTCCGGCCGCGCACCGGTTTCGATCTCGACCTGCTGGTGCGCGCGCACCCGCGACTGCGGCAGCAGCGCCGCCTGGCCGTCGACCCGCACTGCGCCGTTCTCGATCAGCAGTTCGGCCTCGCGCCGCGAGCAGCCGGCCAGCGCGGCCACGCGCTTGGCGAGGCGGATGCCTTCGTCGGGTGCGTCCGTCATGGCGCGGCCAGTTGGCGGATGCGCTCCACGTGCGCAGCCAGCGAACGCGCGGCCACCGGCCACATGCGCTGCGGCACGTCGTCGTAGGCGGCCGGCAGCCAGTCCTGGGGCGTGCCTTGCGGCAGGCGCTGCATCACGGCGGCGATCTTGGCCTCGCGCTTCAGGCGGTGCGCCTTCAGGTGGGCGATGGCCGCGCGCGCGTCGCCAAGTACATAGCCATGCGCGGGCAGGATGAAGCCGATGCCTTCTCCGGTGCACGCGGCGTCGAGCTTGTCGAGCGATTCGAGGTATGCGTTCATGTTGCCGTCGGGCGGATCGATCACCGTCGTGCTGCCGTTGAGCACATGGTCGCCGGAGAAGAGCAGCGCATCTTCTTCCAGCACCAGGCACAGGTGGTTGGCCGCGTGGCCGGGCGTGTGGACCGCGCGCAGCGTGTGCGTGCCGTTCGCGCCCTGGAGCACGAGGCGTTCGCCGTCGCGCAGCACGCGATCGGGCACGAAGCGTGCGGACGAACGCGCGGTCGGTGCCGACGGCAGGCCGAGGATCGGCGGCCGGGCCTCGCACAGCGCCGCGAGCGGTGCCGCGCCCGGCGAATGGTCGGCATGCGAATGGGTGCAGACGATCATGCGGATGTCGCCCGCCGCCGCGTGCCGGAGCCGCTCGACATGGCCTGCGTCGTTGGGGCCCGGGTCGATCACGATGTAGCCGCTGCTTGCGTCGCCGACGATGTAGCTGTTGGTGCCCGGCCCGGTCATCGCGCCGGCATTCGGCGCGGTGAGGCGGCGCACGTTCTTCAGCAGCGCCGCCGGCGCCTCGCATTGCCAGTCGAGCGGATGCACGATCTGGCCGTCGGGGCAGACCAGCGCCAGCTCGCCGTAGGGCGCGTCGTGCTCCATGTAGCGCGCATCCTTGCCTTGCAGCAGACCGGCGCGCGGGCAGCTGGTCCACAGCGGCCCCTCGCCGCCGGGGCGCTGCCGGCAGGCTTCGAGCACCGTGTCGACATTCGCGTAGGTGGCCAGCCGCTCCAGGGTGCGAAGCGTCGGAAAGATCATGAAGAAGCCGCCGTCCGCATGCCGCGCCAGCGCGTCCGCCGGGCGCACCCAGCAGGGTTCGAACTGTTCCGTCTCGTCGGCCGTCGGCTCCTGGCCTTCGGGCATGCGGGCGACCAGGAACGGCACGTCGAAGCGTTTCGGCAGGTCGCGGTCAGTGATCCAGTGCGCGAAGCTGAAAACCTGGTCGGCGCAAAGCCGCAGCCCGCGCGCGGCGCACTGGTCGGAAAAGGCCGGCGCCAATGTGGTGCTGCGGTCCATCGCGGCCACTTCGCCGGCGCTCACTGCACGGCCGTCGGCATGGCGGGCCAGCAGCACGCCCAACTCTTCGAAGCTCTCGCGAATGGCGGCGATGGCCTGGGTGAGTTGCAGGTCATGCTGTGCCGCCCGGCGCTCTGCGACGGCATGCGCCGCGGTGTCGCCGGCGTCGATGCGCCCGCCGGGGAACACGTAGGCACCCGGTGCGAAGCTGGCCGATGCCGAGCGCCGCGTCATCAGCACTTCGATGCCGTCGGGCGTGTCGCGCAGCAGCAGCACGGTGGCAGCGGCCAAGAGCGGTGCCGGCTCGCGCGGTGCGTGGAGTTGTTGTGTGGGGCGTGCCATGGCGGGATTATCCCGGCGAACATGGCACC
>JANOCL010000117.1:0-14986 GCA_031412135.1 Variovorax sp. | reverse complement strand
ACGCCGATTGCCAGTCTGCTGGACGCCTCGGTGGTGGGTGTGTACGCGCTGTGCGCCTTGGTGATGGTGGCTTTTGCCGTGGCCATGACGCTGAACCGCCGCATCCGCTGGAACGACGCTTCTCTGGGCGCACTGGTGGCGGCCTTCCCCAACACAGGTTTCATGGGCGTGCCGCTGTTGGCGGCATTGTTGGGCCTGCAGGCGGCGGGCACGGCGATCGTGACGATCCTGGTCGACATGGTGGTTACCAGTTCGCTGTGCATTGCGCTCTCTCGGCTGGACGAAACCGAAGGCCACGGCGCTCGGGCCATGCTGGACGCGGGCAAAAAAGCCTTGCGCGGCGTGGTGGCCAACCCCATGCCCTTGGCAATCGTCCTGGGAGCGGTGGCTTCTGCTTTCGCATTCACATTGCCCAAGCCGGTTGAGCAGACCGTGTGGCTGCTCGCCGATGCGGCCTCGCCGGTGGCGCTGTTCACCATCGGTGCGGTGCTGGCGCGCGCGCAGATGACGTCCAGCCACCCCATGCCCTTGTCGGACTATCTTCCGCTGGTGCTGATGAAGCTGGTGCTGCACCCGCTGCTGGTGCTGGCGGCTGGATCGGCTGCGATCCAGTTGGGCGCGCCGCTTTCGTCGACAGCGCTCACCGTGATGTTGCTGGTGGCAGCACTGCCCAGCGCCAGCAACGTGTCGTTGCTGGCCGAGCGCTTCGGCGCCGACAACGGGCGCATCGCCCGCATCATCCTGTGGACCACGGTAGCCGCCTTCCTCACTTTTCCTGTCGCGGCCGCCTGGCTGCGCTAGCAAAGGGCCCGGCATGTTTCAGGATATTTCCTACATACCGCGCCATGGTTTCTCGGTACTGTTAACTAATGCATTAGAGTAATGCTTATGTTTGCAACGGGGCTGCTAGAGTGGCGCCTGAAATATGGGAACTGGCATGACGACATTGACGCGCTGGGTGGTTTGGGTGGCGTGGCTTGCCACCGTGAGTTTGTTTTGGGGCGCCAATTTCTTCGGCGCCGGAACCGCGCTGGCGCTGAGCGCGGCGGGCCTTGCGCTGTTCGCCTGGCCGGGGCATTCGCATCGGCGGCGGCGGACGGCCTTGCGCTACATCGAGATGGGCAAGCAGCCCATGGGCTCGCCCTGAACTCTCGCGCCGCTGCCGGCGTTCCGCATCAGATGCTGTGCGGATCGACGTCGAGCAGCCAGCGGATCACGCCCTTGCCTTCAGGCGCGCGGCGTACGTCATGCAACAGCGTCTGCCAGCCGGCGAGGAACCGCTGCAGAGCGGCTCGCGACCCGCTTTCGACCAGCATCTGCGCCCGTTCGACGTTTGCGACGCGCTGGATCGCGAGCGGGACGGCCGGGTAGCGCGTCACCTGCTCGGCGCCCTGGAGCGCATCGGCGGCCGCAGCGGCGGCATTCAGGAACGACTGGGCTGACGCCTGTGTGCGGGCATCGGCGCGCAGCAGCGCCTGCGAGGCGAAGGGCGGCATGCCGGCCGCGGCGCGATCGGCCAACTCGCCTTGCGCGAATGCCGGGTAGTCGTGGCGGCGCAGGGCGGCGAACAGCGGATGGGCCGGATGGTGCGTCTGAATCCACATCTCGGCCGTCGCTCCCTGTGCAGCCAGGTAGGCGGCGTCGCGTCCGGCCCGCCCGGCCGACTGCATCAGCAGGCTGAACAACCGCTCCGGCGCCCGGAAGTCGCTCGAGAACAGCGCGCCATCGGGATTGATTGCCGACACCAGCGTGATGCGGCGGAAGTCGTGGCCCTTGGCGATCATCTGCGTGCCGACCAGCACATCGACCTCGCCGGCATGCACGGCGGCGAGCTGCGATTCGAGCGCGCCCTGGCGGCGCGTGCTGTCGGCATCGATGCGCGCAATTCGAACCGGGCCCCCGTCCGGCCGCTGCACGCTGGCGAACAGCTCGCTCAGGTGCTCCTCGAGCCGTTCCGTTCCCCGGCCCACCGGCGCGATGTCGGGATTGCCGCAGGCCGGGCACGCCCTCGGCACCCGCTCGGTAAAGCCGCAGTGATGGCAGCGCAAGGTGCGGTCGATCTTGTGGAACACCCGGTAGGCGCTGCAATGCGGGCATTCGCTCTTCCAGCCGCAATCGCCGCAGGCCAATACCGGCGCGTAGCCGCGGCGGTTGAGGAACACCATGCTCTGCTCGCCGCGCGCGATGCGCTGTCCGATGGCATCCAGCAGCGCGCCGGAAAGCACGTTCTTCGGGGGCTGCAGGTTCATGTCGACCAGCCGGACAGAGGGCAGCGCCCCGGCGCCGATGCGCGACGGCATGGCAAGCCGCAGATAGCGTCCGCCAGCGTCTTCGGCCCCCGCCGGGCGGCTTTGGTGCCAGCTTTCGAGCGACGGCGTGGCCGAACCGAGCATCACTTTCGCGTCTTCGCGCCGGCCGCGCCATACCGCCAGGTCGCGGGCCGAGTAGCGCGCGCCTTCCTGCTGCTTGTAGCTCGGGTCGTGCTCCTCGTCGACCACGATCAGGCCGAGCGCCGGCATCGAGGCGAACACCGCCATGCGGGTTCCCAGCACGATGCGTGCCGCGCCGCTGTGCGCGGCAAGCCAGCTCGCCAGGCGCTGCGGGTTGGTCATGCCGCTGTGGAGCGAAACCACCGCGCCGGCGCCGAAAACGCGCTCGAACCGGTCCTTGAAGCGGGCTTCGAGCTGCGGCGTGAGGTTGATCTCGGGCACCATCACCAACGCCTGCGCCGCCGGGTTGCCTTGCAGCAGCGCAGCCACCGCGCGCAGATACACCTCGGTCTTGCCGCTGCCGGTGCTGCCGAACAGCAGGAACGGGCCGGGCTCGGCGTCGATCCGGCCGAGCGCCTCAGCCTGTTCGGGCGTGAGTGCGACGAGCGGCGGAGGCCCGGCGCCCTGTGGCGCCGTCGGTGCCACGCCTTGCCGCTTCAGCCGCCGCGCAAGCTGCACGGTCGTCAGGTCGCGCAGCGGCGGCGGCAGTGCGGCCAGCGCGATCTCGCCCAGCGAGCGCTGGTAGTAGCGCGCGGCGAAGCTCACCAGGTCGCGCCATGCGTCGCTCAGCGGCGGCAGTGCCTCCAGCACCGCACCGACGGGCTTGAGCGCCATCGGCGAGCCGGCATCGTCGCCGGCATCTTCCTGCGGCTGCGCCGACCAGACCACGCCCAGCACCTCGCGGCGGCCCAGCGGTACGCGCACCAGGACACCGCCGGCGAGCGGAACGGCACTCATATAACTCAGAACATCGCCGAGTGCGCTGTGCGCCGGCGTCTGCACTGCAACTTCGATGCGCCAATTCAAAAGAAGTCCCAGATTCTGACGATGGTTAAAGCAAGTTGGAGCAAAGCGGCTTAAGTCGTTGATTCTTCTGCGCTTTGCGACTCATCCAGAGATTGTGTGGATAACTTTGTTGATATCTTGCCTTGGGTCGCCGCCAGCCCTTCAAAATCAAGGCTTCGACTGGAATGCCCGCAAAAAAAGCAAACTTCAATTCCTATATGAATCAACCACTTAGCACCGCTATCGGTTTAGGAGCAGGGTTAATGGCACCCCGTCTGTTTTTGCGCACCGCAGCAGGGGTTTTGTGCATAAGTCAGTCGGCCCTCACCCTTTCTTCTTGACAAACGCCGGTAACTCGTTTTCGGGTGCTTACAACCTATAACGGTTGCGTCAGCAGCGCATGGCGCGGGACTGGGCATGCACCGCCGCCACCAGGGCTGCGACGTGCTCGGGCGGCGTGAACTGGCTGATGCCATGGCCGAGGTTGAAGATGTGCGCCGCGCCGGCCGTTGCACTGTCGGCATGCGGGCGGCCGAAGCTGTGCAGCACCTTCGCCACCTCCGCTTCGATCTGCGGCGGCGCGGCGAACAGCACGTTCGGATCGATGTTGCCCTGCAGCGCCTTGCCTGAAGGTCCTTCGCCGACCAGCGCGCGGGCACGGCCGAGGTCGACCGTCCAGTCCACGCCCAGCACTTCGCAGTCGAGTGCACGCATGTCGTCGAGCCAGAGCCCGCCGCCCTTGGTGAACACGATGCGCGGCACCGGCTGCCCGTCGGCACCGTCCCGCTTCAACTGCGACAGCACGCGCTGGGTGTAGGCCAGGCTGAATTGCTGGAAGGCCCCGTCGGCCAGCACCCCGCCCCAGCTGTCGAACACCATCACCGCCTGGGCGCCGGCATCGATCTGGGCGTTGAGGTACGCCGCCACCGCATCGGCATTGACCGCGAGCAGCCGATGCATCAGGTCGGGCCGGCTGTACAGCAGCGTCTTCACCTGCCGGTAGTCGCTCGACCCGGCGCCCTCGACCATGTAGCAGGCGAGGGTCCAGGGGCTGCCGGAGAAGCCGATCAGCGGCACCCGGCCATCGAGCGCGCGGCGAATCGATGCCACGGCATCGAAGACGTAGCGCAGCTTCTCCATGTCGGGCACTTCCAGCGCCAGCACCGCAGCCTCATCGCGCACGGGCCGCGCAAAACGCGGGCCTTCGCCGGCCTCGAAGGAGAGGCCCAGGCCCATCGCGTCCGGAACGGTGAGGATGTCGGAGAACAGGATTGCGGCATCGAGCGGATAGCGCGCGAGCGGCTGCAGCGTGACCTCGGTGGCGTAGTCGACGTTGGTCGCCAGCCCCATGAAGCTGCCCGCGCGCGCCCGCGTCGCCACGTATTCGGGCAGGTAGCGCCCGGCCTGGCGCATCAGCCAGACGGGCGTGTGGTCGGTGGCCTGGCGCCAGCAGGCGCGCAGGAAGGCGTCGTTCTTCAGGGGGGCAAAAGGCATGCCGCGATTGTCGCAGGCGCTCATTCGTCGACGCTGCCGGATTGCCCGAAGGCCTGTGCCAGAAAGTCGACGAAAGCGCGCACCCTCGTCGAGAGCTGGTAGCGCTGCGAATAGACGGCATAGATGTCGGCGCCCGGCGTGCGGTAGCTGGGCAGCACCTGCACCAGGCGGCCGCTACGCAGATGGCGTTCGATGTCCCATTCGGCGCGCATGACGATGCCGTGCCCCTCGAGCGCCCAGCGCACCGCGATTTCCCCGTCGTTGGTGGCGAGGCTGCCGCGTGTCTTGATCGCCTCGGTGCGCTCGCGGGCGCCGCGGCCGGTGCTCAGGCGCCAAAGCCCATAGGCCTCGTCGCCCTGCCGGATGCCGATGCAGTTATGCCGCGTCAGGTCGTGCGGCACCTTCGGCTGGCCGCAGCGTGCCAGATACGCGGGTGACGCGCACAGCAGACGCTGGTTGGGCGCGAGCCGCCGCGCGATCACCCGGGCATCGGGTGGTTCGCCGAAGCGGATGCAGACATCGAATGCATCGTCGCTGAAGGGCGGCGGATGGACCGACAACTGCAGCTGCACGTCCACCTCGGGATGGCTCTGCGCGAAGCGCGAGATCACCGGAGCGACATGGGTGCGCCCGAAGCCGAGCGTCGCGTTCACCCGCAGCAGGCCCTTGGGCATGGCCTTCGACTGGCTGAGCAGTTCGTCCAGGTCGGCGATCTCGTCCAGGATTCGGCGCGCACGTTCCAGCAGCACCTCGCCCTCGGGCGTGAGGCTCATGCGGCGCGTGGTGCGGTTGACGAGCGTCACGCCAAGGCGGCTTTCCATGTGCGCCAGGCGCTTGCTCACGGCAGCGGTGCTGATGCCCATGTCCCGCCCCGCGGCGCTCAGGCTGGGCGCGCTCGCCAGGCCTGCGAAAAAGCCGAGTTCGGCTGGTTGGATGCCGCTGGTCATGCAGATCGATTGTTGAGCACAGGTTAACGATGGCTTGAATTTCGAGCCGTATCGTACGGCCGCCCGGCTTCTACAGTCGCAACGACTTTCCCTCTTTCACTGAAGAAGACACACCATGAAGACATACCGCATCGCGACCATCCCCGGGGACGGCATCGGCAAGGAAGTCATCCCGGCCGGACGGCAGGTGATGGAGGCGCTGGCGGCCGCATCTGGCGACCGGCTGGCTTTCGAGTTCGAGGATTTCGGCTGGGGCGGCGACTGGTTTCGCCAGCACGGCGTGATGATGCCGGACGACGGGCTCGACGCGCTGCGCGGCAAGGACGCCATCCTGTTCGGCTCGGCCGGCGATCCGCACATTCCCGACCACATCACCCTGTGGGGCCTGCGCCTGAAGATCTGCCAGGGCTTCGACCAGTACGCCAACGTGCGGCCGACGCGCATCCTGCCGGGCATCGACGGCCCGCTCAAGCGCTGCACGCCCGAGCAGCTCGACTGGGTGATCGTGCGCGAGAACTCCGAGGGCGAATACGCCGGTGTCGGCGGCCGCGTGCACCAGGGCCACCCGATCGAGGCCGCCACCGACGTCAGCATGATGACCCGCGCCGGCGTGGAGCGGATCATGCGTTTCGCCTTCAAGCTGGCGCAGTCCCGGCCGCGCAGGCTGCTGACCGTCGTCACCAAGTCCAACGCGCAGCGCCATGCGATGGTGATGTGGGACGAGATCGCGCTGCAGGTCTCCAAGGAGTTTCCGGACGTCACCTGGGACAAAGAACTGGTCGACGCCTGCACCGCCCGCATGGTCAACCGCCCCGCCACGCTCGACACCCTCGTCGCTACCAATCTGCATGCCGACATCCTGAGCGACCTGGCCGCCGCGCTGGCCGGAAGCCTGGGCATTGCGCCGACCGGCAACATCGATCCCGAGCGCCGCTATCCCTCGATGTTCGAGCCGATCCACGGCTCGGCCTTCGACATCATGGGCAAGGGCCTGGCCAATCCGGTCGGCACCTTCTGGTCCGTCGTGATGCTGCTCGAACACCTCGGCGAGACCGATGCCGCCGCCCGCGTGATGAAGGCGGTGGAGCATGTCACCGCCAACCCGGCGCTCCATACCGGCGATCTCGGCGGCACCGCGACCACCGCGGAGGTGACAACGGCGGTGTGCGGGTACATCGCTGCCGATCGAACCCAGCAGCGGCGCGCAGCCTGACGGGCATGCCCTCCAATCCACAACAAGACGGAGACACAGACACCATGCCCACTTCCTTCCAACCCCGCCGCCGCAATGTCATGCAGGCCTGCGCCCTCGCGTTGGGCCTCGCGTCCACGCTGGCCGCAGCCCAGTCGGCCTGGCCGGCCAGGTCGATCAGCCTGATCGTCCCGTTCCCCGCGGGCGGCACCACCGATGTGCTCGCCCGTGCGCTCGCAGACAAGCTAACCCAGAGCCTCGGCCAGCCGGTGGTGGTCGAAAGCCGGCCTGGCGCCGGCGCCACGCTGGGCGCCGACTACGTGGCCAAGGCCAAGCCCGACGGCTACACGCTGCTGATGGGCGCGGTGCATCACACCATCGCTACCAGCGTCTACAAGAAGCTGCCCTACGACTTCCAGAAGGACCTGGCGCCGATCACCATCGTGGCCATGGTTCCCAACGTGCTCGTGGTCAATGCCACCAACACGCCGGCCAAGAACGTCGCCGATCTGGTGACGCTGGCCAAGGCTGCGCAGCCCAGGCTGGCCTATGGCTCCAACGGCAACGGCACCGCGCAGCACCTGATCGGCACGCAGTTCCAGGCCAGCACCGGCGCCGAACTGCTGCACGTGCCCTACAAGGGCAGTGGGCCGCTCACCACCGACCTGCTCGGCGGCCAGGTGGCGATGTCCTTCGACACCATCACGCCGGTGCTGCAGCACATCAAGAGCGGCAAGCTGCGGGCGCTGGCGGTGACGACGGCCAAGCGCTCGTCGGTCCTTCCGGACGTTCCGACACTCGAGGAGGCCGGCCTCAAGGGCTTCGACATCGGCACCTGGTTCGGCGTGCTCGCGCCGGCCGCCACGCCGAAAGAGGTGGTGGCGCGCCTCAATGCCGAGATGGTGAAGATCATCGAGTCGCCGGACTTCGTTGAACGCATGCAGGCCATCGGCGCGGAGCCGCGCGGCGGCTCGCCGAAGGAAATGGCCAAGCAGATCGCCGATGAGACGACCAAGTTCGCGAAGCTGGTGAAAGACGGAAAAGTCGCGATCGACTGAAGCCCGCAGACGGGGCTCAGAGATACGGGGTAGCGCCCTTGGTGAGCTTCGAATGCTCGACCATGATGCAGCGGTCCTGCACCACTTCGAGCCCTGCCGCGCGGCCCTTGACGGCGGCCGCCTCGTTGAGGATGCCGAGCTGCATCCAGAGGGCGGGCGCGCCGATGGCGATGGCTTCGTCCATCACCGGCGGAACGTCGGGCGCATTGCGGAACACGTTCACCAGGTCGATCTTTTCATGCCTGGCGGCCTCGGCGAGCGTCGGATAGGCCTTCTGCCCGAGCACTTCCCGCGTGTTCGGATTGACCGGCACGATCCGGAAACCGCGCGCCTGCATGTACTGCGACACACCGTAGCTGGTGCGATGCGGCCGCGGCGACAGGCCGACCACCGCAATGGTGCGGATGCGGCCGAGGAGGGCGCGGATATCGACGGGTGCGACGGGTTCTTTCATTCGGTGGCGGGCCTCAACTCTTGTACTTGATTGAACAGCCGTAGGGCTTGGTCGCCGCGGCGCTGACCGGCTTGCCGCCGAAGGCCTCGCCGAGCGCCTGGTTCACATAGTTGGTGGCGGTCTTGATGTCGTCGGCCCGCGCCGACGGAATGCTGTCGATGCCGCCCGCATACACCAGCACGCCCTTGGGATCGATGATGTAGAGATGCGGCGTGGTGCGTGCGGCGTAGGCCTGGCCGATCATGCCGTCCTCGTCCATCAGCACGGCCGTCGGTGTGGCCGACTGCGCCTTCATCCAGGCATCGAGGGCAGCCGGCTTCAGGTAGTCGCTGGCGGCGCGCTCCGTCGAGTTCACCGCGAGCCAGACCACGCCCTTGGCGGTGGCGGCCTTCTGCGTGGCGGGCATGTTGCCGCTGCCGTAGTGCTTGCGCACGAAGGGGCAGCCCGGATTGGTCCATTCGAGCACCACGAACTTGCCGGCAAAGTCCGACAGCCGGTGCTGCTTGCCGCCGGTATCGACTGCAACGAAGTCGGGCGCCTTCTGCCCGACGGACGGCGCAGCGATCGCATGCGGGCTCATGAGGAAGGTGGCGCCGAGTGCGACCGCCGCGGCTATCACGGCGCGGCGCGAAGCGCGGCTCAGGGCGGCACGGGCCCGGCGGGCGGCGCGGGACGAGCGCGAGTCGGAAAGTGACGTCGAAGGCATGGTCAGCTAGAACTCCAGTCAGAGTAAATGTTCAACAGGCACCGCAGCTTAGAGCGCTTTATTCATCTGCTTGTGACAACTCGTAGACCCAGGTCGGCCGCGGGGTCAAAGCGAGGCAAGGGCCGCGCTCACCTCTTCCCTGCTCAGTATTTCGCTCAGCACCACCGGCTTCCTGCCCGGTGCCTGCAAGACGTACACCGGCACCCCGCTGCGGCCCAGCGCAGTGAGGGCGGCGGTGATCTCCGGGTCGCGCCGGGTCCAGTCGGCACGCAGCATGGCCACGTTCTTCGCGTCGAATTCCGCCAGCAGGGATGCATCGGCCAGGGTGCTGCGCTTGTTGTACTGGCAGGTGACGCACCATGCGGCGGTGAAATCCACGAACACCGGCCGACCGGCTTCTGCCAACTGGCGTGCGCGCGCGGCCGACCACGGCTGCCAGCGCTCGCCCGCCGCTACCTTCGCGGCCGGTGCGGTGCCCTGCATCACGTTGCCTCCGATGGCGCCGGCCAGCACAGCGGTGGCCGCGACCAGCAACCCTCCGATCACCATCCGCGTGCGGCCGCGCAGGGTGAAGGCCCACACGATGGCCGCCAGGCACACCAGCAGGCCGAGCAATGCGCCCGCGCCGTCGATGCCGCTTTGTTGTCCCAGCACCCAGACCAGCCAGGCGACGGTGGCGAACATCGGAAACGCGAGCAGGCGGCGCAGCGTGTTCATCCACGCGCCGGGCCGCGGCAACAGGCGCGCCACCGCCGGCACGAAGCCGGCCACGAGGTACGGCAGCGCCAGGCCCAGGCCCAGGGTCGCAAACATCAGCAGCGCCTGCGTGGCCGGCAGCCCGATGGCAAACCCCAGCGATGCACCCATGAAAGGCGCGGTGCAGGGAGAAGCGATCACCACCGCAAGCACGCCGGACAGGAAGTCGTTGGCGACCGGGTGCCTGGCCTGGACGCTGCACACCGAGGCCGGCGCCATCTGGCGGAACTCGAACACGCCGGCGAGGTTCAGCCCGATCAGCGTGAAGAGCGCCGCCAGCGCCGCCACGACGGCCGGCGACTGCAGCTGAAAGCCCCAGCCCAGTTCGGCACCCGCCGCGCGCAGCGCGAGCATCGCGCCGCCGAGCGCCAGAAAAGCCAGCACCACGCCACCGGCGTAGGCCACCGCCGCCGTGCGATGACCGCGCCGGTCGTCGGCACGCTGGGTGAAGGACAGCACCTTGATCGCGAGCACCGGGAACACGCACGGCATCAGGTTGAGCAGCAGGCCGCCGAGCAGCGCTCCGAGCAAGGCGGCGACGAAACTGCCAGAGGGCTGCGGCGGCGGCCGGGCGGTGTTGGCTTCGAGCGCCGCTTGCAGCGCCGGCGAGACCTGCACCGGCGCGGGGGTGGCCGGCCAGGTGCCGGCGACCGGCGCTTCGGCGCGCCATGCGATCGGCTGGCCGCCCTGCCGGTCGGCCTGCGCCAGCGCCACCACGACCGCCATCGTGTCGGGGCTGGCGCTGCGCTGTTCGGCCAGCGGCACGCTGGCGGTCCAGGCATCGCCCTGCCAGGCCTGCGTCCAGTCCTTGCCCTGCACGGCTGCGGTGTGGATCACCTCCGTCGTTTCGGGAAAGAAGTCCAGCGTCTTGCCACGCACCGCCGGCGGCAGGCCTTCGAGCCTGATCCGAAGCCGGTTGCCGTCGATGGTGATGGCGCCCGCTTGCGCGAGCGCCGTCGGCTGCGCGGCCATGGCCGAATCGAACGCTTCCTTGTGCAGCGCGGTGGAGCCCTGTACCGGCAGCTTGAGCAGGAACTCGCCGTCCTCGGGGATGCATTCCTTGCGACATACCAGCCAGGAGGCTTTCAGCCGCACATCGAGCATGCCGCCGACAGGGTCGAAACCCGTCGCAACGGTGAGCGGCACCGGCAGCAGCACGGTGCCTTCGTAGCCGTAGTTGGCCAGGTTACCGATCGGGATCTTCTTGGGCACCGGCCAGGCGATGCCGCCGCTGGACACGCCCGAAGGCAGCGACCAGGCGAGTTCGGTCGGCAGGCCGGAGTCGCCGGCGTTCTTCCAATAGGTGTGCCACTCGGGCTGGTGGGCGATCTGCAGGCCGACCCAGACCGGCGCGCCGGCGACGACGCCATCCGGCGCATGGGCGACCAGTTCTGCCCGCACATGCGGCGTGGTGACCACCGGCCCCGCGCGGGAAATCAGCTGGGCCGCAGCCGGCATGCAGGCTGCGGCGGTTGCAATCAGGAAGGCCGCCGCGAAGCGAAAGCGAAAAAGTTTCATGCCGGCCAGTCGGAGCGGGCCGGCAGGCCGAAGTTCCTGCCGTTCACGGGGCCGCCCACCCGAGCACCACCCGGCGCGTGCTGGCGCTTTTCTTCTCTATCTTGGTGACGACGACGGCACCGATCTCGCGCGTGTTCGCAACGTGCGTGCCGCCGCAGGGCTGGAAATCGATGTGCTCGCCGGCTTCGGCATGCCCGATGCGGATGGTGCGGACCGAGCCGGTGCCGCGCGGCGGCTGCACGCTCATGCTCTTCACCAGCGCCGGGTTGGCGTCGAGTTCGGCATCGGCGATGGCGCCCACCGCGAGCGGATGGCCGGCGGCGACCAGACGCGCCAGCCCGGCGGTCAGGGCCTCCTTGTCGAGCGCATCGGTCATGTGGAAGTCGAGCCGCGCGTACTCGGGCGTGATCGAGCAGCCGTTGACCTGCTGCGGCACCAGGTGGCACAGCAGATGGGTCGCGGTGTGGAAGCGCATCAGCTTGTGCCGGCGCTCCCAGTCGATGCGGGCGACCACGGCATCGCCTGGCTTCATCCCGGCCAGCAATTCGGCCTGGTCCGGTGCAGGCACGTGGGCGATTTCGGCGGTGGGGCGGCCTTCGGCATCCTTGATTTTGCGGGTGTCGGCAATTGCCAGTTCGCGTCCATCGGCCAGCACCAGATGGCCGCTGTCGCCCGCCTGGCCGCCGCCCAGGGGATAGAACACGGTGCGGTCGAGCACGATGCCGGCCTCGTCGATGCGCAGGATGCGGGCCTCGCATTGGGGCAGGTAGGCATCGGTGCGGAACAGGTCGTCGGTCATCGCCCGATAGTAGCGGCGCCGCCGCGCAAGGGTGCGCCCACGCCCGAAAGCGACCCAGGCCGACAGCGGGCAACCGGGCCGTCCGCATCATCCGACGCAACTGCGCAGCGGCAATTCCGGTCTGTGCCCGCACCTTCGCAAAGGACATCCATGATGAAGTCGAAAAAAGCCCTCCGGTCCGCCGCTTTTCTGGCGCCCCTCGCCGCCGCCGTGCTGCTGCTCGGCGCCTGCGGCGACACCGCCAAGCTGCCGGTCGAAGCCGGGATGGGGCCCGCGCCGCAGCTGCCGCCACCCAACAAGACGCTGCTTCCGACCGTCAACATCGCAAAGGCTACCGGCTGGGCGGACACCGCGGGGCCGGTCGCGCGCAGCGGATTCACCGTGACGGCCCTGGCCCGCGGGCTGGAACATCCGCGCTGGGTGCATGTGCTGCCCAATGGCGACGTGCTGGTGGTCGAAAGCGACAAGCCGCCGAAACCCGAGAGCGCGGACACGGCGAATGACGGCATCGTCAAGAAGATCAGGTCCAAGGTGATGGGCATCGTCATGAAGCGTGCCGGCTCGGGCACGCCGAGTGCGAACCGCATCACCTTGCTGCGCGATGCCGACGGCGACGGCATGGCCGAAGTGCGCCAGGTGTTCATGCAGAACCTGGTGTCGCCCTTCGGCGTGACACTGGTCGGCAATGAGTTGTTCATCGCCAATGCGGATGCGCTGGTGAAGGTGCCGTACACCGCGGGCCAGACCACCGTCAGCGCTGCGCCCACCAAGGTCACCGACTTGCCGGCCGGCATCAACCACCACTGGACCAAGAACGTCATCGCCAACCGCGACGGCAGCAAGCTCTATGTGACGGTCGGCTCCAACAGCAACGTAGGCGAGAACGGTCTCGCGATGGAAGAAGGCCGCGCGGCGATCTGGGAAGTGGACGTCAAGAGCGGCGAAAAGCGTCTGTTCGCCACCGGTCTGCGCAACCCGAACGGTATGGCCTTGGAGCCGGAGAGCAATGCGCTGTGGACCGTGGTGAACGAGCGCGACGAGATCGGCAGCGACCTGGTGCCGGACTACCTCACTTCGGTCAAGGACGGGGCGTTCTACGGCTGGCCCTGGAGCTACTACGGCGCCAATGTCGATGTGCGGCTCGATCCGCCGCGACCCGACATGGTGTCCAAGGCGGTGTCGCCCGACTACGCGCTCGGCGCGCACGTGGCGGCGCTTGGGCTGACCTTCTCCAATGCGCGCGGCATGCCGCCGGAGTTTGCGAACGGCGCCTTCATCGGCGAGCACGGCTCGTGGAACCGCAAGCCGAGGTCGGGCTACAAGGTGGTGTTCGTTCCGTTTGCCGGCGGCCGGCCGAACGGTCCGCCGGTCGACTTCCTCACCGGCTTCCTGAGCGCCGACGAGAACGCGCAGGGCCGCCCGGTCGGCGTGGCACTCGACAAGAGCGGTGCGCTCCTGGTGGCCGACGACGTCGGCAATGCGGTCTGGCGGGTGTCCCGCGCCAAGTGAGGCGCGGCGGCCGGACGCGGCGCACTAAGATCGCCGCATGACCGCCCCCGCCAGCCGTTTCTGGTCGCAGCTGACCACCCGCGATTTCGCGTCGCTCGACCCCGCGGCCACCGTCGCGGTGCTGCCGCTCGGTGCCACCGAACAGCACGGGCCTCATCTGCCGCTCGGGGTGGATTCGACGCTCGTCGATGGCATCGTCGCGGCCGCGCTGCCGCTGCTCGCGGCAGAGTTGCCGGTACTGTTCCTGCCGACCCAGCAGGTCGGCCTGAGCCCGGAGCATGCGCGTTTTGCCGGCACGCTGACCTTGTCGGCCGAGACGCTGATCAGGCTCTGGAGCGAGATCGGCGCCTGCGTCGCGCGCGCGGGCGTGAAGAAGCTGGTGTTCTTCAACGCCCATGGCGGGCACGTCGGCGCGATGGACATCGTGGCGCGCGAGTTGCGCGCGGCGCACGGGCTGATCGTCTACAGCGTGAGCTGGTTCAACCTGCCGCTCGGCGAGGCGGGCGCGCAATTCGGTGCCGAAGAACATCGCTTCGGCGTGCACGCGGGCGAGATCGAGACGTCGATGATGCTGGCACTCGCGCCCGGGCAGGTTGCGATGGCCGAGGCGCGCGATTTCGGCTCGACGTCGCGCCAGCGTGCAGCCGGCTTTCCGGTACTCGGCAACGGCAGGAGCGCCAAGCTCGGCTGGGCGATGGAGGACTACAACCCCGCCGGCGCCGCCGGAAACGCCGCTGCCGCAACCGCCGAGAAAGGCCGGGCGGTGGTCGACGCCGCGGCGCACCAGCTTGCCTTGCTGCTGGCCGAAGCCTCCCGCCTCCCGCTCGCTACTGCGTACACCGGCCCGTTGGGCTGAGCGTCGTCAGCCGGCGGCCACCGGGCCGACAGGCGCCGCAGGCGCCGTTTCCCCGATCTTGATGGAACCGTCCGGCCGCTCGCAGGTGCCGATGAGAAGTCCGCTGGCGATGGCGTGTGCCCGGAGCATGTCCATCACCTCGTCGCGCCCGGGTGTGGACGAAAACTCGGGCGCCGCGTTCAACGCGAACAGCTGGAACGCGTAGCGGTGGACGCCGTGACCGGGCGGCGGATCGGGCGGAAGCCATGCCGCCTGCAGGTAGGAGTTGCGGCCGATGTGGATGCCGGTTTCGTCGGCGTCGCCCGCCAGCGCCGCCTCGGGCAGTGCGCCGTCGCCGGTGGGCAAGCCGACGGCGATGGCATGCACCAGCGGATTGGGCGTGGGCGAGTCGGCATCTTCGACCATCAGCACCAGCGAGACCG
>JANOCL010000116.1:0-6710 GCA_031412135.1 Variovorax sp. | reverse complement strand
CTAAGCCGACAGCGCTTCGAGCAGCTCGGTCTCGATCGCCAGCTGCGCGCGCTGGCCCTGCAGTTCGGGTCCGCTGATCAGGAAGGTGTCTTCGACGCGTTCGCCGAGCGTCGACACCTTGGCGAGCTGCAGGTTGAGGTGATGCCGTGCCAGCACGCGCGCCACCGAATACAGCAGGCCGGCGCGGTCGCTGGCGGAAATGCTGAGCAGCCAGCGTTGCGCCTTCTCGTCGGGCACGAGGCTGATGCGCGGCTTGATCGGAAAGCTGCGCACCCGGCGCGACACGCGGCCCTTGCTGGGCTGCGGCAAGGGGCCGGCTTCGTCCAGCGTCTTGGCAAGGCCGGTCTCGACCAGGCTCATCAGGTCGCGGTAGTGCTCGGGAATGAAGGTGGTCACCACCTGGAACGTGTCGAGCGCATAGCCGTTGCTGGTGGTGTGCACCTTGGCATCTAGGATGCTGAACGACGCCTGGTCGAAGAAGCCGCAGATGCGCGCGAACAGGTCGGCCTGGTCGGGCGTGTAGACCGCGACCTGCAGCCCCTCGCCGACCGGTGAAATGCGGGCGCGAACGACGGCCGGTGCCTGGCGGTCGGCCGGCATGCCAGCCGGCGGCACATGGCGCGACAGCTGCTTGGTGTGCCATGCGATCTCGGAGGCGTCGTGGCGCATGAAGTAGCCGACATCGAGCGTCTGCCAGAGCGCCTTGTGCACGTCGGAAGGCTGTGCATACAGCGCGAGCTGCACCAGCGCATCGCGCTTTCGGGCCTCCACCTCGGCGCCCGGATCGGGCATGCGGCCGCCGAGCGCGCGCAGCGTCGCACGGTACAGGTCTTCGAGCAGCTTGCCCTTCCAGGCGTTCCAGACGCGCGGTGAAGTGCCGCGGATGTCGGCGATGGTGAGCAGGTACAGCGCCGTCAGGTAGCGCTCGTTGCCGACACGCCTGGCAAAGGCACCGATCACTTCGGGGTCGCTCAAGTCCTGCTTTTGCGCGACCTGGCTCATCACCAGGTGCTCGGCCACGAGAAACTCGATCAGACGGGAGTCTTCGCGCTCGATCTCGTGCTGGCGGCAGAAGCGCCGCACGTCGCGAGCGCCGAGTTCCGAATGGTCTCCGCCGCGCCCCTTGGCAATGTCGTGGAACAGCGCCGCGACATAGAGAATCCAGGGCTTGTCCCAGCCGGCGGCAAGCTGCGAACAGAACGGGTATTCATGGGCGTGCTCCACGATGAAGAAACGGCGCACGTTGCGCAGCACCATCAGGATGTGCTGGTCGACCGTGTAGACGTGAAACAGGTCGTGCTGCATCTGCCCGACGATGCTGCGGAAGACGCGCAGGTAGCGTCCGAGCACCGATGTCTGGTTCATGAGCCTGAACGCATGCGTGATGCCGCGCGGCTCCAGCAGCATCCGCATGAAGGTCATGTGGTTCACGCGATCGTTGCGGAACCGGGCCGTCATCACATGGCGCGCGTTGTAGAGCGCGCGCAGCGTGCGGGCCGACAGGCCGTTGACACCCACGGTCTTCTGGTAGAGCAGGAAGGTCTCGAGGATCGCGTGCGGATCTTTCAGGTACAGGTCGTCGCTGGCGACCTCGATCAAACCCGCCTTCTCGAAGAAGCGCTCGTTGATCGGCGTCGGCTCCTCGGCCCGCGGCTGCAGCCGTTCGGCAATGTTGAGCAGCAGGATCTGGTTGAGCTGCGTGACTGCCTTTGCCGCCCAGTAGTAGCGGCGCATCAACGCCTCGCTCGACCTGCGCTGCGACTCGCCCACGTAGCCGAAGGTGGCGGCCACGGCAGTCTGCAGGTCGAACACGAGCCGGTCTTCGCGGCGGTTGGCGGTGACGTGCAGGCGCGCGCGCACCAGGCTCAGCAGCGCCTCGTTGCGCTTGATCTGCTGCACTTCGAAGGCGGTGGCAAGGCCGTTCTTCGCCAGGTCGTCCCAGCGTTTTCCGAAGCCCGCCGCCTTGGTCATCCACAGGATGGTCTGCAGGTCGCGCAGACCGCCGGGCGACTCCTTGCAGTTGGGTTCGAGCGCGTAGGGCGTGTTGTCGAACTTCTGGTGGCGGTGCCGCATCTCGGCCGACTTGGCCGCGAAGAAGGCCTCGGCATCGATGGCCGCGAGAAAGTCCTTCTGGAACGCGGCGTACAGCTTCTTGTCGCCGACGACGAGCCGCGATTCGAGCAGCGAGGTCTGGACGGTGACGTCCTTGGCGGCCTCGGCCAGGCATTCATCCAGCGTACGCACGCTAGAGCCGATCTCGAGGCCCGCATCCCAGCAGCGGCCGATGAAGGCTTCCAGGCGGGCGGGTTCCACGGCCGGCGCGTGGCCGCGCGGCAGCAGCAGCTGCACGTCGACGTCGGAATAGGGAAACAGCTCCCCGCGCCCGAAGCCGCCGACCGCGACCAGCGCGAGCTGGTTGCCGAAACCGGCATCCGTCCACAGCGCTATCAGCGTTTCGTCAGCCAGCGCGGCGAGCTGGCGCAGCACCGCATGCACGCTGCGCGTCGGTGCCCGGGCGCTGCGCAACTGGTCGAACAGTGCGAGCTTTTGCGCGCGGTAGGCGTCGCGCAGCGACGGAATGTCCACGGTGCGAGCGGGTCAGGGCAAGGCGGCAACGGCGTCAGCCCGCTGCCGCGACGAAGGCGGGCAGCGGCGGGCTGCCGGCCGACAGGGTGAGCACTTCGTAGCCGGTCTCGGTGACCAGCACGGTGTGCTCCCATTGCGCGGACAGCGAATGGTCGCGCGTGACGATGGTCCAGCCGTCGTAGCTGCCGCCCTTGGCGTCTTCCTTGATGTCGCGCTTGCCGGCGTTGATCATCGGCTCGATGGTGAAGGTCATGCCCGGCTTCAGCTCGTCGAGCGTGCCCGGCTTGCCGTAGTGCAGAACCTGCGGTTCTTCGTGAAAACCGCGGCCGATGCCATGGCCGCAGAACTCGCGTACGACCGAAAAGCCGTTGCTTTCGGCAAAGCGCTGGATCGCCGAGCCGATGTCGCCGAGATGCGCGCCGGGCTTCACCTTGACGATGCCGTGCCACATCGCGTCGTAGGTGAAGTTGCACAGGCGCTTGGCCGCGATCGACGCGTCGCCGACCACGAACATGCGGCTGGTGTCGCCGTGCCAGCCGTCCCTGATGACGGTGATGTCGCAGTTGACGATGTCGCCTTTTTTCAGCGGCTTGTCGTTCGGTATGCCGTGGCACACGACATGGTTGACGGAAGTGCAGATCGACTTGGGGTAGGGCACGCTGCTGGCACCCATGTAGTTCAGCGGCGCCGGCGTCGCGCCCTGGACTTCGGTGATGTAGTCGTACGCGAGTTTG
Organism: Variovorax sp.; assembly: GCA_031412135.1. Lineage (GTDB taxonomy): Bacteria > Pseudomonadota > Gammaproteobacteria > Burkholderiales > Burkholderiaceae_C > Variovorax. The sequence goes on along the minus strand of JANOCL010000116.1, from coordinate 3,390 downwards.
TCGATGTGGTTGGTGGTCACGCCCGGCGCGATGTGCGGGGTCAGGTAGTCCAGCACCTCGGACGCGAGGCGGCATGCGACCCGCATGCCGGCCACGCCTTCGGCGTCTTTGTAGGTAATGCTCATCGACGGAATTATCCCATCGGGTCCCGCTAAAATTCGGCCTCAGCGCGGATGGCCCCAGTCAGCGGCCACCGCCTTCTTCCCTTCATTTCCAACGCGGCCGCCCCGCCGATCCGACCGTGACGTTGCCCGCGAACCCGCCTTCCCATTCCGTTTCTCCGGTGGTGACATTTTTCGAGGGCGGCACCGCACTCAGCGATTTCCGGGCGCGTCAGCTGCTGCCGCGCCTGCAGGCGGTCGAACCGCGGATCGAAGGTCTTTGCGCGCGCTTCGTGCACCTGGTCGTCACCGACGCGGCGCTTGAAGCCGCCGGGCGCGATCGTTTCGCTGCGCTGCTCGAATATGGCGAGCCTTTTGCTGCGCCCCGCCGCGCCGGCGCGACGGTGGTCGTCACGCCGCGGCTGGGCACCGTTTCGCCATGGGCCTCGAAAGCGACCGACATCGCGCACAACTGCGGCCTGACGCTGCGGCGCATCGAGCGGGTGGCGCAGTACCACCTGATGCTGAAGGCACCGCTCCTGGGCAAGGCCCCGGTGCTCGAAGGCGACAGGCTGGCGGCCGTGGCCGGCCTGCTGCACGACCGGATGACCGAATCCGTGCTGGCCGACCTCGCGCAGGCCGCCAGTCTTTTCGCGGCACTGCCGGCCCCGCCGATGGCGCAGGTCGACGTGCGCGGCGGCGGGCGCGCGGCGCTGGTGCAGGCCAACGCGAGCTTCGGCCTGGCACTGGCGGACGACGAGATCGACTACCTGGTCGACGCGTTCACCCGGCTCGGCCGCAACCCGAGCGACGTCGAACTGATGATGTTCGCGCAGGCCAACAGCGAGCATTGCCGCCACAAGATCTTCAATGCCGATTTCGTCGTCGACGGCGTGGCGCAGCCGCAAAGCCTGTTCTCGATGATCCGCCACACCGAGCGCCAGAACCCGCAGCACACGGTGGTTGCCTATGCCGACAACGCGTCGGTCATGGAGGGCACGCAGATCGAGCGGTTCGTCGCCGCATCGGAGTCGGGCAGCTACCGCAAGCACAGCGCACTGAGCCATGTGCTGATGAAGGTCGAGACCCACAACCATCCCACCGCGATCTCGCCCTTTCCCGGCGCGTCGACCGGTGCCGGGGGCGAGATTCGCGACGAAGGCGCCACCGGCCGCGGCTCCAAGCCGAAAGCGGGTTTGACCGGCTTCACCGTGTCCCGGCTCTGGCCGCAGGAAGGCAGCGACTACGGCAGGCCCGGTCACATCGCAAGCCCCCTGCAGATCATGACCGAGGGCCCGCTCGGCGGCGCCGCCTTCAACAACGAGTTCGGGCGTCCCAACCTGCTGGGTTACTTCCGCGAGTACGAGCAGGCGATCGAGAGCGTCGACGGCGACACCGTCCAGCGCGGCTATCACAAGCCGATCATGATTGCCGGCGGCCTCGGCAGCATCGATGCCACGCAGACCCAGAAGATCCGCTTTCCGGCCGGCTCGCTGCTGATCCAGGTTGGCGGGCCCGGCATGCGCATCGGCATGGGTGGCAGCGCGGCAAGCTCGATGGCCACCGGCGCCAACGCGGCCGAACTCGATTTCGATTCGGTGCAGCGTGGCAATCCCGAGATCGAGCGCCGGGCGCAGGAAGTCATCAACCATTGCTGGCAGCAGGGCGCGGCGAACCCGATCCTCGCGATCCATGACGTCGGCGCGGGCGGCCTGAGCAATGCCTTTCCCGAGCTCACCAACGATGCCGGCCGCGGCGCCCGCTTCGACTTGCGTGCAGTGCCGCTCGAAGAGTCCGGCATGGCGCCGAAGGAAATCTGGTGCAACGAGAGCCAGGAGCGCTATGTGCTGGCCATCGCGCCCGAGTCGCTCGCGCAGTTCCGCGCGTTCTGCGAGCGGGAGCGATGCCCGTTCTCGGTGGTGGGCGTGGCCACGCAGGAGCGGCAGTTGGTGGTGGCCGACGAGGCGGCTGGCGAGCAACCGGTCGACATGCCGATGGATGTCCTGCTCGGCAAGCCGCCAAAGATGCTGCGCGACGTGCGGTCGATCCCCCGCCGCTTCAAGCCGCTCGACCTGACGGGTGTCGATCTGCAGAAAGCCGCCATCGACGTGCTCTCGCACCCGACCGTCGCCTCCAAGCGCTTCCTCATCACCATCGGCGACCGCACGGTGGGTGGGTTGAGCCATCGCGATCAGATGGTCGGACCCTGGCAGGTGCCGGTGGCCGATTGCGCGGTGACGCTGGCCGACTACACGGGCTTCGCCGGCGAAGCGATGAGCATGGGCGAGCGCACGCCGCTGGCGGCCATCGACGCGCCGGCCTCCGGCCGCATGGCCGTCGCGGAGGCGATCACCAACCTGCTGGCCGCGCCGATCGAGCTGTCGCGCGTCAAGCTGTCGGCCAACTGGATGGCGGCCTGCGGCGAGCCGGGCGAGGATGCCGCGCTCTACGAAACCGTCAAGGCGGTGGGGCTCGAACTGTGCCCGGCCCTCGGCATCTCGATTCCCGTCGGCAAGGATTCGCTGTCGATGCGCACCCAGTGGCGCGACGGTGACCAATCCAGGAAAGTCACGTCGCCGGTGAGCCTGATCGTCACCGCCTTCGCCACGCTCGCCGACGTGCGCCCGACGCTCACGCCGCAACTCGACGCCGACGAGCCCGACACGACCCTGGTGTTGATCGATCTGGGCCGCGGCAAGCAGCGCATGGCGGGCAGCATCCTCGCGCAGACACTGGTGCAGAGCGGCGACACCGTGCCCGATCTCGACGATCCGCAAGACCTGGTCAAGCTGGTGGATGCCGTGAACGTACTGCGCGCCGAGAGCAAGATTCTCGCGATGCACGACCGCAGCGACGGCGGCCTTTTCGCCGCCGCCTGCGAGATGGCGTTTGCCGGGCACGTCGGCGTGGCGCTCAACGTCGACCTGCTGGTCACCGAAGGCGACGGCATCAGCGACAGCCGTGCCGACTATGGCGATGCCAAGAACTGGGCCGGCCAGGTCAGCGCCCGGCGCGAAGAACTCACGCTCAAGGCCCTCTTCAACGAAGAGCTCGGCATGCTGCTGCAGGTGCGCACCTCCCAGCGCAACGAGGTCATGCAGACCCTGCGTGCGCACGGCCTCAGTGCCCACAGCCACTTCGTCGGCAAGACCCGGCCCGCCGCCTCGCCCATGGACGCAGGCAAGGGCAAGGTCGAAGTCTGGCGCGACGCCAAGGCAGTCTTCAGCGCCAGCCTGCACGATCTGCACCAGGTCTGGGATGCCGTCAGCTGGAAGATCTGCCGCGAACG